>NZ_CP101717.1:1261672-1577090 GCF_030643825.1 Salinispirillum sp. LH 10-3-1
GGCTGTCCAGTGGAGAATCACCCCAACGGTATTGCCACTCCGTACTGAGATCGACACTGGGTTGTTTAATAATGGTTGAGATAGGGTGCTGCGCGTACACCGAGCACGCCATAGCCATGGCTAAAATCGATGTGACCAATGCTCGAAACACAAGTGTCATAATTTGAACTGCCAAATTCCATACCCATTCAACACATAGTAGACGTTTCCGACACAAATGCATGGCAATTCCAATCGCTGGTTGAAGATTGCTCTTACGCGGTTAAGATGGCGTGAAGACTGCATATATCGATTAACCATGAGCAATCGTCGGTAAATATTAGCTAATGGCCGTGGCCTTAAACTAGACTAAAGGTATGCACAAAGCAGAGGATAGCCTCTGGGCGGTAACGGAGCGGTAACGTATGAGGAACTTGGTCGTCTTGGGCGGAGCGCTGTTGCTGGCGTCTGCGCATGGTGTAGCCTCTAATCAACTGTATGTCCCATCGGGGTCGAATGTCAGTGTTCCTGGCATGAGTCACCCGCATTTGGCGAGTTCAGGACGATACAATCCGGCTATGAGTTTTATGAATACTAATGAGGCACGCTTTAGTGTGCTGGATACTTCGTTCTACGTCAGCGCTAGAGGGGCTGGTGAAACCTTGCGCTTCGCTGATGATGTCCTCTCGGTGCTGAGCGATGCCGACTTTGAGGACGACGGAATAGAACAGATGGAAGAGGTCTTGAACGTCGGATTGCGTAATTTGGACGACCAGTTTTACGCTGAAGGCGGAGTTGTATTGAACATGCCGATGACCCCTCTGCAGTTAAAGTTCATTGCATTGAACGGCCCCATCGCGTTCAGCGTGTCAGCAATGACCTCCGCTCGAGGCTCTGTGTTATATGCACCTCTGACCATTGATGCCGAGGCAGATGACCTCGATGATGATGACTTTGATCCTATTGGTGCCATAGAAACGCTGTCTTCGGTTTATCTGAAAAAAGCGCAACTGTTTAACTTCAGCTTCAGCTATGCGCAGCCGTTTCCCGAGATGAACATACTGGGTGCTCGTACAATCGTTGGCGCGCGGACCAACATCATTGTGGGGGATCTCTACAAGCAGGTCATTCCGGTCACCGAGCTAGCCGAGACAGAGAATGGCTATGTCGACGAACTGCAACGTGAATTGCTGGAAAGTGCTCTGTCACCTGACCTACAGGTTACTGCAACGGTTGATATTGGGGTGCTTTTCCAGCGCCGCGAAGGGCATGTTGGGGTGACCGCCTATAACGTCAATCGACCGCGTCTGAACTATAACGCTCTGGGTGGCGACTGCGCAGCTATCTCCAATGAGAGCCAGCAAACTGCCTGTTTTAATGCGGAATACTTTGCTGCAGTCGGGAAAATAACTTTGGAAGAAGAACATCGCCTCGAACCACGGGTAACCGTTGATGCTGCGCGCTATTTTGACAACTACGGTTATGAGGTGGTTGTCGGAGGATCGGCAGATTTGTGGCCTGCCATCGATATTTTCGGTGAGCGTAGTCAGGTAGTAACCGCGGGTATCATGCTGGTGCCCGATGCATGGTATTGGCCGAAAGCGCGCGCTGGCGTGCAGGTGGATCTGCAGGATATGGAATTTGTGGAATTTGGCCTGGGTCTCACACTGTTTAATGTGCTGCAGCTTGATGGTGCAATGGCCGCGAACTTTGAAGATCTGCGCAATGGCGACACCATTGAGCAAGCCAATGCCTTTCGCACTGCGTCGGCGTCGGTGTCACTCAACGTAGCATTTTAAAAGGGCGGAGGATTTGAGCATGAAAGACATTCTTCGAACTTTGTACTTAACGCTGGCATCCATGATGCTGGTGGCCTGCGACCCGCAAGACGGAAGCGGTGTCGACAGTCGCGTTGGGTTAAACGGTTTGGTGGTCGACGGGCGTATTGCCGGAGCGACGGTGTGGGTCGACCTCAACAATAACAATGACCGGGACTCCGGTGAGCCACGTGCATACACTGACGGGGATGGCTACTACAGTTACAACCCACTGACGGGCATGAACTACTGTGCCTTGCCCAGCAGCGCATTCGAGTTTCGGTATTGTCTGCGTCACGGCAGCAGCCAAGAAGGCGTCGTCATTCGCGCCCGTGGTGGGCGCGATTTGGTAACTGGGGAGCGGTTGCGCGGAACGATGGCGCTGCGCAGCACATTACAGCAATCATCCAGCCGTTCTTCAACGCCACTTTTATTGTCACCCTATACATCGTTGCTTGCAGCCGTTGATGCTCAGTCCGACCGGACAGCGATTCTGGCTGCTTTTGATCTGGGGATGAACGACCTCAGGGAAGATTTTTCTGCCCCTACCTCAGTGGCACACATGGAGTTGTTGGCGAATGCCAATTTGTTGCAGGCGTTGCAACATTTGCTGTCAGACATGCGAGGAGACGCCAGTTCAGACGTGCGATCTAAAAACCAGTTGACCCTAGTGCGTGCCATAGCTGCATACATCGCCGAAAATGATATTCAGCCATTGGACTTTACGGCGACGGACATCGAAGTATTTGCCGACCTGTTTGCTGATGACGTATTGCAAACACGACGAACTGTGGCGGTTGACGCCTTTGAAGCATTGGTTGCCATTTACAATGAACTCGCGCAGATACCGCCAGCGAACGACGACGTGCGAGAGGCAGGTGTACTGGCTGCGGAGGTCATGTACATCGTTGCGCGTACCGCTGTGCGAAATAATAACGGCGGTGCGGTAGCAACGATTACCCCTTCCATTTTTGACGGCTTGGTCGTTGAGTTTAATCCTGTAGCTGATCGTGAGTTTGATTTGCCACGTATTGCCACAGCGTTAATCGGCGGTGCTACTGCCAATATTGCAGTAAGTGACAACACACTGGGTACCCTGCCTTTTCCGTGGCAAGGTAACTACTTGGTGATTGGGTTTGAAGACGGCGGTGATACCGAGATATTTGTGCGCTATATCGATGGAAAAACCACAGACACCAGTGGCCCTATGTCAACCTGCGTGAGATTGGGCGATGATGACGATGATGTGCGGTATTTTAGAGGTACATGGTCCAAGCCGTTGAATGTTAATAGCTGGATCGAGCTTGAAGATTACCTTGGTCCTATCGTGGCGAGGGAAAGTTTATTGCGCATATTTACTTCAGTTGATGATGAAGATTTTTTCCGCGAAACAGTGGAGCAGAGCATTCTCGATGAGGACGAGGTTAAGGATTATACGTATGAAGCGGACGCAGCAACCTTTCTGAATACATCTGGGCCAAACAACTCGGCGCGAGCTAGACCAAGAAACAGAGACGAGTGTCGCGTATTGTTCAATAATCCGGACTTTGTTGCCGCGCTGGAACCTTAAGGCGAGTAGGCTTTTTTATTTCCATATAGGACGTCATTTATCAAGGAGACACCTGTGCGAGTATTTATCACTGCAACCGTTGTGCTGACGGCTGCTCTCATCAGCGCCTGCGCGTCTGTATCGCGCACGGAGCGCAGTATTGACGATCTGGTAAAGGCCGCGCCGGGCGAAAACGCGCAGCAAGAGCGTGTAATTGCGCAGTCGCTGGTCACCTTGGCGGACCGCGTAGCCGCTCAGAACGCTGCACAGATTGATATCTTGATGTTGTCTGGCGGCGGACAAAACGGCGCCTATGGCATGGGGTTTATGCGCGGCTGGCAGCAGAACGCTGATTTTCCGATGCCCGAATTCGACATCATTGCCGGGATCAGTACCGGTGCATTACAAGTACCTTTCGTGGCGTTTAATGATCCTGCAGACCTTGCGCGTGGTGCCGGATTGTTTCGCAACGCCGCTGACAGCTTTGCGCCCACGCTGGACTGGTGGTTTTGGTTGCGGCCTACAGGTGGCCTGGTGAACACACGTGACTACGAAGCGACCATTGCCGAAGTCGTTGATACAGAGCACTGCCAGAACTTGCAGCCCATTTTTGCTGAAGGTCGCCAGTTGTTCATTGGCACCACTAACTTAGACCTCGCCACCGGCCGGGCGTGGGATATCAACACGCAAATGGGTGATTGCAGCGACCTCTCCGGCATGCATGACCGCTTTTACGCCAGCACCGCCATTCCGGGTATCTTTCCACCCCGTATGATCGATAACCATCTGCATGTCGATGGCGGTGTGGTGTCGAATATGTTGGTGTTGTATGGCCTAGGCGAGTATCGCCAATTGGCCGAACTATTGGCTGAGCGAGGCGTTACAGAGAACGTTGAAGTGCGTGTGTGGGTCATTCTGAACCTCTGGACGCACATGGACATGGTGGCCTTGCAGCCGAGCAAACGTCGAGCACTGAGCGATCGCAGCCGTTGGGCGATGTTTTGGGCACAGCAACCGCAGGTGTTGGAACGCTTAGAGAGTTTGGCGTTAGCAGTGAGCTATGACGTGCCGGGCTTAACCATGCGCGTGCACCACACCGGTATTCCGTCCACCATGGCGACGGAACCGGGTGCCACCGAGTTGTTTAACCGAGCTTGGATGGAGCGCATTGAACAGTTCGGTTTTGACCGTGCCCAGAGCGATGCGCCTTGGGACACGGTCATTTCGCCTTTTATCAGGCCGTAGTTTCTTGTCGGAGGTCAGCCCCCTGATCGAATGTGGGCTGCGCTGTTCCGACCCGTAATTGTTTTGCAGCCTCCACCATGTTGCGCAGGGCGTGGCGCACTTCGTCCCACTGCCGTGTTTTCAAGCCGCAGTCCGGGTTGACCCACAAGCGCTCGGCAGGAATGCGCTCCGCCGCGAGTTGCATCAGTTTGACCATGCGCTCCACCGCCGGTTCATTCGGGCTGTGGATGTCATAAACCCCCGGTCCAATTTCATTCGGGTATGCGAAGTCATTGAACGCGTCCAATAACTCCATGTCCGAGCGCGACGTCTCAATGGTGATCACGTCGGCATCCAAGTCTGCTATGGCGGCCATGATGTCGTTGAACTCCGAATAGCACATGTGCGTATGAATCTGGGTGTCGTCGCGTACACCGGCGGTGGACAAACGAAACGCCTGAACAGACCACGCCAAATAGTGCGCCCAATCACCTCGTCTCAATGGCAATCCTTCACGGAAGGCGGGCTCATCCACTTGGATCATGCCAATACCTGCCGCTTCCAAATCCTCCACCTCATCACGCAAGGCCAGCGCGATTTGTTGTGCGGTCACTTGGCGCGGTTGATCGTCGCGCACAAACGCCCATTGCAGCATGGTAATTGGGCCGGTCAGCATGCCTTTCATGGGCTTGTCGGTTAACGACTGTGCAAAAGCGCTCCATGCCACCGTCATCGCCTGTGGACGCGCTACGTCGCCGTAAATAAACGGTGGTTTCACGCAACGACTGCCGTACGACTGTACCCAGCCGAAACGGGTGAAGGCATAGCCGTCCAACTGCTCGCCAAAGTACTCCACCATGTCATTGCGCTCGGCCTCGCCGTGTACCAGTACGTCGAGTTCATAGTCTTCTTGCTCGCGCACGGCCAGTGTGATTTGAGTCTTCATCTCTTGTTCGTAAGTGACGCTATCAATCTCGCCAGCACGCAAACGGCGTCGTGCTTGCCGAATATCAGGCGTCTGGGGAAAAGACCCAATGGTGGTGGTTGGGTAGGCTGGCAGTCGGAAGCGCTCACGCTGCAGTTCCGCCCGTACGACGTAAGGTGATTGGCGCTCAAACAGCGACTTGGTTAAGCCTTGCAGGCGCTGCTGAACAGTTGTACGCGTTACGCGATCTGACGTACGACGACTGTTGATCACCTCGGCATTAGCATCCAATTCAGCCTGCACTGCGGCACGCCCTTCGTTCAAAGCACGCCCAAGCAGCGCCAGTTCTTGCAGCTTTTGTTCGGCGAAACTCAGCCACGACTTAAGCTCCGGGTCGAGCTGATTCTCGTCGTTCAGCGTTACCGGTACATGCAACAGTGAGCAAGACGGCGCTACCCACAGGCGCTCACCCAGTTGAGCGTGTATCGGCTCCAACCAACTCAACACGTCGTTCAAGTCAGTGCGCCAAATGTTGCGCCCGTCTATGACACCAAGCGACAGCACCTTGTCGTTGGGCCATTCAGCCAATGCATGCGGCACTTCAGATTTCCCGCGCACGGCGTCCAAATGCAGGCCTTGAACCGGCAGTCCGAGCGCCAAGGGCAAGTTGTCTTGCAGGGCGCCGAAGTAGGTTGCCAGCAAAATGCGCGGCAACGCCTCGCTAGATTCAGCCAGCGTGCTGTAAGCCTGTTGGAAAGCGCGTTGCCATGTGGCGTCCAAGTCCAACGCCAGAATAGGCTCATCCAATTGCACCCACTGCGCACCGGCTTCGCTTAGACGGGCCAATAGGGCTGCATAAATGGGCAAAAGCTGGTCGAGCAGGTCCAGCTTATTTATACCGTTATCTTTCTCTTTTCCTAAAAACAGATAGCTCAACGGCCCCAAAACAACCGGTTTGAAAGGGATGCCCAGGTCGGCCGCTTCTTGCGCTTCGTTCAGTAGTTTTTCGGCATTCAGGGTGAACCTAGTGTCCGCCTCGAACTCTGGAACGATGTAATGATAGTTGGTGTCAAACCACTTGGTCATTTCACCAGCAGCCACCGGTGCACCCTGACGCGAGCGTCCACGCGCAACGCGGAAATATTGGTCAAGCGTCGGGATGTCTTGTTCGTGTCGGAACCGGCGCGGCAGGTGGCCAAGCAAGAAACTGGTATCCAGCACTTGGTCGTACAGCGAGAAGTCGCCGACCGGAATCCAGTCTAACCCAAGGTCGTTCTGCAGCGTCAGATTGCGCTTGCGCAAGGTCGATGCGGTTAATTGCAATGATTCGGCGGAAGACTCGCCTTTCCAGTAAGACTCTTGGGCAAATTTAAGTTCTCGGTGGGCGCCAATGCGCGGAAAACCAAGGTTATGTAGTCGGGCCATCAGTGAACTCCATTCTGTGTGTTGATGGAGGGCACTTTACAAGCAATGAAATATGAGAAAAAATGATCATTACTACTTGATTGGTGAGTGATATTAATGATTCAGCGTATTCATCTGGAAATTTTGCAGGCCTTACACGAAAAGGGCACGCTCAGTGAGGCGGCCAATGCGCTGTTTCTTACCCAATCTGCTTTGTCGCATTCCATTAAAAAGTTAGAAGACCAACTGAATACACCTTTGTGGGAAAAGCAGGGAAGAGGGCTGCGACTTACTCAAGCTGGTGAGCACCTGTTGCGCGTGAGCCAAAGTTTGTTGCCTCAGTTGGAGCAGGCAGAAGCGACGTTGCGCGCATACGGAGAGGGGCGGCGCGGTCGGTTGCGTATTGGTATGGAATGCCACCCCTGCTACGAGTGGTTGTTAACGGTCGTGCAGCTTTATTTGCAACGTTGGCCGGAAGTGGATTTGGATGTGATTCAGCGCTTTCGTTTCAATGGTTTAGAAGCCTTAGAACAACATCAGATTGATGTGCTCATCACCAGTGATCCGGTGCTCAAAGACCATCTGCACCATGTGCCGGTCTTTAATTATGAATTGCGTTTGGTGGTGCCAGACCAGCATGCGTTGGCGGCAGAAAGGACGGTGACGCCCAATCAACTCTGTCGCGAGCACCTCATTACCTTTCCTGTGGCACGCGAGCGGCTGGATGTGTTCACTCAGTTCTTGCTACCTGCGGGGTTAGAACCGCGCGCGCATCAAGAAATTGAAGCCATGGATATCATGATTCAACTGGTGGCCGCTAACCGGGGCGTTTGCACACTGCCCGACTGGTTGGCTAAACGTTACCAGCAGGAATACCCGATCAAGCATTTGCAACTCGGTGATGAAGGCGTGGCAAAAACTCTGTATTTGGTTTACCGCGCGGCGGATGCCGGCATCGATTACTTAGCCGATTTTGTACAGGCGCCTAGCTGAATCAATCATCAGCCCGTTTGAAGCCGATGCGGAAGCCGCCCCAGTGTTTTCCGTTCACAATAATGGGTACCGACAGGTCGTGCAGTACTTCACCGGTATCGCGCTTGTACGTCTGCAACAGCATATGCTCTGTGTTGCTGCCACAGCGACTACCGGTACGGTCGTTGAAAATACGCTTAGTACGGTTGTGTAACAGGTCACGGTCGAAGTCGCCGGTTAACGGCTGACTGAACTTCTTGTTATGTGTTGGGAAGTAGCCATTCCGGTCCACGGCACCGGCATAAAGTGCGTTGCTATGGCGCGTCAGAATGGGCTCTTGAATGGCCGGAAACAGTCGATCGGTTAAGCTATCATAGGATGTGCTGTATTTCTGCGGGCTGGTGTTTGCAATCGGTTGGTAGTCCACAGAAAAGAGTTGCTGGGTGGTGAGTTCGCCGCGCTCAACCAGATCCTCCAGCAGCTCTGCAATGGCGGACGCTGCACTGTTTGCTTCGTTCAAAATGGCGCTGTAGAAGGTTTCTCGATCAAATTCTGACAGGGCGCGATAGATCGTCTCTGTCTCTTCCGATACCTGAGTGGCTTGGTTAGCCACCGAGGTGCCACGTTTTTCCGTATTGTGCAGCGCTTGGCTGATGTTCTGAATCGCTTCGCTGATGGTCAAGCTGGTGTCGTTAACGTCCGTACCTGCTTGATTGACTTCAGCAATGGCATCAGAGGTGGCCGACACTTCCTCGGTGATGGTTTTAAAATGAGCGACCAGTTCTGTCAGCTGTGAGCTGACTTCTTCGCTGAGGCCTACCAACCCAGACATTGCACTGGCGGTTTCTTGTGATTGACTGCGAATAGCACGCAGCATTTCTGCGATATTGCCCGTGGCAGCGGCCGTTTTTGCAGCTAAAGCTCGCACTTCATCCGCAACCACGGCGAACCCGCGGCCCTGCTCACCGGCACGCGCCGCTTCTATGGCTGCGTTCAACGCCAGTAAGTTGGTTTGTTCGGCAACGCCGTTGATGACTTCGGTGACCTGTTCGATCTTTTCAGTGCGTTCATTCAATGCGTTAAGGCTTTCGGCAGCACGGCCAATTTCACCGGCGAGCGTGGACATGTCGGCAACGCCCGACTGCAGTCCACTGAACGACGAGCTGGCAGCGCTGGCGGTCGTTTGCAAGGTGTGGGTGATGGTGCCTAAGTTGTTGCGCATGGCCAGGCTGGCGTGCGTTAAGCGCTCACTGGCAGTGACAATGTGCTCGGCTTGTTCGCCACTGCTGCCAATATCTTTATTGAGTCCGTCGATCAGGAAGGACACTTCGGCGGCACCAATGGCCATTTTCGACGTCGCCTCGGTCACCGTAGGTAAGGCCGTCGACAGTAAATCGGCGGACTCTGTTGTGTCATCAACAGTGATGGCCGACGATGACAGCAGCAGCCAAAAAGCCAGCGCAGCGACGATGGGGGTTAGAGCCGCCAGCAGCAGCACGGGCAATGCCGTGAAGACGAACGCCAACTGGAGAAGGACGATAATCAGTAAAGCCGATGCAATAATCAGAGTATTTCTGGTCATTTCGGGTACTCCGCGTCTCGAGAAGCACAACCCTTGTGAACAGCGGTAGGCGCTAATTTTTAATTGTAATTGCGGCAAATAGTATCAGTGTTTGAGAGCGGTATATGCAGGCATAGACTAAAGTCTAACGAGACGATGAAAGGCCACTGGAATACTTCTACCCGGTGGCCTTACTGTGGCTACTGTGCGTTTCGTACCAGCCGCACGCGACCATAGCCTTGGTTGTTGCGATGGCCATAGCCGTATCCGTAACCGTCGAAGAAGTAGACCCCGGCGGTATCTTCCGCTTCAGTGGCGATGGCTGGCATGGACCAAAACCAGTTGGATGGTGTGTTGGGAAAGACATTGGTATTGATGGCGGGTCGCATCCGACAGCTTTCAACCAGAGACTTTAGCTCGTCTAAGTTCGGCATACGCCAGTCGTTGAAACCCTTGTACGCTTGCGCATTTGCGGTTTCTACGGCATTGCGCATTTGGCTCCAGTTGAAGGATGCTGCTGTCCCGGAGCATTCGTTGCCTTGTTGACCCCAAGCACACCGGTCCCACATCAGCGCGGTCCGTTGATCGACTACAGTACCGTCCATATTAAGCAAGTACGTGGTGTCGGGGTTTCGTGGATTTCCAGGGTAGGTACAAAAAAGGGATTCTTGGGCGGCGGCGAACGGGATGATCAGGCTGCCAGCGAGGGCGAACAACAGCTTTCTGCGATGATGTCTGTGCATGATAGGTAATGACTCCGGTCATTTTATAATTATGATGAGTGGGTAGATCTCTGACTCACTACAAATACTGTGCCACTGTCTAATCTGCGGCCAAGTCGGCCAGCATTGTGATCCTCAGCGGTTTGCGCGAGTTCAGAACGAAAGAAATAGCAGAAAACGGCTGAGCTTACCTTTATTTTTTGTATCAATACGGTGCATCGGCGCACTATTAAGGAGTGTTTCTCAATACTGGGGTGAGAATGAAAAGTGGCTTGTGGTGCTCAATTGCTGTACACTCCGCGCGAAATCCTACCGCCGAGTACAGTAATCCGTATCCGTGCGGACCCCACTGAAGCCGCAAGCAACACGCTTTCGCTTCGTATACTCGTCATCTGTTGAGAAAAATATGTCCTTTGATTCCCTCGGCTTGTCAGAAAGCCTGTTGTCTGCTGTACGTGAAAAAGGTTACACCACAGCATCCCCCATTCAAGCGCAAGCCATTCCTGCTGTTCTAAAAGGCCGCGATGTCATGGCTGCTGCGCAAACGGGTACGGGTAAAACCGCAGGTTTTACCCTGCCTTTGTTGCAACTGTTGTCGCAAGGCGAACGCGCCAAGTCCAACAGTGTGCGTGCACTCGTATTAACACCGACGCGTGAATTGGCCGCACAGGTGCAGGAAAGTGTGCATACTTACGGTAAGCACTTACCACTGAGTTCTGCCGTGGTGTTTGGCGGCGTGGGTATCAACCCGCAAATGATGCGCATGCGTAAGGGCGCCGACATCTTGGTCGCAACCCCGGGTCGCCTGCTCGATCTGTTCAATCAAAAAGCATTGCACTTCCGTGATCTGGAAGTTCTGGTACTCGATGAAGCCGACCGTATGCTGGACATGGGCTTTATCCACGACATCAAGCGCATTCTTAAAGTGTTGCCACAGAAGCGTCAGAACCTCCTGTTCTCGGCGACGTTCTCGGGCGACATTCGCACGTTGGCACGTGGCATCTTGAATGACCCGCTGGAAATCGACGTCAGTCCACGTAACTCAACGGCGGTTACCGTTGAGCAAATGGTTTTCCCAGTGGACAAAAAACAAAAGCCTGCCTTGCTGAGCCACCTGATTAAAGACCGTCAGTGGAGCCAGGTATTGGTGTTCTCGCGCACCAAGCACGGCGCTAACAAATTGGTGACCTTGCTGGAAAAAGACGGCATCAAAGCCGCCGCTATCCATGGTAATAAAAGCCAAGGCGCACGTACCAAAGCGTTGGCCGATTTCAAGTCAGGTAAGGTGTCTACCTTGGTGGCTACGGATATCGCCGCGCGCGGTATCGACATCGCTCAGCTCCCGCAAGTGGTGAACTTTGACCTGCCAAACGTAGCCGAAGATTATGTACACCGCATCGGTCGTACCGGTCGTGCTGGAGCCACGGGTAAAGCCTATTCACTGGTCAGTGCCGATGAATTTGACGATTTGAAAGGCATTGAACACCTGATTCAGCGCGTACTGAAGCGCGAAGAAGTGGAAGGTTTCGAAGCACAGCACGTAGTGCCGGATTCGCCGACACCACGCCCGGGCAATGCCCCGCGCAAAGCCAAAAAGCCGCCAACGGGCAACGCTGGTGGACAGGGCCAGCGCCAAGGTCAGCGCCGCAATGATGCACGTCCTGCCCGCAATGGTAGCAGCGGTGCACCGGGTGGAAATCGTGGTCCACGTAAGCCCGGTTCAGGTAGTGGTAATGCTGGCAATGGCAATTCGGGTGCCCGTCGCCCACAGCAACAGCGCCGTTCAGCTTAAACCGTCAACCATAAAAAAAGGGCCTTTTGGCCCTTTTTTTTACCTCACACTCGAGGCCCTAAGTCGATCGTCTCAATATCACGCTCTCGCATGGATTGCAGTACCTCGGGAGCCACCAGTATGGCCGCCCCCAGGCGCACGGCCAGTGCCAAAGCGTCGGAAGGGCGACTATCCACAAAGATGGGGGTGTCGGGGTCTGCCTGCAGACGAATATCAAGCAATCCGTAATAGCTGTTGCCTACCAGTGCATCCACCATGACGCGTTCAAGCTGCCCGCCCATAGCGCGAATGACCGCCGCCGCGGTGTCGTGTGTCATGGGACGGGGCGTGGCGATAGACTCCATGGCTAAGATGATGGCGCGGGCTTCTTCGGGGCCGATAAAAATCGGGACAACATCGCCCGATTGAGCCTCTCGCAGCAACACCACGTGTGAGCCGGACTGAGGCTCCATCGCAACGGTGACCAGTTCAACAGCCACCATGTTGTCCGGGCTGAGTCTGGGCTCGCGGGCCTGTACGGCGCTGGAGAAGATGAGGGTGAAGCTAAGGATAAACAGCAGAGTGCGCATAAAAGTCGCCTGTCCTGAAACGCTGGGTGCTTATAAACGGTAGCAGTAGATGCGGGTCTGATACAAATCGTTTAGTTGAATTGTGTGTTTCGGCGTGCAGGACGGTAGGGCAAAGAAGTTGCTGACCAGCCAGTCCGGATGTACACCATCTTCCGTTAACTTCTGGCCTAGCTTCTTCATGGCACTGGCAAAAAGGTAACAGGTGATGATGTCGGTACCGCGCCAGTCGGCTTTGAAACAGTCGCGTCGATAGAGTGTCAGGTTATCCAGGCGCAGCGCTTTCTTCATCACCCACGATACCAGCCACGGCAACCAAGACAGTTCATATCCCACAACGCGGTGCTGCGGAAAACGTCGTGCCAGTGGAATGACCAAATGCCCCCAGCCCGAACCCAAATCAACAATCGTATAATTCGTTTGCTTGTCCGCAACCTCACCGACCAGCCGCAGCATGGCTTGACGCGCTTTGGCGGAACTCGGCATGGGCGAAATGCCGGTGCGTAGGGTCGAAACGACAATAGACAACATCGCTGATAGTACGAATACCATCAGTGCTATACCAAACCCGGACATGGTGCTCCCAAGAAAAAAGGCATACTTTCGTGTGTCGAGAGTATGCCTGATTTCAACGCGAAGTGCTTAGATGCTCCCCTTACTCTACAAACGCTCGCTCAATCACATAGTGCCCGTGAACGCCGTGGCGGGTTTCTTTAAAGCCCAGCTTGTCCAAAATGGCCGTGGTGTCTTTCAACATAGACGGGCTACCGCAAATCATAAAGCGGTCGTCTTCCAACGACGGCGGTGGCAGACCGATGTCTTCGAACAATTTGCCGGAACTCATCAGGTCGGTTAGGCGGCCTTGGTTGGTGAAAGGCTCACGCGTCACTGTGGGGTAGTAAATCAACTTGTCTTGCACCATGTCGCCAAAGAACTCATTGTTAGGCAATTCGTCTTTGATGCTGTCTTGGTACGCCAGTTCTGACACAAAGCGTGTACCGTGCACCAGAATAATGTGCTCGTACAAATCGTAGGCTTCGGGGTCTTTGATGATGCTCAAAAAGGGCGCCAAGCCGGTGCCGGTGGACAGCAGGTATAGATTTTTGCCGGGCAACAGGTTGTCGGTGATCAAGGTGCCTGTTGGCTTCCAGCCTACGTACACTTCATCGCCCGGTTGAATGCGCTGCAAGCGAGAAGTCAGAGGGCCGTCTTGCACCTTGATGCTGAAGAACTCCAGCTCTTCTTCGTAGTTGGCGCTGGCTATGCTGTAGGCACGCAACAAGGGCTTTCCTTCAACCTCAAGGCCGATCATGGTGAAATGACCGTTCTTGTAGCGAAATCCAGGGTCACGCGTGGTACGGAAGCTGAATAACGTATCGTTCCAATGCTTCACGTCGAGAACGCGTTCTTTAACCAAGGTTGCCATGTAATGCCGTCTCCGTAATGATGCTCTCTAATGACTACGTACGATACGCACCCATCACATATTTATAAAATGATTTATATAGATAATCATTATCGGATTTGTGACTATATGGGCGTCGCCTCACATCATTAGGAGCCACCCGTGAAGTTCACTTTGCGCCAACTGGATGTTTTCCTTGAAACCGCTCGCAGCGAGAACATCAGCCGGGCCGCTGAAGCCCTGCATCTGTCGCAGTCGGCGGCCAGCAGCGCGCTGAAAGAGCTGGAAAAACAATACGACATTCAGCTGTTTGATCGCATGGGCAAACGCCTTATTTTAAATGACCTCGGGCGCGCTATACGCCCGCGTGCACAAGCCTTGCTTGACCAAGCGCGAGAGTTGGAAGAAGACCTTTATCAGCGCTCGGATATTGGGGCGCTTAAAGTTGGTGCGACCTTGACCATCGGTAACTATCTGGCGGTAGAAATATTAACCCGCTATCGACAGGAACATGAAGGTGCTGATGTATCGCTGGAGGTGGCCAATACGTCGCAGATCGTCGATAAACTAGTAAATTTTGATCTTGATCTGGGCATGATTGAAGGTGAGTTGAACCACCCCGAGCTGGAATTGATTCCGTGGCAGACCGATGAACTTGTCGTCTTCTGTGCGCCTGATCACCCTTGGGTCGGGAAACCTTGGTTAACCGACGAAGATTTACTCGCTGCAGATTGGATTCTGCGAGAGCCGGGTTCTGGTACGCGCCAGACGTTTGATCGCGCCATGCACGGTTTGGTGGCGGGGATGAAGCCAGCGCTGGAATTGCAGCATACCGAAGCGATCAAGAGAGCGGTCGAATCCGGGTTAGGTATTGGGTGCCTTTCTGACCTCTGCATGAAGGAGGCTTTTCGACGTGGCAGTCTGGTGCCTATCCCCGTGCCACAGCGCCAATTTGACCGCCAGTTTTATTTGGTGCTGCACCGTCATAAGTTTCGCAGCCGAGCGATCAACCAGTGGATTGAGTTCTGCTGAACACTCAGCGTTCATTGGCTGCCGGTTTACCAATAAAATAGCCTTGCGCGTAATCTACACCCAGCTCGCGCAAGCAGTCCTGGGCTTGTTGGCTGTCCACAAATTCAGCGACGAGCTTAAGATCATAGCTCTTGGCCACGGCCACCATGGACTTAACGATGGCTTGATGGCGCGGGTTGCTGGCGACGTCGGATATAAACTGTCCATCTAGCTTGAGTACGTCGACAGAGAACTGATTCAGGTACTCAAAACCTGCCAAACCGGCACCGAAGTCATCAATTGCCACGCTGAAACCCATATTGCGTAAGGCCTGTACGTTCTTTATGGCGGTTAATCGATCATTCACCAAATCTGTCTCGGTGATTTCGATGCAGATATCTTGTGGCTTAATACGATAAGTAACGACCTGCGATTCGACCCAGTCCATCAAGGTTTTATCACCCAGGGTAGCACCGCTGAGATTAACGTTGATCACTCCGACGACATCCAATCGCTGTTGTATGCCTTGCAGGTTAGCAAAGGTGCGTTGCATTACCTGTCGATCAAACTCGGTCAGGTAGTTAAAACTTTGGAATACGGGCAGAAATGCTCCAGGGCTGATCACCGAGTCGTCGATGCGCAGGCGCGCCAAGACTTCCGCTTTTTCGATCCTGTTGTTTTGCAAGCTAAGAATTGGCTGCAACCAAAGCTCTAAGTCGCCCGACTCGACGGCTTCTCGGTAACTTTGGAAACGCAACAGAATATCAGTTCTCGCACTGATGTCGTCATCGTTGTGATACACCACTACGCGATCGGAAGGCTGTGACCGAGCGATCCCCCACAAGGTGTTGAGTTTGGCGAGATTTTGCCCCATCTCATCGCCGAGGTGCTGAATGGCGGCTAAAGCACAATCCATGACAATCTTGGTATTGTGCAGGTTAATGTCGATGTGGAGCGAGGGTAGAAGAGTGGCCTTGTTTACGGCAACGGAATCGACGATAACAACAAAGGAAAGGTCACTGATTTTGGCTAACTGCTGAACGGGAAAGCGCGCCTGAAGGTGTTGTATCAACTGGTGTTCAACGTCAGCCAATTGCTCCCAAGTTAAGGTCTCTAGGTAGATATCTTGATTGACCGGGCGGAAAATCACCCCGGCGTGCTCGTACAGCCTATCGTGCTGGCTCGCCCACTGCATCAAGCCGCGTTCATTGAGGGCGTTGGCGCGGTTGTCATGGACGGCAAGCCATTCGGTGTGCACCAGTGCTTGGTCTCGGTCCAGTCGCATCGCTTGCAGAATATCAATGGTTAAGAAAGCACTGATGAGCAACATGGTTAATGAGACCATACTCGGAAGTACATTCAATTGGTCGTAGCCACCCAACCCGTAGTACGCCATGCTCAGATGGCCAAAGAACATCAGCAGCAGTGCATGGCTAAGAGTTGGGCGGTTGGCTTTCTGTGCTAGCCAGGTCATGAATGGCAGTGCGAGGAATAAAGAGGGTTGCGCAAAGGCATCTTGGCCTATGATTTCCAGCAACACAGGAATGGCGAGTATCACCATTGTCCAACTCAGAAATTTGGATTGCAGAACCGGTTGCTGAGTGCGTGTCAACCAATAATTAAGGAGAGGTAGGAACACCACGATACCCGTGAATTCACTCAATAAGTAAACAGGCCAGATGATCGCCAAGGCATCTCGCGGTAGATCAGGTGTCCATATGAAAACTATGGCGGTACCAATTAAGCTAGAGGGTACCAGGGCGAGAAAGACTATTTTTAGCAGGTCGTTTAGGCGGCGACCAACGGCAGCTGCTGAGGGGTCTGGCCAACGACTGTTGTACAAAACATAGAGTACTGGACCGACCAATGTCAGCAATTGCACCGACACCATTAGAGGGTCCATCGCGTTAGAGACTCCCCAGAGCCAATACCCAGTCGCTACGCCGACGATGGCTACCGGGCGATGCAAAAGAGACGCTATCGCAAAGGCGGTCACTGGCCAGAACACAAAGGCATCTAGGTCGATCGGTGCCAGCAGCGCCGAGAGCTGTAGGGCAATAAACACCAATCCGCCGAAGACGGATGTGGAAAGGATGTGTTGCAAGACCTTGGAGTCAGCAACCTTGTTGAGCTCGATTGAGGTGTCCTTCACAATTCAAGTTTCCACAATTAGATACACCGAATACGGGTTGTAGTGAAATTCGGTTGCCTCTCGTTCAAAATTTTGATGTAACGTATCGTTAATTGCCGTCGTAACGTACGGCCTCACCAAAGTATTCGTAGGGCAATAGCACCATGGGCTGACCTCTTTGCTCGACAAGAAATTGCAAGTACTCGTGGTGATAGGCTGCGTTATTCTGTGCCCACGAAACCGGGTGATTGGCCATCACCAAATACCGCAATTCATTTAGCGCAGAGACATTACGGGCTGGCCCCTCAACCACCAGGATTTTATCCTTGGGTGAAATGCCCGCTTGTTGGCGTGCTAAATCGATCGCAAAACTTAGGTTGCCAATGTCATCAATCAACCCGAGCTCTTGCGCTTGAGTGCCGGTGTAAATACGTCCGGCGGCCAGCTCCCGCATACGCGTATGCGGTTTTGAGCGAGCTTCAGCGGCTTGGGTAACAAAGTCGTCATACCAACCATCAATGCGCTGCATGATACCCGCACGTTCTTCAGTTGTCAGATCCCGGTGCGGTAAGGCAATGCCCAGCAGTGGCAAGCCAATACCAAAGCCGACATCGGAGGACGCGCCGCGGCTGACGAAGTCACTGTTGAGGTTTAGGCGCTGTCCTAAGCCATTGTCCCATAGGCGTACGCCGGTAACGCCAATGCTGCCAGTGATGGTATTGGGTGCAGCCACCAAAGTGCCTGCATGCATAGCAACCCAATAGCCACCTGAGGTCGCCAATGAACCCATGGAGATCACCACTGGTTTTTGAGCTTGTGTTTCTTTCACTTGCTCGGCCAAGAGATCGGCGGCCAGAATGCCGCCGCCCGGTGAGTCAACTCGGATGACCACGGCCTTAATGCTGTCGTCCTCGCGCAGGGCTTCGAGATTACGCGCCAGTTGCCGAGTGCGCATGCCCATATCGGTGGCGGTCATACCGGTGGCGTAGAGTACCGCGATGCGATGTGCAGGCCCCCAGTGATTGTCCAGTGGGGTACGAAACAGGCTTAGGCCACTCGGAGACACTAACGTATGCGACGACCCCGCCATTTTTTCAAGTACGTCGTCTACGTCAGTGTAACGAGCCAGCTTGTTGACTACGCCAGCATTTACAAGGTCTTGGGGCGATAAGTAGATGCCGCGATCTATTAAACGGTCGAAGTCATCTGCGCTCAGGCCTCTACCATTCTCCATGCTGGTTTGCCACAGCGCATAGAACCCGTCGATAATGGCTTGTCGTTGTTCACGATCCGGGTCTGACATCTCGTAGCGGGACAGATTCTCGAAAGCTGTTTTGTATTCAAGGTTGCGAAACTCATCAACGCCAACCCCCCAATGTGCGAGTAAGTCAGCGACATAAGTAGTACCAGAAACAAAGCCCGGCAAGGTGAGGGTTCCAGCTGGGTCCATAAAAACGACATCGGCCGCCGAAGACAACAACAGCTCGGTCATGCCGCCATTCTCTATATACAGCACTACCTGCTTGCCACTCGCCCGGAAATCGTCCAATGAGTCCTTGATTTCCCATGCCAACGCGGCGGGTACTTGCAACTGGGTCGTATTGATGACAATGCCGCCGATGGTGTCGTCTTGGCGCGCTGCTTCTATGTAGCGTAGCGTGTCGAGCAGGGCATGCCGACGATCAAAGATACCAAAGGTTTGGTACGTAATCTCTTGATTCAGTGTCAGCTCCAAGTAGCGGTCTTGACGCTGAACAAGGGCATCCATCAGGTTCCGGTCCCACGCACCGAGACGCACGGCATAGGATTGATAGCTCGCGTTATTCTTTTCGGGATGATGGGACTGTGCACTGATTCCGGCATGCCCGAAACTGATCTGTAAGCCTGCAGTAAGCGCTCCGGAATCAAAATATCGTCCGGCTACCCGAATGCCGGGCAAGACTTCACTGACGCCGCCAGCCGACCACTGACCGCCGGTTAAGCCTTGGTCGTTGCCGGTGGCGTAATCGGCAAACACGGTGAGTAAGGTAGAGCCCAGAGGCCGGTAAGCCACGTCAGCGGTGCCTTCATAATACCGGGTGTCAGTGGCTATCGTTCCAGTTAGGCCAATAGAGGTGTTGCGGCTCGGCCGTGTCAGGGTGCCAAGGGTAAAATGCGTGCGCAGGTCTTGCGTGTCGGTGTCGCCTCGATACCAGCCGATTGAAAATCCAGCCGCGGCGTCATCGGTACCGCCACCCATGGCCAGGGTGTAGTCTCGCACTTGTTCTGCCCCTCGATTGTCGCGGCCAAAGGTAAAGCTGACGCCAGGTGCCGCCAATACGGTATTCCAACGTTGGTCGTCGTAGAGAAAATCATCACTGGTCCAACTGAACAAGATATCGCCTTGTTTGAGGTGATGCAGACCGGCCGGGTTGTCATAGCCGTAGTGGCCAAATTTAAGCGCGCCGGGTGAGGCCAGCAAGAACTCGTTCTTTTCATAGTAGCGCTGAAAACCGATGCCTTCGGCATGAGCCAATGTGCAAATAAAGAGGGTGGATAATGCCGCTGATGCAGTCCGCGAGGTCATGGTGTCTTTCCTTTTGACAAGCGAAGATTAAACAGTGGGTGAGCTTAAACAATTGCCGGCGTAGGAGCTATATGAGTGCACGGGATTTACGGTTAATCGCCGTTGTAATCGCCAGCACGTTCCATTGCGCTGTTGATAATATAGTTGGCACAGGCGAACAAGTCTTGTAACAAAATGGTGCGTCGTGCCCGAAAAGTAGGCTTTAGATGTTCCCTTTAGCTTGGTACCTCAGAATAGACTGGTGCACCCCGGTAGATGCCGGAAAATATCTTGCCGTCGCGCCAGCGCGGGTAGGTTTTGCCCATGTGCACTAGAGTTTCCTGATTGTCCTCTGGTAAATCTTGATCAGGGTGAATGATGTCAGTCAGCTCTTTGACCGCGGCCTTGAGCGCTTGCGAGTCACTGCTGGCAGCGCATTCGGCTATTTTTTCGAGAAAGTCCGTGCGTGCCAGGGGCATCTTGGTGGAAAACTCCAGCTCAACCAGGCGTGCGCACTTTTGGGCTGCGCGCACGGCATTGATGTTCAGGAGCCAATGTCTGTCGGTCATATGTTCGCTCCGCACATGCAGAAGGTCATCTGTTCAGTGGTAATAGGAGCAAGAACCGTACCTGTTCCATTTGTTCAGCAATGATCAAGAACGACCGGTAGACGATTGTAGAGTCGCGAGCAGCACTCTATGCTGCAGAGACTTAAGAAAAAATTAGGAATGACCCATGAGTGACGTATTGCAGCAATTCTTAGACGAATACCCCGTAGTGGTCGAGATGCCTGTGCAATGGGGAGAAATGGATGCTTTGCAACATGTGAACAACGTGACCTATTTTCGTTATTTCGAATCGGCACGCATTGCCTATATGATGAAAACATCATTGATTGGTGGCGCACGAGGCACATTGGGGCCGATCCTAGCGGACACAGAGTGCCGATATAAGCGTCCTGTTACTTTCCCGGACCGGATAAAGGTAGGGTGCCGCATCGCAGAGTTTCAAGAGTTCGGCTTCCTGCAACAGTATGCCGTTTACAGCACGGCACAGGATGCAGTCACAACGCATGGCAGTGCGCGTATTGTCTTGTTGGACGTGACGACTGGGAAGAAAGCGGCGTTAACAGAAGAGTTAAAGGCAGAACTGGAAAGTGTCAATGGCGCACAGGTGTAGCCGGGTGCGCCTAGGGGGCGACTGAGTGAGTCGTCGACCTAGGGCTTTTCAAGAAATACTGCTGAGCTTCCCTGACGCTATTGTTGCTTGCCCGCCGGGCGATACTGTGGCTTCAAGCGCACATACAGGCGGCGTGTCAGCTTGCACACGACTTCACCCTGTTGATCGTGTACATAGACGTCGAACTCCGGAAAATAAGCGTCACCGGTTTCGGTAGCCTGTTTGATGCGATTGAGGTCACTGTCCTCTAGGTGGAACTCCGCAGTTAGGCGGCCAATACCTGGCGAGATGAAGTCGATATCGGCAGACTTATCCCAAATCATATACCGTTTGAAGTCCAACGAACCATACAGCATCAAAGCGATGATTGGGTCGGTCATCGAAAACAGACTGCCGCCGTACTGCGAGTTATTGATGTTGCGCGTCCACGGGCGCCATAGCAAATCGACACGGGCATATCGGTAGTCATGACTGACGGTTTTGATACGGATGCCGGGGAAGAAGAACGGTGGCCAGAAATTCATCACGAATCGAAACAGCCAAGGGTGACGAAAAAAGTAAGCAACCATTGCACAGACATCCATAGATACATTAACGATGCGGAGTACACCGCATTTCTGTATGTTTGGTCAACTAACCCTGGGGTTAGTTCTGTTTGCAATGAAGTAAGAGGGTGAATTGCGTTCGACTGTTGAAGCGAGGTCACTGATCTGAGCGCTTCCTTAACAGATATTCTGTAAAACAGTGCTATTATTTAACCAGTGCTTTCTAAATATGTTCACGCAACGGGTTGCCATTTACGCGATTGCCTAACTACCATGCAGACACGGAAAAAAATCACCATATGACTAAGGGGATAACTCAAAAGCAGTCGAGTCAGCGTCGTTCCGTTGTCTTGATCATCGGCGGTCTAGTGCTTATGTGGTTGCTGACTGCCAGCATTCTTGCCGCGTTTTATCGAACCAGCGTAGACAACTTCAGTGCTGAAGCCAAAGACCGAATTTTGGTTAATACGCAGTATTTCGCGCGTAATCAAAGCCAGCTTACCAATGCAAAACTCAATGAGTTAGACAGCACTCTACGCGCATTATCATATATTGCATCTGCACCCGGAATACCGGATCAAGACATACAGGGTATCTTTTTGCTGCGTCGTCAAGTCAGCCCCGAGATTGCAGATTTTTTGTTGCTCGATCCTTCCGGCCAAATTCGGATTTGGACCAGAGGAAATGACGAGCCCGTCCCAGAAGTCAGTGACCGAGGCTACTTCCGCGTTCATTTAGAGCAGCCGAGTGAGCAGACTTTTCTCTCCAGCCCTGATTTAGCTCGAACAACCGAATCCCGCCCTTTTATTGCACTGAGCCGAGGGCTTTATTCACCTGATGGTGAATTTCTGGGCGTATTGGCCATGGCATTGGACATTGAACGACTGGCAAACACACTGGGTGGTGTCACGGAAATCGACGGTGTCAGTACGGTATTGGCAGATCTCTACGGTAGTTTGCTATTTCGTCGTCCGTTCCGCGAGTACGAGCCCGGGCAGACTCTCGAATCGATTGCCGGGTACGGTGGCAACCCACCGGAAAGAGCGAGCTTTGTTGTAGACTCGCCTTTTGATGGTGTGACACGTCAGGTATCGTTTCAGCGCCTGGAAAACTGGCCGTGGGTGGCTTTTGTGGGCGCCGATTTGGCCACGCCTAAGGCCGCCATAGAACGTTTCCAGTTTACGGAGCGCCTGCGACTGATTGTGCTCCTGGGTGTGTTCAGTGTGATGTTTGCGTCGGTGGCGTGGCTGACGTGGCGGCGCATGCAGTCAGAACAGGCGCTGATGGACGATATCGTTCAGCGCAAGGCAGTTGAAGAGCGTTTGGCATGGCAAGCCAACCATGATGCGCTGACGGGATTGCCGAACCGTATGCTGTTCTACGACCGGCTAAACCATACACTGCGGCGCAGTAGCCGTTCCAGACGGTCCTTTGGACTCATTTATATTGATTTGGATGGCTTCAAAGCGGTGAATGACCAGTGGGGTCATACGGCAGGTGACCAGCTGTTGCAAGAGGTGGCGAAAAGACTCCAAGACTCTGTACGTGGCAGTGATACCGTGGCGCGCTTGGCGGGTGATGAATTTGTAATCTTGGCCGACCAATGCGGATTGGAAGAAGCGCAAGCTCTGGCAGAGAAAGTCTTAAGCGCGTTGACAGAGACCATTGTGTTGCCAGAACAGGAAGTGAACATATCCGCCAGTATTGGTTTGGCCGTAGCGCCACTGGATGGCGACAGCGCCGACGGTTTGATCAAGGCGGCAGATAAAGCGATGTATTTTGCCAAGAATACCGGCAAAGGTAAGGTGGCAAAGACTGGTGACGTTGTCGGGCCATCAATCGCATGATACTGTATGTATAGACAGTCTTAAGGCGCCGTTATGCTCACGCTATACCCCGGTAACCGCATGGAAGAATTGGTGCAGCTCATGTTGGAGTTGATGCGTTACGGTGGGCGTGAGTACCCGCTAGCAGCCGACCAGATAGTGGTGCAAAACCCTGGCATGCAGCACTGGCTCTCCATGGAAATGGCCAGCCATCAGGGCATTGCGATGAATACGGATTTTCCCTTGTTGTCGAGATTCATCTGGAAGATGATGCGCCGTCTCGATAAAGCAGTCCCCGAACAATCGCCTTACGCGCGCGAAGTCTTGGTGTGGCGTATCTATGAGGCCTTGGGTCAGTTGCGTGACCACTCGGCGATGGTGGAGCCGACGGCCTATTGGGCAGCCGATCGCACTGATCTACTCAAGCGTTTTCAGTTGGCGCGCACGCAAGCTGACCTGTACGAACAGTATCTGATTTATCGCCCGGAGTGGATATCCGCATGGGACGCTGGTCAGTTTGGCGGCATTGCCGGGGCGCCTGAAAGCAGCGCTCAATGGCAAGGTGTGTTGTGGCATCACTTAGTACAAAGCGAACCAAGGCACCCTCTGTATTGGTTGGAACGCTGTCGGGCCTTATTGAAGGCAAAGGATGCGGCGTCAGATGCTCATTTTCCAGCGTCCGCGTATTTGTTCGGCATCAATACCATGGCGCCGCTGTGGTGGGGCTTCTTGCAGGCCCTGGGTGAGCGGATGGACCTCCACGTCTTCTTGCTGAACCCTTCGGATGAATATTGGGGGGATATCCAAAGTCCTAAGGCCATTGCGCGTCAGCGCGCCCGTTGGGTCGACCACGAACCGAATGCCAAACTGGCCGATGTTGGCAATCCCTTGCTTGCCTCCATGGGGCGGCAAGGGCAAGAGTTTATTCGGCTGGTGTACGGTGAGGAACAGGCGGAAATTTCGGTGTTCACCGCGCCTTCAGGTACGACCTTGCTGCCCACTTTGCAACGTGACATTTTGCGCCTGCATGATGCGACCGCTGCGCCACAGAATATTGCGGCGGATGACAGCCTGGTAGTTACCAGTGCGCACAGTGCTCTGCGTGAAGTTCAAGGGCTGCATGATTGGTTGCTCGGGCAGTTTGCCGCAGACCCTAGTTTAACCCCTCGTGATGTGGTGGTTATGTGTCCTGCGGTTGAAGAGTACGCGCCCTACATCGAAGCGGTGTTCGACAGCGGCGTCAATCTAGAGCGCGGCGGTGTGCCACGTTTACCCTGTTCTATCGCTGACCGCTCGTTAAGCGACAGCCTGCCCTTGGTGCAGTCCTTCATGGCGTTGATGCAACTGCCCGACAGTCGCTTTACGGTGAATGGCATCTTGGCGCATTTGCGGATTCCCGCTGTGCAGCGACGTTTTGGCTTGCAAGCGGAAGACCTGCACACCATTACCCTGTGGCTAGAAAAAGCCGCCATTCACTGGGGGTTGGACGCCACGCACAAAGCCCAGTTAGAGCTCCCCGCCGATGATCGCTACACCTGGCAGCAGGGGTTGGAACGCTTGTTGTTGGGCTTTGCTTGGGGGGATGAAGAGCATGAATATCAGCACCGCCTGCTGTTGCCGTGGGTCGAAGGCGACCAAGCCGAACTGCTGGGAAAGCTGATCCACTTGTTACACGTGTTGCGGGACGAAAGTCGCCAATGGCATGGTGAGTCTTCGGCGCTCCAGTGGCAAGAGCGCTTGGTGCGCTTGTTAGAGCGTGTGTATACCCCAGGCGACGAAGATCAAGATGGCTACGACATGGTTTTGGCGGCCATTCAAGATTTAACGGCTTATACGCAGCGTGCACACTGCGCCGATCAACCGCTGCCCCTGTTGGTGGTACAGGATTTTTTACGTCATCACTTCAGCCAGCCGGAGCAGCGCCAACGTTTTATGACGGGGCAGGTGACCTTTTGCTCTATGGTGCCGATGCGCAGTATTCCGTTCAAAGTCATCGCTGTTTTGGGCTTGAACGACGGCCAGTTTCCGCGTCAGCGCCAGCCACTCGGCTTCGACCTCATGGCGCATACCGCGGCTCGGTTGGGTGATCGTTCGCGGCGCGGCGATGACCGCTACCTGTTTCTGGAAGCCATTTTATCGGCTCGCCAAGCCCTGTATCTGAGCTATCAAGGGCGCAGTGTGAAGAATAATGAAGTACAGCAGCCCTCACTGGTGTTACAGGAATTACTGCAATATATAGAGCAAGGCTACGGCTGGCGGGCCGACAATGTTATTCGACAGTTACCATTGCAGCCCTTCAGTCCCGATAACTATCGAGCCCCCTTACAGAGTTACGATGGTCGTTGGCTGCAACTGATGCTGAGCCGCAGTGAAGGCGGCCAAGGTCAGTTGCCACCACTGCAGTTGCCGCCCTTGGGTGGTGCGACCAAATGGGAGAGCTCAGCGCCAGCAGAAGACAGCGACGACGTACGTCATGAAAGCATTGAATATTGGGTGCGTTGGTTTGATCATCCGGCCAAAGCGCTCGCCAACACCCGTTTGAACCTGTATCTCGAAACCGAGCAGAGGCTTTTGGAGGACGATGAACCCTTCGTTGCATCGCATCTGGACCGCTACACCGTGCAGTCCGATGTGATCAGCAGCGTGCTGCAGCAGGGGAAAGCAGGCGGTGTTTTGCAACGCCATGAGATGCGCCAAATGTTACCCGACAACCCACGGTTTGCCGCCGAGTTGGATGAATGGCAGCACGACGCAGAGCAGTTTTCGGCGGCATTAACGAGTCTGGGTTACGGCGCTCTGGTGGCGAAGCCTCTTGTGTGGGCGCATCAAGGCTTAGTATTGCACGCGCAGTCCGTGGCAAGTTCAGACAAACAGGTGCTGTGGCGCTTTGCCAATCCGAAGCCGAAAGACCATCTTCGCTTGTGGTTGCATCATTTGCTGGCCAATGTGCAGGGCCCGGTAGAGACCCAGGGGCTATTTCGTCCAGACATAAAGGCCAAGACCTCAAAAGGAGAGGTCAACGTTGCCCAGCGGCTGACGTTGTCGGCGTTAACACCAGAGCAAGCCGAAGCACTGTTGCAGGCGTGGTTTGAGGCGTGGCAGGCTATCACCTCGTCGCCGTGGCCGGTGAGCGCTGCACTGGCATTGATGGCGTTAGACGGCAAGAGCACGGAAAAAGAAGGTTGGTATGAGCGCTGGTGGCTGGAACAGATGGACAATGATCCATACTACGTATTGTTTTGGCCGCAGTGTGTCGTTGAACCACCTGAGTGGGGTCCTGCCCATGATGAATGGGTCAGCTCTTTATATCAGCCCTTATTGGATCATCTTACCGTAGACCACGTCACGACTGGCACAGACGTGGGAGTGTCATCATGAACGAACGCATGCCACAGCCGTTGGTCGCGGAGGAGATTCCACTCACCGGTCGTCACCTCATAGAAGCGAGTGCGGGTACAGGAAAAACCTACAACATCACCCGGCTCTATGCGCGCTTACTGCTGGAGCAAAAACTGAGCGTTCAGCAGATTCTGGTGGTGACCTTCACCCGCGCAGCCACCGAAGAGTTACGAGGGCGTGTCGCCAGCTATTTGCGCGAATTGCTACATCAGTGGGGTAGCCCGGACGCCGACGATTTTGCACAGACGGTGCGTGCGCGCTTAACCGATCAGGAAGCCAGGCTGCGCCTGCGCGACGCATTACAAAATCTGGATGAAGCGGCTATCTATACCATTCATGGGTACTGTAAGCGAGTACTCACGCAACAGGCGTTTGCCAGTGGCATTCCCTTCGAAGTTACCATGGAAGCAGACACCAGCGAACTGGTCTTGCAGGTCACAGCCGACGCGTGGCGCCGCCTGGCGCAAGAGCCCGAGCGTTACTGTAGGGTGACGGAACGCTTTCCCACCCCCGACAAGTTCTATCAGGCTTTTCGTCAGGTACTGACTTCAGAAGCCCGCGTCGAAGCCGAAACCTGGGAAGATCTACAGCAATTGAAACAGGTCGTGCTGCAGGGTCTGCACCCTCAGCTCGAATTCTTGCGTAACGAGTTGATTCGTAGCCGGAAAAAGCCAGCCGAGGTCGAGCAGCGCGAAGGGGAATTAGCAGACCTGCTGAGCTGGTTGGCTGACGCGCCCGAGTTACCCATACCCGCCAGTGTTGCCAGCTTTCTGCACGGAAGGCGCTATCCCAAACGGGCAGACATTGCCGAGGTATTAGAGCCGGTGAAGGCGCTAAAAGACCTGCCAGAGCGCTGTCACAAAAGCGCGGTGAATGCAGAACTCATTGCGTTGTTGAATGAGTTGCGTACCCGTATTCAACATGAGAAACAACGTCAACGCGTATTGGATTTTAATGATCTGGTTACGCAGTTACGTGACGCCCTACAAGGAGCACAAGGCGCTGCCTTAGCTCACACCTTGGCAGAAACCTTTCCAGCGGCCTTGCTGGATGAATTTCAGGATACCGATCCGCAGCAGTACGCCATCTTCGATGCGGTTTATCAGTCGCCTGAGACAGCACTCTATATGATTGGTGATCCGAAGCAGGCGATTTACAGCTTTCGTGGCGGGGATGTTTATGCCTATTTGCAAGCAGGGCAGACTGCAGATTACCTATGGAGTATGGATACCAATTTTCGGTCTTCGCCCACGTTGATTCAGGGCTACAACCGCTTGTTTTATGGCGCGCCAGTACCCGAAGACGAGGCGGGGCTAGCACCATCCTATCGGGTTTTTGGTGCGCAAATTGGTTATCGCCCGGTTAAGGACGGCGGTATCGCCAGCAAGGCCAATAAAACGCCGCTCCACGAGCCCGCAGCCGAGCAAGCCCCTGCGGCGCTGCAACTGGTGCACTTTCCGCTGCATCTTGCGGACCAAGAGAAGTACTTCTTGGCCGAGTTCCGTCAGGCTATTGCGGCTTGGTGCGCGCAAGAAGTGCAGCGCTTAATGGGCGGCCACGTGCGGCGTGGCGAGCAACCCTTGCAGGAAGCGGATATCGCTTTTTTGGTGCGCAGTAAAACCGAAGCCGAAGTGATGCAAGAGGCCTTGCGTGCCGCCGGGTTTGCCTCCGTTTTTCTCAGCGCCCGTGACAACGTACTGCAGAGTCCGGAAGCCGTGCAGCTGGAAAAAGCCCTTACCGGTATTCTTTATGCGGAAGACGATCGTCTGTTGTTGGCTGCTTTGGTTTCGCCGCTGTTTGGTTTGACGGCACAGGATATTCTTGCTTTGCAAGATGATGAACATGCTTGGGAGCAACAACGCACCTATGTACTGGGTTTAAGGGAGCAATGGCAGCGTCATGGCTTTATCACCATGGCCTTGAACCTGGTGCATGACCGGTATCGTCCCGATGCTCAGCAACGAGAGCGGCACGAGCGAGCCATGACCAATATGCTGCATCTATTAGAGTTGCTGCAACAAGCCAGTCAGCAAGAGTCAGAACCATGGCAGCTGCTGGAATGGCTGCGTCTGCAACAGCGCTCTAACTTGTCTCGGCAAGAGGTTGAATTGCGTCTTGAAAGCGACGCCAACCTTATTCGTATAATCACTCAGCACAGCTCAAAGGGGCTGGAATATCCCATCGTGTTTGTACCCTTTGCGACCTATGGCGCGAGCAATCGAGCCACCAATGTCATGGCTTATCATGACCGGAACGGCGATATGGTGTGGCGCCTAGGAGCTGGAGACGACGCCACGAAAGCAGCGCAACGTGAACAGGAAGAAGAGCGAGTGCGTTTGCTATATGTTGCCGTGACGCGTGCTGAGCAACGTTGTTATCTGTGTGTAGCGAATTTCGCGCGCCCTCAAACCTCGGCCTTGGGTTTGGCCTTGGGGTTGCCATTGGCAGTGTCGCAAGGCGCAACGACAGAACAGGGCGAAGAGGCGTCCGTTTCCAGTGATCCGTGGCCGGATGCTTTGCGAACGCTGTGCGCTACCGACGCGAACCAGTCGAGGGCCGACATGGGCTGGACAAAGGTTGAGCAACTGGTGGAAACGATACCTATCGCGCCCACTATGGACCACCAGGCCCCTCCGACGGTTTCGACCTTTGCCGGGCGAATTGAACGGCACTGGGGTTTGAGTTCATTCAGTGCCTTGGCACGCAGCCTGACACAAGCACAGGTAGGCTATGGTGATCTCAGTCGGCGTGATCGCGACCAGCAAGAAGCCGGGAGCGAGGAGCTGACGCTGCGCAAGTCGGCCGATCGTTTGGCCATGCGCTTTCGTCTGCCCAAGGGGGCGCGTGCCGGTAATCTATTACACGATACCTTGGAACATATGAATTTTACGGACCCTGACTGGTCGGCAGTAGCTCAACGAGCGCAAGAGCATTTTGGGCAGTTATTCAGCAATACAGCAGCCTTGACCGACTTGCAGGTTTGGTTGCAGGCCTGTTTAAACACGCCGCTCAACGCAGAGGGCTTGTCACTGAGCCAGCTGGGTTTACGACAAACGCTGCGTGAAGCAGAGTTCTACTTTCCTTTGCATGGTAGCACTGGGCGCGACTTAGCGCGCTTGTTGCAGGCGCACCGGCGCTCGGTCGGCAAAGAGGATGCGGCATCGGTTGAGTTGCCAGCACGCCAACTGGAAGGGATGATGCATGGCTTCATCGACCTGATTTTCGTCTCCGATGGACGCTACTATGTGTGCGACTACAAATCGACTTGGCTGGGTGATCAGTTATCGGCTTATACGCCGGACGCCCTGCAACGCAATATCGAACAGCATTGGTACGACTTACAATATTTGATTTACAGCCTTGCCTTACACCGCTACCTGCAGCAACGCATTCCGGATTACCGAATGAGTGAGCACTTTGGTGGTGTTTATTACCTGTACTTGCGCGGAATGGCGCCTGAATCGCCCGGCACCGGAGTGAACTTCGTACGACCAGATCCCAGTATTATTGAGCGTTTGGATGCTCTGGTGGGCGCTCAGCCAGAAGAGGGGCGACCAGTATGAAGCCATTGCATCACGAACATGACTTAGCTTGGCACGACGGCGCGTGGTCATCTTACGACCAACTGCGGTTGCTCTGCGAAGACATGGCCGCAGTGGACTATTATCTGGCGCTGGATGTGGTGCAACGACAGACCGACATCCAAAGGACCTCAGCAGGCCAAGAAATCCTGTTGTACAGCTTGGCAGCGCTGAGTCGCGCCCTGCGCGACGGTCACAGTTGTTTGGACCTGCGTGCTTTGGCTGGCGAGGTGGTTTGGCGTACTCCAGCCGGCGAGGGTGCCCCGTCGAGTGAGGTTTGGCGCGCGCCTGCCCTGGCAGACTGGCAAGCAGCGCTGAGCAGCTTGGTGCCAGAAGGCAGCGCTGAACACCCCATCGTTTTATCCGGTCACCGCCTGTATCTGCGCCGCTATTGGCGGTTCGAACAGGAGGTGGCCGAACGTTTGCAGCCGTTATTGGCTGACGTACGGTTTATCGACAGCAGCAAAGCGCAGGCGGTATTGCGCACGTTGTTTCCTAAGCAGGTCATCAGTGGTGACACACCAGTGCAGACGTCGTTATTTGACGACTCGCCGAGCCCGTCGGACAACAGAACAGACTGGCAAGAGGTCGCCGTCGCCAACGCTTTGCGCCGCCGATTGGCCATCATAGCCGGTGGTCCCGGAACCGGTAAAACGACGTCAGTGATCAAATTGTTGTACGCGCTGCTGGCATTGAATCCAGACGGCGACAAAATCAAACTGGCTGCCCCGACCGGCAAGGCCGCGCAGCGCTTAACAGAGTCGGTGCAGGGCGCGAAAGAACGTTTAGCGCAACTTCCAGGTATTGATCCAGGTGTACTGCAACGCATTCCAAGCGCCGCCAGCACCTTGCATCGCTTGTTAGGCGTTATTCCCAACACCGTGCAGTTTCGCCACCACCAAGACAACCCTCTAGACCTTGATGTCCTGCTACTGGATGAAGTCTCTATGGTGGACTTGCCCATGATGACTCGCCTGCTGCGGGCACTGCCTGCGGACTGTCGTATCATCATGCTGGGGGATGCAGATCAGTTGCCCTCAGTAGCGGCAGGCAGTGTGCTGGCAGACTTGGCACCGCGACCCTTTGCGGGCTACAGCGTCGAAAATACCCAATGGTTAGAGCATGTGACCGGATACACCTTGCCAGTGGTGGCGTCTCCGCTGAAGCCGGGCGTCGCGCCCGAAATTCGAGCAGCATTGGGGCAGCCGGTAAACGCTGATCATGTGGTGTTCTTACGCGATAGCCACCGTTTCAGTGACGACAGCGCCATTGGCCAGTTGGCACAACAGGTGATCGCCGGGGATCAGAGCGGAAGTTGGCGCACGCTGTGCCACAGTACACCGGATGTTATTCATGTTCCTACTTCGGTGGACTTACCAACCTGGATCGCAGAGCTGACCGATCGCTTTATATTGGCTATTTATGCCGCGCAGGATATTGCGGAAGCATGGCAGGCGTTACAAAACTTTCGCTTGTTGGCGGCCGTACGTAATGGGCCGCAAGGCGTGCAGGCTCTGAATGACTTGGTTGAACAGCGGTTGCGGCAGTTGGGGCGCATTCCGGGCCGACAGACCGACTGGTATGAACGCCGTCCGGTCATGGTGACACAGAACCACTATGGCGTACGGTTGTTCAATGGCGACATCGGCATAACTTGGCGGGGACCAGACGGTCGTCTGGCGGTCTATTTTGATTCCGGGCAAGTCGATGAGGGCGGTGCCATGGTTTTTCGTGCGGTGACACCAGGCAGATTACCGCCAGTAGAAACCGTATACGCCATGACCATACATAAAACGCAGGGGTCGGAATTCACGCATGTTGCAATGGTGCTACCTGATACTCATCAGCGACTGCTGTCGCGTGAGTTGATTTATACCGGTGTGACGCGCGCTCGTCGCACGGTGACCGTCTGGTGTTCGGAGTCTGTTTGGCAGCAATCCGTGGCCTCTCCCGTAGTAAGGTACTCCGGGCTGGGCGTTCGCTTGCAGATCGAAAACTGCCGTTAAGGCTGCATCGATTAGCGATCGTTTTGTGCTAAAGTGCGCGCAGTAGTATCACATGGATCTGAGGTTGATGATTATGTTTCGTATGTTACCTGTAATGCTGTTGGCAATCGTTCTTACTGGTTGCGCCTCGGCACCGTTAATTAATAAGGAAAGCACCAAGGATACCGTGTTGTTGGTGGGGCTGAATCTTCAAGGCTCAACACCGTCACAGCTTGGTCATTATTATCTGCTAAACCTTGTTGATGCAGCGGAAAACGATGTGCAGGTCATTGTTCGGCCGCGCCGTACCGACCGTTACATGGTTGTTACCGAGTTGCCGCCGGGTGACTACCAAATGGTCAGTTGGGCCGCGCGCACAGCGCCGGGGGTCAGTGGCTTTGCCGATGTTTCGTTGCGTGCGCGAGAGGTAGACATTCGCTTTAGCTTGGAAGAGGGCGCTGCCCATAAACTGTCACAGCAGTTTAATGTTGAACACAGCCAAGACCGCTATGGTCGGCGCATTATGCAGGCCAGTTTCGGGCCATTGCAGGATAACGTGGCGGGCCGGATGGATCGGCGCATGGACCAGATCGGGCCAGATTGGGTGGTCATAAACGAACCCGTCGGAGTTGTGCCGGAGAAAGAAGAAACGCCGGCACGTCGGGGCGGTTTGATGCAATTCCTGTTTGGTAGCTAATCACTATTCGCTCTTTTGTGAATTAAACCTACCCAATAACCGGCTGAGACTTCATAAGTGCATTTCTGATGGCTAATGAGTGTTGCTGACGTACAACTGACGTGGTGTTGATTATCATCAACCCACGTATTTAACCGAGCGAACGTAGTATGTATCGAGGCGAGCTGTTGAACAGCATCAGTCATCTAGTGGGTGCGCTGGCGGCGTTTGCCGGTATGGTCGTGTTGATCGTACTGGCTGCTGTTAAAGCAAATGCCATCACGGTGGTCAGCGTCAGCATCTATGGCGCGACGCTGGTTATTCTCTACACAGCGTCTACGCTGTATCACAGCTTCAAAGGACGGCCGAAGGCGATTTTTCAGAAAATCGACCATTTAGCGATTTATCTATTGATTGCCGGTACCTACACGCCGTTCACCCTGGTTACGCTCAATGGCCCTTGGGGTTGGACAATATTTGGCATTGTTTGGGGGCTGGCGATTGTTGGTATGATCATCGAGTTACTGCCGTTTGATAAGCGGCGTATTTTGCCGGTGGTTATTTATCTGGCGATGGGGTGGAGCATTGTCTTTGCCATGGAGCCGTTGCTCGAAGTGATGCCAAAGCAGGGTATGTGGGGATTATCTCTCGGCGGGATCATCTACACCCTTGGCATTATCTTCTATGCCTTTGGTGATCGTATTCCGCATGGTCATGGCATCTGGCACTTTTTTGTATTGGGCGGTAGTGTGTGTCATTACCTGACCATTTTATTCTTTGTGATATGAGGTGCCGGTGGCTGAACCAGTAATGACCGAGACCGCGATGGCCGCGGTCGAAACCGCAGTGAAAGAATGGCTGGAGCAGGTTGTACTCGGCCTGAATCTATGCCCCTTTGCACACAAACCCTACCGCAATGGTTTGGTGCGCGTTGTCATTGACCCGGCACAAACGGAAGATGAAGCCTTAGCCAGTTTGGTGGCTGAAGTTGGACGGCTGGATGGTACACCAGCCATCAAACTGGATACGACGCTACTGGTCTTTCCATTGCTGTGGCCGGACTTCCTCGACTACAACGACTTCCTTGATGTTGCAGATGCATGCTTAGAGTCGCTTGAGCGCTTGGACCACTATCAAATCGCCAGCTTCCATCCACACTATCAGTTTGGTGGGACCGAGTCGGATGATGCGGAGAACCTAACCAATCGAGCTCCTTTCCCCATTTTGCATTTATTGCGGGAAGACAGTGTCGCGTTAGCGGTGGCGCGTCATGGTGATTCCGCCTCGATTCCCGAAGCAAACATTGCGCGTGTACAAGCGCTGACCGCACCAGAACGTCAGCAGTATTTTCCTTGGTTGGTAACGTAAATTAACCGACCAAGCTGAGCCTTGGGCTATCTCTGGCCCGCCTAAATTTTGCTATGATCAGACCACTATAGTTTGCTCCCTTTACTTTTGAGGATACGCCCGTGCGCCTAAACATGACGCGTCGTCAATTAATTCGTCGAATTTCCTATGCTTCATTGGGGTTGAGTACGCCGCTGTGGTTGTCAGGTTGCGCGATTGACCCCATCACCGGCAAGCCAACACTGATGTTACTGAGCCGCGAAGATGAAATTGCGATCGATCGTCAACAAACACCGCATCAATTTTCAGCCGACTATGGCATCACTACAGATGCTGCTTTAAATCGTTATGTGGCGGAACTCGGTGGGTCGATCAGTAGCCTCTCACACCGCGCTGATATGCCTTACAACTTTCAAGTGGTGAACGCCAACTATGTAAATGCGTATGCCTTTCCCGGCGGCAGTATTGCGGTGACACGAGGTATCTTGCTGGAGCTGCAGAACGAGGCGGAATTGGCCGCGCTGTTGGGCCATGAGATAGGCCACGTCACTGCCCGTCATGCTGGTGCACGTATGACGCAAGGCATGTTGGCCCAAGCCGCCGTAGGGACGGCCGTTGCAGGCTTGGGTGAATCCACGCTTGGCGGTGCTGTGGGTATGGTTGGCCAAATAGGTGCTGGCGCACTGTTGGCGCGGTACAGTCGAGACAATGAGCGGCAGGCAGACCAGCTGGGCACGGACTACATGGCCCTGGCAAACCAGAATCCCGAAGGCATGGTCGGGTTGATGAATATGTTGCGTTCGTTGTCAGACCGTAAGCCAAACGCCATCGAGCTGATGTTCTCCAGTCACCCCATGAGCGACGAACGCTATCGCAATGTGCAACAACAGGTGAGCGGATTCAGTGCGAACCAGCGTGGCCGCGATGTAGGCCGTGAGCGGTATATGGACCAAACCGCGCGACTCCGAGCCATGAAGCCGGCCATCGAAGCAATGCAAGAAGGTGAACGGCTGTTAGCGCAGCGCAATCCGCAACAGGCGGAAGCCCGTTTGTTGGAGGCGGTACGTTTGGCCCCTAATGACTACACAGGCCTCATGTTGGCCGGTAAGTTCTACTTGGTTCAGGATAAAGATCAAGAGGCCTTGCGGTATTTTGACCGCGCGCGGCAAGCTATGCCGGGTGAAGGGCAGGCGATGCAATATCGTGGTCTAGCTCACCTAGGACTGGAGCGTTACGACCGAGCGTTAGCGGATTTTCTGGCCTACGAGGAAGTGCTGCCGGGTAATCCCGGTACCGATTTCTTGGTGGGCTATTCGTACGAAAAATCCGGCTCTCGGCAAAATGCGGCGCAACGTTATCAGGCGTTTTTGCAAAAGGTGCAGCGGGGAGACCAGGCAGAGTATGCCTATGCGCGCCTTAAAGAGTGGGGTTACGTGTAGCGAGTAATATGGGAGTATCTAAAAAAACCTCAGAGGCGAAAAGCTGGCTAGGCAAAAATGCCCGATAAAGCGCAGTTTACTAACTGTAAATATTCGCTTCGCTCACCCTTCGGGCCGACCTATGGCCGTTCTGGCAAGCCAGTGAACATTTTGAGGACATTTTTAACAACGCCAGCTTGAGAAAAGGGGGTTATTAGATGCTCCCATAAGGGCGCTAACCCGCAAAGGGTTAGCGCCTTCTTAGCCTGTTACAACAGGATACGACGTAAGTCAGTCAAAGCTTCACACACATAGGTGGTGAATTTGGCTGCGTCTGCACCGTTTACTGCACGGTGGTCGTACGACAACGACAGCGGCGTGAAGGTACGAGGTACGAACTCCTTGCCGGTCCAGAACGGTTTCACCTGATTCTTAGATACACCCAGAATCGCCACTTCCGGCGCATTGACGATCGGCGTAAACGCCGTGCCGCCCAAACCACCCAAGCTGGAGATGGTGAAACATCCGCCTTGCATCTCATTGCTCTTGATCTGGCCTTTACGGCCACGTTGAGCAAAGTCGATGATCTCTTCAGCGATCTGCCAGATAGACTTCTTGTCCGCGTCCTTGATAACAGGAACGATCAGGCCATTCGGCGTGTCGACTGCAATACCGATGTTCACGTAATGCTTTTGCACGATGTGCTTGCCATCAGCCATCAGCGAAACGTTGAAGTTCGGGAACTCATGCAAGGCCGCCGCACAGGCTTTCACCAGGAACGCCAGCGGAGAAATTTTCACGCCACGCTTTTCCATTTGTGGTTTCAGCGAGTTGCGGAAGCTTTCTAAGTCGGTCACGTCTGCTTCGTCAAACTGCGTGACGTGGGGAATATTCAACCAATTACGCGCCATATTGGCGGCAGTCAGCTGTTGAATACGACCCATTTCTTTGACTTCGATGGAGCCGAACTTGCTGAAATCCTGATCCGGCACAGCAGGAATCCCCGCACCCGCAGACACACGCTCTGGCTCACGCATTTTCTTCTTCACGAAGGCCGTCAGGTCTTCTTTCAGAATGCGCTCGCGAGGACCGCTGCCACGTACCTGTGCCAGGTCAACACCCAGTTCACGGGCCAGCAAGCGAACCGCCGGGCCAGCGTGTACAGGCTTCGAAGGCCGTATCAGTTCATCGTCGTCGCCGGTAACAATCGCCGGTGCGTGTACTTTCTTCGCCGCCGCAGGCACTTCGGGTTCAGCGGCTTTTTCCGCTTTTTCCGGTGCTGCTGGCTTGGATTCCGCCGGGGCAGAGCCGCCCGCTGCACGGATCTCAATCAATTGATCACCGAGGCTTACGCTGTCGCCCACTTTGACCTTAACAGAAACCACTTCGCCGCCTTCTGGGGCAGGGACTTCCATTGAGGCTTTGTCGGTTTCCAGCGTCACGATGGCGTCGTCGGCAGCAATGATGTCGCCCACGCTGACGTGTACTTCAATGATCTCAACCGCTTCGGTCGTACCGATATCGGGCACTTCGATGGGCTTCACCGCACCACTGGCTGCTGGAGCCTCTGGTGCCGCTTCAGCTTTCTCTGCGGATTTCTGTGCCGGGGCCGTAGACGCATTGTCAGAGTCTGAACTGGCGTTTCCTGCTTCCGCCTTTTCTACTTCTAAATAGAGGATCTCGTCGCCTTCGCCAATTTCATCGCCTTCGGCAATTTTCAGCTTGGTGACTTTACCGGCCATAGGGGCCGGTACATCCATCGAGGCCTTGTCTGTTTCTAATACAATCAGTGTATCGTCTTCGGCGATCACGTCGCCGACTTTCACACTTACCTCAACCACGGTGACCTTGTCGCTGGTACCGATGTCGGGGACTTTAATAATTTCAGTCGCCATAAAAGCTCCTTAGCTGATGGTCCGCGGTGCGGACCGCCAGAGAGTTAAACTGTCACTGGGTTAGGCTTGTCTGTGTCCAGACCAAACTGCTTGATTGCTTTGGTCACATCGGCGGCGGGAATAACGCCATCGTCGGCCAGCGCTTTCAATGCGGCAACCGTGACCCAGTAGCGATCCACTTCAAAGAAGTGGCGCAGTTTCTTACGGCTGTCGCTGCGGCCAAAGCCATCAGCACCCAACACGGTGTAGCTGCCTGGTACCCATGAACGGATCTGATTCGCATAGTTCTTCATGTAGTCAGAAGAGGCGATAACAGGGCCTTTACGGCCTTTCAGTGCCTTGGTGACATAGGCTTCCTGTGCGGCCGCTTCCGGATGCAGTAGGTTCTGGCGATCCACCGCCAAACCGTCGCGTGTCAGCTCGTTGTAACTGGTCACAGCCCAGACATCCGCGCTGACGCCGAAGTCGTCTTTCAGGATCTTCGCGGCGGCGCGTACTTCATTCAGAATGGAGCCACTGCCCAACAGTTGAACGGCTTTCTTGGCCTTGCCTACATTGTCTTCCAGCAAATACATGCCGCGCACGATGCCTTCTTCGGCACCTTTAGGCATTTCAGGATGCTGGTAGTTTTCGTTCAGCGTGGTCAGGTAATAGAACACGTTCTCCTGCTCGGTGACCATGCGACGCATACCGTCCTGCACAATAACCGCCACTTCGTAAGAGTAGGTGGCGTCATAGGTTACACAGTTCGGGATGGTGCCTGCCAAAATGTGGCTGTGGCCATCTTGGTGCTGCAAGCCTTCACCGTTCAGGGTCGTCCGGCCGGATGTGCCGCCGATCAAGAAACCGCGTGCCTGCATATCACCCGCTGCCCACGCCAAGTCGCCAATACGCTGGAAACCGAACATGGAGTAGTAGATATAAAATGGCACCAGAGTCAGGTTGTTGGTGCTGTAAGACGTTGCCGCCGCCATCCACGAGCTGAAGGCACCGGCTTCGTTGATGCCTTCTTGCAGAATCTGACCGGTCTTGTCTTCTTTGTACCACATGACCTGGCTCTTATCCTGCGGGACATAGAGCTGTCCTGAAGCAGAATAGATACCCACCTGACGGAACATGCCTTCCATACCGAAGGTACGGGCTTCGTCGGGTACGATGGGCACAATGTGCTCGCCGATGTCTTTGTCTTTCGCCAAAGTACCGAGCATGCGCACCAGTGCCATGGTGGTAGAAATTTCGCGCTTGCCGGTGTCTTTCAGCAGTGCTTCAAACGACTCCAATGAGGGAACGTTTGGCGTTTGGTCCGCATTAGGACGGCGCTGTGGCAGGTAGCCGCCCAGCGACAGACGACGCTTCTTCATGTATTGCAGTTCCGGTGCATTTTCGTCTGGACGGAAGAAGGGGATCTTGCCCGCTTCAAGGTCTGCGTCACTGACGGGAACGCCACAACGGTCACGGAATACTTTCAGGTCTTCTACGTCCAGCTTCTTCAGCTGGTGCGTCGCATTCTGCGCTTCACCGGCTGCTACACCGTAACCTTTAACAGTGTGGGCCAGAATAACCGTAGGCTGATCGGTGTGTTCAGCGGCCTGTTTGTAGGCACTGTAGACTTTGTATGGGTCATGGCCGCCACGCGCGAGGTGATAAATCTCGTCGTCGGTCATGTCCTTAACCAGTTCTGCGGTCTCAGGGTAACGACCGAAGAAGTGTTCACGCGTGTAAGCACCGCCGTGAGCTTTATAAGCCTGCATTTCGCCGTCGACCACTTCGTCCATGCGCTTTTGCAGCATGCCCGACTTGTCGCGCGCCAGCAGTTTGTCCCAAGCGCCGCCCCACAATACTTTAATCACGTTCCAACCAGCGCCACGGAACACACCTTCCAGTTCCTGGATGATTTTGCCGTTACCACGTACCGGGCCGTCGAGGCGCTGCAGGTTACAGTTGATGACAAAATTCAGGTTGTTCAGCTTTTCGCGTGCAGCCAAGGAGATGGCGCCCAGGCTTTCTGGCTCGTCACACTCGCCATCGCCCAAGAAGGCCCATACCTGACGGCCGGGTTTGATCTTGCCGCGGTTTTCCAAGTAACGCATAACGTGCGCTTGGTAAATCGCTTGAATAGGGCCCAGACCCATAGAAACGGTCGGGAACTGCCAGTATTCCGGCATCAACCAAGGGTGGGGGTAAGAAGAAAGACCCTTGCCATCCACTTCGCGACGGAAGTTGTCGAGTTGGTCTTCGGTTAAGCGACCTTCAATGAAAGAGCGCGCATAAATACCAGGAGAAATGTGGCCCTGGTAGTAGATTAGGTCGCCGCCAAACTCGTCGTTCGGAGCGCGCCAGAAATGGTTAAAACCGATGTCGTAGAGCAAAGCTGACGACTGGAAAGAAGAAATGTGACCACCGAGATCATCGCCGGACTTGTTGGCTCGCACCACCATCGCGACTGCGTTCCAGTTGATGTAGCCCTGGATCTTGCGTTCCATTTCTAAGTCGCCGGGGAACCGCGCTTCGTCGGTGACCGGGATGGTGTTGCGAAATGGCGTGTTGATCGCGAAGGGTACGTCGGACCGGGATGTGTTGGACACCTCATTGGAGAGTTGTTTCAACAGATACTGGGCACGATCCGGGCCTTCATGACGAACAACAGATGCTAACGCATCAAGCCATTCCTGCGTTTCAATAGGATCAATATCTCGTTCCATATTCCGCTTAACCTCGTCGTTGGCGGGGTTCTAAAACCATTTATGGCCGAGCACAAAATTAATCATGTTCGGCCGCAGTAAAATTGGCAGTCAGTTCTGTGAGTCCTGCAAGGCACATTCACTGACGTGCCTTGGAGTCTAGTTGTTATTTTTACAGAATGTTACCAACGCTCACGATCTTCATGCGGTTTGTGCCACCGTGTACGCCTAAATGATCGCCTTTAGAGATGATCACGAGGTCGCCATCGGTCACGACACCGCGTTTCTTGAGTTCGTTCACCGCCAAGTGATTCACTTGGTCGGGGGCCACACTGGTTACGTCTAAGAACAGCGGCTCTACACCGCGGTACAGCGTAACCTTGCGCGCCGTATCAATGTGGCGCGTCATGGCGAAAATAGGTATACCAGAGCTGATGCGTGACATCCACAATGGTGTAGAACCGGATTCGGTCACACACACAATGGCCTTGACACCTTTCAGGTGGTTCGCTGCGTACATGGTCGACATCGCAATGGCTTCGTCCACGTGCTTGAACTCCAAGTCAAGACGGTGGCGCGAGCGGGTCGCTTTGCGGTGCTTCTCGGCACCCAAGCACACGCTGACCATGGTGTTAACCGTTTCAATCGGGTAATCACCCGCCGCTGTTTCAGCGGAACACATGACGGCGTCAGTGCCGTCCAGTACCGCGTTCGCAACGTCGAACACTTCAGCTCGTGTTGGGAACGGGTTAGTAATCATCGACTCCATCATCTGTGTCGCGGTAATGACCACGCGGTCCAATTCACGAGCACGCGAGATCAAATGCTTCTGTACGCCGATCAATTGCGCGTCACCAATCTCAACGCCCAAGTCGCCGCGTGCGACCATGACACCGTCGGACGCCAAAATGATGCCGTCGAGTACAGCATGGTCATTGACCGCTTCCGCACGCTCAACCTTAGCAATCAACTGCGCGTTCGAACCTGCAGCGGTTAACAGCTCGCGAGCTTCGATCATGTCTTCCGCGCTGCGCGGGAATGATACGGCGATGTAGTCCACACCAATCGCCGCAGCGGTCTTGATGTCAGCAATGTCTTTTTCGGTCAGCGCCTTGGCACTCAGACCGCCACCCAGTTTATTGATGCCCTTGTTGTTAGACAGCGGGCCACCCTGAGTGACTTTGGTAAATACTTTGTTGCCTTCAACACGCGTGACTTCCAGTAGTACCCGGCCGTCGTCGAGCAGATAAATGTCTCCCGGTGCTGAATCTTCTGCCAATGCAGGATAGTCGATACCTACTTTGGTCTCGTCGCCCATGTCTTTCGGCAGATCCAAATCGAGCAGGAATTCCTGACCGGTCTTCACCATGATCTTGCCGTCTTTAAAGCGGGCAATGCGTATCTTTGGACCCTGCAAGTCACCTAGGATGCCGACAAAACGATTATGCTTGGCGGCCAGTTCACGCACCATGTCGGCACGTTGCTTATGGTCTTCCGGGCTGCCGTGGGAGAAGTTCAGGCGCACGACGTTGGCACCCGCAAGAATCAACTTTTCCAGCATGTCCGGTTTATCCGTTGCCGGACCCAGGGTGGTTACGATTTTGGTTCTACGCATCATGATAAAGAAACTCGCTCTGTCATCTTACGATAAGGAGGTACTTCTGCTGCACAGCTGAACCGAAACCCGAGCTAGTCTATAGAAAAGTGGCTTGTTATATAAGCCGAAGACGGGGGTGATTCCGCGAGCCTCAGAAAAACACAAATCAAAAAAAAGAAAAACCGACCTCTGTGAGGGAGGTCGGTTTCGTTGTTTTACTTCGCTGTCATCAGAGCAAGTGCGCTGTCGAGCATCTTGTTCGAGAAGCCCCACTCGTTGTCATACCAAGACATGACTTTAACGAGGCTACCCTGCACACGCGTTTGTGTAGCGTCGTAATTAGATGTGTAGGTGCTGTGGTTAAAGTCAATGCTTACTAACGGCTCTTCGTTCACCATCATGGCTTCAGCCAAGGCGGGGTCTTTGGCGATTGCATCAGCAATAGCCTTGTTGACTTCAGCGGCGTCTTTCGGTGCTTTTTTAGCAATAAACGACAGATCCACCAACGACACGTTCACTGTCGGTACGCGTACGGCCATGCCATCGAACTTGCCTTTCAGCTCAGGAACGACCAAGCCTACCGCTGCAGCTGCACCGGTTTTGGTTGGGATCATGTTCATCGCAGCGGCACGCGCCCGGTACAGGTCTGAATGGTAAACGTCAGACAAGCGCTGATCGTTAGTGTAAGCGTGGATGGTGGTCATCACGCCCGCTTCGATACCGAATGCATCGTTCAATACTTTGGCGACGGGCGCTAAGCAGTTGGTGGTGCATGAAGCGTTTGAAATGACAGTCATATCTGAGGTTAGGACGTTGTGGTTCACGCCATAAACAACGGTGGCATCTACTTCAGTGCCTGGAGCAGAGATGATGACTTTCTTGGCGCCTGCTTGAATGTGCGCAGAAGCAGTCGCTTTAGAGGTGAAGAAACCGGTGCATTCGAAAACCACGTCAATTTTCAGCTCAGCCCAAGGCAGGTCGGCAGGGTTGCGTTGTGAAAAAGTACGGATTTTGTCGCCGTTCACGTACAGAGCTTCGTTGTCGAAATCGACTGGGAAACCAAAGCGGCCATGCACGGTGTCGTACTTGGTCAGGTGCGCGTTGATCTTGGAGTCGCCGAGGTCGTTGATGGCAACGATGTCGATAGGGTAGTTCTTGCCTTCAGCTTTGGCTTCATACAAAGCTTTCAGAATGTTGCGACCGATGCGGCCGTAGCCATTGATAGCGACGCGAATATTAGACATGTTGAGCTCCCATTATTTGTGTGTACGGCCTTCTCTGCCTACTGCACGGGTTGGTGTAATTATTAGTAACTTTGTAAGTTAGTTACATAATCATACGCCTAAGTTCGTAATTTTCAAACATTCTGGCGTTCTTAATCGTTAAAATTGTAGTTTTGTTACATGAGGGGCGCGCAGCAAGCCGTTGTGCGCTTGCTACGCCAGGACAGCATGGAGTGAGTTAGATCGTTCGCCGAGTCGAGGACAGCGCGCTCTTCACCTTGCGGAAGTTTTCTTCAACGGTGTCGCCTTTCGCCAGCGTTACGCCCGTCATCAGAATGTCGATCAGGGTGAGGTGCAGCATACGACTGACCATGGGGGTAAAGAGATCCGTGTTTTCCCGCGACGGCGCACCCACCGTGACGGTGGCTACTTCCGACAGCGGTGAGCCAGGTGTAGTCAGGGCGATTACCTTGCCGCCGTTCATGGCGGCTTCGGCAGCGACCTCAATCAAGGGCTGCGTACGACCGGTATAGGAGATGACCACAAAGGCGGTGTCTGGCGTGGCCATGGCTGCGGTCATCTTCTGCATCAGGTAGTCGGTGCTGGCGTCTACCGGGACGCCTAAGCGGAAAAACTTGTTCAGGGCATCTTGGGCTACCGGGCCAGAGGCACCCAGTCCGTAAAAGTGAATGCGCTTGGCACTGGTGAGAATGTCGACAGACTGCCGTAAGGCGTGGTGGTCAATCTGCTTCTCCAGCTCTTGTAGGCTGGAGATGGTCGAATGAATGACTTTCTCGACGACGGTGCCCATGTCGTCCTGGGGCGATATCTCACGGCGCACGAACGAGCCATGACTGGCGAGGCTTTGCGCCAAGCGCAGTTTGAAGTCAGGAAAGCCCTTGCATTGAATGCTGCGGCAGAACCGGTTGACCGTCGGCTCGCTGACGTTGGCGAGCACAGCCATGCTGGCAATGCTGGTGTGAATAGCGGTTTCTGGTGACGCCAAAATAGCGTCCGCTACCTTCTTCTCAGATTTGGAGAGCCGGTCGAAATGCGTTTGTATCAGCTCTATGACATCGGACATGCGTGAAAACCCTTTTGCGAGGCACTAATTGTAGTTAACTTTCAGGTTGGGCGAAACCATCATCGCATTCGAAGCCGTCAATACTGGTTTTTGTAATTGAATTACAGTGCAAGTGCACGGAGAATCATGGTGAAATGGTTTTCTTCGGCCGGCATGGCTGGCTTGGGGTGGCGGTTAAGCGTGGCTAGGGGTGGCCAAGGGTGGAGAGCAACGTCAGATTTCCTCCTTGGGCGTGCATTCCGATCCGGTTATTATGGCCCGAGTGAATAAAACATAAGAACTACATAAAGATTTGGAAAGGGGTTCAGCATGGCACAGCAGTATGGGTTGATTGCAGACATTGGCGGCACAAACGCACGTTTTGCGTTGGTACCTCAGGTAGCAATGGAAGAGGGTACGTTGGCGCTCAGCGAACAGCATGTGGTTGCTGAGCAAACCCTTAACGGTGCCGACTACGCCACTATTGCGGATGCCATTCAGTTCTACTTGGCGCAACTGCCTGCTGAATATGCTCAGCCAACCCGTGGCTGTTTGGCGATCGCTTGTCCAACCGACCAAGATTGGATCAAGATGACCAACCATACGTGGGCTTTCTCCGTCAGCGAGTTAAAAGCTACCTTGGGTTTCGAAGAGCTGCGCTTTATTAACGACTACCACGCCCTCGCCAATTCCATCCCCTATTTGGGTGCGCACGGAGCGATAAAAGTGGGTGGCGGTGAGCCCATGCCAGGCAAGCCTATGGCAGTTACCGGACCGGGTACAGGCCTCGGCTTGGCTGCCTTGGCTTTCAGCCCGGTCGGGCCAGTGACGTTGGAAACCGAAGGCGGCCATGCGCATTTTGCAGCGACCGATAAAACGGAAATGCAGATTGTTGAGTTCTTGCTGCAAGAATTGCCGCGCGTCTCGTCGGAGCGGCTCATTTCAGGAATGGGTCTGGAAAACATCTATCGTGCCCTGTGCAGTGTTCGTGGTGTTGCCGCGCAGTCGCTTAAGGCGCCGGAAATCAGCAAGGCCGCGTTGGCGGGCAGTGATGCCGTCTGTGTCGAAGCGTTGGAGCGTTTCTGTGCCGTGATCGGCAGTTACGCAGGCGACGTAGCGCTGACCTTTGGTGCCAAGGGCGGGGTGTTTATTGCGGGTGGCATCGTGCCGCGTTTTATGGATTTCTTCAAAGCCAGTGCGTTTCGCCAGCGCTTCGAAAATAAAGCGCGTTTTGAATCCTATAACGCCGGAATTCCGACCTATGTGATCGTGTCAGCACAGCCAGGCTTGTTGGGTGCAGCAGCGGTACTGAATTACGATTGGCAGGCCGCTTAAACTTATCCTTGAGCGGCGGGTATGCTCTGTAGAAAAGCGCCCACCCTACATAATAGCTAATCGTAGGGTGGGTGTTCACACCCGCCATCTAGCATACCCGACCGTTCGTCTACACCCTAAAGGGGTTTGAATGCACCCTGGGGTGGCTTTTCCACCCACTGTCCGACTATTCAGCCTTGTTGTTTCCCTTCCGCTGGTGATAAATAACTCACCATTGCAAATACAATTAAAAGCACACTCAAAAAATCATTCTGTTGGCCGGTAGCCGCGCTGCTGCGTCCAATGCCACCGGACTGGTTGTCAGGAATTTAGTCTCAGGGGAAGTACATGGCCAATCCAGAACTCATTGCGAAACTCGCCTTTCATCGTGGTATTGCCGATCGATTTTCGAATTATCTGGGCGAAGAGGAGGTTATTCCGCAAGCGCGTAAAGAAAAAATCCTCCGGGCTATGGGTTACGATCTCAGCAATGACGAGGCTGTGCGCCAAGCTATATTTGCGCTGGATGCTGCACCATGGACTCATCTGTTGCGCCCCGTTTATGTGTTATCGCCCCGTTCCGAGCAGTGGGGTGTCGAGTTTCATCTATGGGACCGGATGCTCGAAGAGACTGGCGAGTGGTCGATTACGCTGGAGCAAGGCGGTACGGGTGGTGAAGGCAGCTTTGTTGCAGCGCAGCTACCGGAGTCCGGTGAGTATTGGATAGAAGACCGACGTTATGTGCGTCGTGTGCTCATGTTGCCGCAGAGTCTGGAGCTGGGTTATCACCGTTTATACATGCGACTAGGCGATAAGCAGGCCGAGGCGTCATTGATTATTGCTCCGGCGGAGAGCTACCAAAACGACGTCATGGCGCGTGGCGACAAAATATGGGGTACGGCCATTCAGCTTTACACCCTGCGCTCCGAACGCAATTGGGGCATGGGTGATTTTTCTGATCTGGAAGAGTTGATCCGCGAAATGGCCCCGCGTGGTGCCGGAGTGATTGGTCTCAACCCGATTCATGCGCTGTACCCCGTCAGTGCTGAGCACGCCAGCCCTTACAGTCCGTCCAATCGCAGCTTTATTAATCCGTTGTATGTGGACGTCACCCGGGTGCCAGAGTTCGAGCAATCAAAGGCACTGCAGAAGAAGGTGAATGCAAAAGCATTTCAGGCGCAGTTGATTGCGGCACGAGAAGCCGAGCAGGTGCCTTATGCGCAGGTCAGTCCGCTTAAGTACGGCTTGTTCGAGGCGCTGTTTGCCGAATTCTTAAAAAACCACCTAGCCAAAGACACTGCGCGCGCGCAGGCGTTCCATGCGTTTGTTGAAGCCAATGGTGAGCCGCTGCGTCAACATGCCCTGTTTGAGGCGCTGCTGGCGCACTTTAAGGCACTGGATATCAATGCTTGGGGTTGGCCGGTCTGGCCTGAAGCTTATCAGCGTCATGATTCGCCAGAGGTGCAGGCGTTCGCCGCCGAACACGAAGAAGCCTTGCTGTATTCAATGTATCTGCAATTCATTGCCGATGAACAGCTGCGGCAAGTGAATCAGGTGGCCGAAGATTTGGGTATGGCCGTAGGACTGTATCGTGATTTGGCCGTGGGTGCCGACCGTGGCGGTGCCGAAATTTGGTCGAATCGTGAGCGTTTCTGCACTGAAGCCAGTGTCGGAGCGCCGCCTGATGCCTTGGGGCCGACCGGGCAAAATTGGGGGTTGCCACCGCTGGATCCGATCAAGCTGGAAGAAGATGGCTATCAATCGTTCATAACCTTGGTGCGCAACAACATGCGCGGCTGCGGTGCGCTGCGTATTGATCATGCCATGGCGTTGTTTCGCTTGTGGTGGTGCCCGCCAGGTGAGGACGCGTCACAAGGGGCTTACGTACATTACAAGCTGGACGACTTGCTGGGGATTCTCAACCTCGAGAGCCAGCGGCAGCAGTGCATGGTGATTGCTGAAGATCTGGGGACAGTGCCTGAGCAGGTCGTAGAACTATTTCCGGCAGCACAACTTTACTCAAACAAGGTGTTCTACTTTGAAGCGTCGCCAGCGGGCGTGACGCCACCCAGTGCTTACGCCCAGAAGGCCTTAGCCATAGTGGCGAATCACGATATGCCGACCGTGGCAGCCTATTGGAATAAGAGTGACTTGGCGTTGCGGCGTACCCTGAGTATGTTCCCCACGCCTGAGTCGTACGATGTAGAGTTGGTGAATCGCGATGGCGCAAAACAACAGATACTCAACGCCTTGGCGGCTGATGGTCGTTTGCCCGAAGGTGTGCCCGCGCAAGCCAGTGACCTCCCCGAAATCACCTTGCCATTGAGTCACGCCATTCATGAATACCTGGCCAGCGGTCGTTCTCAGATGGTGGTGGTGCAATTGGAAGACATGCTGTTGATTAACAAGCCAGTCAATGTGCCCGGCACCAGTGACGAATACCCGAACTGGCGGCGAAAGTTGTCGCGCAATACGCAAGAACTCTTTGGCGAGCCAGAGACGCAGGCGTTTTGCGAGCGATTGACACGGGTACGAGAAGGGCGCAGTTGAAGTCAGTTTTCTAGGGTGGATATTTTAGAAAGGTGGAGATTATTTATAAAAAGGGTGGAGATTAGTGTAGGGTGGATTTTAAAATAGCCACTTTCGCTTGAATTGTCTCCGCGCTTTACGCATAGTGCTTTCTACAAGAAGCACTGCGGCGTATGCGCCAGCACTGCCAATAATAAAAAGACTACATCCAGGACAGCAGCTCATGACTTTCAGAGCAACGCGGATGGGTAAGGTAGCTTCGGTCTAGCCGGACTGCTTTGCAAAAGAGCAATTCACAGAAGAACAACGAGTGGATACCAATGGCCAGTATAAAATTTGATAAAGTTGTAAAAAGTTACGGTGACGTAAACATCATTAAGAGTCTTGATCTTGAGATCAAAGACAAAGAATTCATGGTGTTGGTAGGCCCATCAGGCTGTGGTAAGTCGACCACGCTGCGGATGATTGCCGGCCTTGAAGAAATTTCAGAAGGCGACTTGTACATTGGCGATCGCCGCGTTAACAACGTCCATCCGAAAGATCGCGACGTTGCCATGGTATTCCAGAGCTACGCCCTGTACCCACACATGACAGTACGTGAAAACATCGCTTTCGGTCTGCGTCTGCGTAAATTGCCGAAAGATGAAATTGATCGTTTGGTAAACGAAGCCGCACATACCCTGGGTATGGCGCATCTGTTGGACCGCAAGCCTAAAGCTCTGTCGGGTGGTCAGCGTCAGCGTGTGGCCTTGGGTCGCGCTATTGTTCGTAAGCCATCGGTATTCTTATTCGACGAGCCGCTGTCTAACTTGGACGCCGAACTGCGCGTGCAAATGCGTGCCGAGATCGGCAAGTTGCAAAAGCGTTTGGCTATCACCTCAGTCTATGTAACGCACGACCAAGTAGAAGCTATGACCATGGGTGACCGTATTGCTGTATTGCACGACGGTAACCTGCGCCAAGTAGGTACGCCGCTTGAGTTGTACGACACGCCGGCAAACCTGTTCGTGGCGCAGTTCATTGGTACGCCTAATATGAACATCGCCAAAGGCCAGTTCTCGGCTGATGGCAGCAAAGTAGAGTTGCCTGGCAGTACCTTCGCCGTGCCAGCAGCTTGGGCCGACGCCGCTAAAGCCAATGCCGGAAAATCCGTGTACGTTGGCTTCCGTCCTGAGCACACGCGTCAGGCCGATGAGCATGAGTGGAAGAACACCGCGACCTTCGAAGGCACGGTAGAGATTGTGGAAACTCTGGGTCACGAAGTGGTGGTTTATGTAGCAGTTGAAGGCGTGGAAGAGCGCATCATTGCCAAGATGGACGCGCACAAGGTGCCGAGCATCGGTGATCGTATCAAGATTGACGTGAATCTTGAGCGCCTGCACATGTTCGACGGTGAGACTCAGAACCGCCTGTAATCGGGCAGGGGTAAGAGGACAAGAAGCCGGCCTTAGTGCCGGTTTTTTATTGCCGTCATTTATACCGCCTTTCTCTGGGAGATTTGCTTGAGAACTGAGTGGTTTAGGGGGCTTTTCCATAGGTAGCGCTTGAAAAGCGCACTACACTACCCAACTATAGTCTCTGTTCGTTGACGGAAACCTTATGAAATTTCAGATTGCCTCACCATCGCACTACTTTACGGATTTGGAGCTCCCTTGGAGTAAACACCTCACCGAATGGCCGGATGAGTTGTTTGTGCCAGTGGCGCGAGGCATTCATCGCAATGTGGTGCGCTTTGTACCGCGTGGCGACAAAGTCTATGCGTTAAAGGAGCTGGCGCAGCACATCGCGGAGAAAGAGTACCGTTTGCTGCGTGAGCTGGGGGAGTTGGGTTTGCCCGTGGTAGAGCCGATCTGTGTGGTGACCGAGCGCGACAAAACGCTGTCGGGCCGCGCCAAGCCAAACGATGGCATGGACATGACCGGGCGCGCCTTGTTGATCACCGAATACTTGGACGGAGCTCTGCCGTATCGGGTCATTATTGAGCGGGGCACGACGGAAAAGCGTCTGCATCATATGCTGGATGCACTGGCTGAGTTGTTAGTCAGGTTACATTTATCCGGTTTTTACTGGGGCGATTGCTCCTTATCGAACGCTCTGTTCCGCCGCGATGCGGGCCAGTTGGCAGCCTACTTGGTCGATGCAGAGACTGGTGAATTGCTGCCCGAGCTGAGCCTAGGCCGACGCCAGTACGATCTTGAAGTCGCCTTCACCAATTTGGCCGGTGACCTGATGGACATTGAGGCGCTGCTCAATGGCTTGCCGGGCGGGCTGGACCCGGTGGAGTTGGCTGAGTCGCTGGTGGCACGGTACAACACGCTGTGGGATGAGCTGACGTCGGAACAAATTTTTGCGCGCGATGAACAATATTTGGTTGAACAGCGTATCCAACGCCTGAATAACATGGGCTTTGATGTTGAAGAGATTCAATTGGAGTCGGTAGAAGAAGGGCAGCGCATGCGGATGCGCGCTAAGGTCGTGGAGCCGTGGCACCATAAGCGCATTTTAGCGACCTTGACGGGCTTGCGTGTAGAAGAGAATCAGGCGCGTCGGTTGTTGAATGATTTGAATCGCTATCGCGCGTGGTGGTCGGGTGAAGCAGGGCGGGAAGTGCCCGAATCGCTGGCGGCCTACCGTTGGCTCACCGAGATCTTTCAGCCGGCCATTGATGCCTTGCCCGACGAGTTACGCGGCGAATTGGACGACGCCGAGCTTTATCACGAGATTCTGGAACACCGCTGGTTCATCTCGGAAAGCTCCAAAACGGACGTCGGACTAAGTGCCGCAGTGCAATCGTACATCGACAATGTGCTGCGTCAGCGCTCCGGTACGGATATGACGGACACCACTTTGTTTCAAGAAAGTCGCTAATACAGGTATTTATGACAAACGCATTAGAGATTCGTGGACTCACCAAAGTCTACGGGAACGGTTTTGAAGCCTTGAAGGGCATTGATCTGTCGGTGAAATCCGGCGACTTCTTTGCTTTGCTGGGCCCCAATGGGGCGGGTAAATCCACTACGCTGGGCATTGTGTCAGCCTTGGTGAATAAAACCGCAGGCAGCGTCCATGTGTGTGGTATTGATCAGGATGCAGCACCGGAAGAGGTCAAGAAGAAACTCGGTGTGGTTCCGCAGGAGTTCAACTTCAACACCTTTGAGAAGGTGTGGGACATTCTGATGCAGCAGGCTGGTTACTACGGCATGCCGCGTGCTTTGGCCAAGAAGAATGTTGAAAAGTACCTGCGCCAACTCGAGCTGTGGGACAAGCGTGATGTGCAAGGGCGGATGCTGTCGGGTGGTATGAAACGCCGCCTGATGATTGCGCGGGCGTTGATCCACGAGCCGGAACTGTTGATTCTGGACGAACCAACAGCCGGGGTAGACATCGAGATCCGCCGCACCATGTGGGAGTTTCTGCGCCGCATCAACGCCGAAGGCACGACCATCATTCTGACCACGCACTATTTGGAAGAAGCAGAGAGTCTGTGTCGTAACATCGCCATCATTAATCGCGGTGAGATCATTGCCAACACCACAGTGAAAGACTTATTGCGCCAAATGAATAAGGCATCCTTTGTGGCTGAATTGGGCAGTACGCTTAATGGTGTTGAATTGCCCGATCAATTCGGTTTGATGCAAACCGATGACCATACTCTGGAATTTCAAATTTTGCGCAGTGAAAGCCTGAATCAAGTGTTTGCGTTGTTTGAGCAGGCAGGCATTCAAGTCAACAGCGTGCGTCCGAAAACCAATCGATTGGAAGAGCTGTTCGTCGATATCGTGCAAGGAGATGCCCTGTGATTCGTATACCCTACCTGATTGCCTTTAACGCCATCGTTTATAAAGAAGTGAAGCGCTTCATGCGCATCTGGCAACAGACGTTGTTGCCTCCTGCCATGACCATGGTGCTGTATTTTGTTATTTTCGGGAACTTGATCGGCAGCCGCATTGGCGAGATGGGCGGCTACGACTACATGTCCTTCATCGTGCCAGGGTTGATCATGATGTCGATCATCACCACGTCTTACGGCAACGTCAGCTCGTCGTTTTTCAGCAACAAGTTCCAACGCAGTGTGGAAGAGATCCTAGTCGCTCCCGTACCTAACTACGTCATTCTGGCCGGGTTTGTCGCCGGGGGGATGGCGCGCGGTATTATGGTGGGTATCATTGTTACGTTGCTGTCGTTGGCCTTCACCAGTTTGGCGGTACACAACCTGTTTGTGGTGGTCAGTGTGATCATCATGACCTCCATTCTGTTTTCAGTGGGTGGTTTTATTAACGCTATGTTCGCCACCAAGTTTGACGACATTGCCATTGTGCCCACCTTCATACTGACGCCGCTGACCTATCTGGGTGGGGTCTTCTACTCCATAGATCTGTTACCGGAGTTTTGGCAATGGGTGAGTAAGTTCAATCCCATCTTGTATATGGTCAATGCCTTCCGTTACGGCGTTCTGGGTGTGAGTGATATTGATGTGTGGATTGCCTTCACCATGGTGGTGGTGTTCACGGTGTTGTTAGTGACCTGGGCGATGTGGTTGCTGGGTCGAGGTAAGGGGTTGAAGAGCTGATATGGCGGATCTAAAAAACAGTGCGTTGGGGCGCGAGGTCGACTACCCGCAAGAGTACGAGCCGAGCGTGCTCTTTCCAGTACCGCGAGCCGATAACCGGCAGGCTTTTGGTTTGACCGATTGGCCTTATTATGGCTTTGATCTATGGAATGCGTATGAACTGTCGTGGCTGAACGACAAAGGCTTGCCGCAGGTCGGGATGGCGATTATTGAATTGCCCGCGCAGTCGCCGAACATCATCGAGTCTAAGTCGCTCAAGTTGTATTTGAATTCTTTTAATATGACGCGGCTGTCGGGAACAGAAGAGCTGCATAATTTGTTGGTGCAGGATCTCAGTCGCGTCAGCGGTGGGCCGGTGTCGGTGCGTCTGCTTAATGTGGATGACTATCAGCAAGCGGCGCTGTTGGACAAAGAAGCGGCAGTGCTGCTGGATACTCAGGATATCGCCATAGACGACTACGAAGTCGATTCCTCTTTACTGCAAGTCAACACCGACGAATACCGCGAAGAAATGGTCTATAGTCATTTGCTGCGCTCCAACTGTCCGGTGACAGGTCAGCCTGACTGGGGAACCTTGTTCATTGCGTACGCCGGGCCTGCACTGAGTCACGAGGCTCTGCTGAAGTACATCTGTTCTTTCCGTTCGCACACGGAGTTTCATGAGCACTGTGTCGAGCGCGTGTTTATGGATATTTTGGCCTTGGGTACTTTCGATCAGCTGACCGTGACGGCGAAATACGTGCGGCGTGGCGGTTTGGATATTAACCCGTGCCGGAGTTTGCATGAGCACAGACCGGATATGGGGCGACTGGCGCGGCAATAGCTTAAAAACATCTTTTTCTCAATCTGGCGTTCTTTACCTAGTCAGCTTTTCGCCTCTGATGTTTTTAAGTGCACTTTTCTACGGCGCTGACTTGATGTGTTTGTGCGCCTTCACTAAGGCCGTGAGGATTTTCTCGCGGTCGTAGTGGCGCAGCTTTTCCAAATCTAACTGCATGTTAAAACCTTCGACATCGATGTCGGTGAAGGTCGATTTTTCGCCGAGGTCACGGCGCAGCCCCACCACTTCATAAACGGTCACCGGGCGGGCAAAGCCTTTGGCGCGAATTTCGCCTTTCGGGCGACAGGAGGCAATTTGTTTAACAAATTCGAAGGTGCTGCTGCTGATCAGGATCTCATTCGGCCCGGCACTGTTTTCTAAGCGGCTCGCTAGGTTCACTTCCTTCCCGATGATGGTGTAATCCATCCGGCTTTCCGCACCGAAATTGCCGACCGTGCAGAAGCCGGTATTGATGCCCATGCGGATGTTAAGTTCGTTATCAATGCCTTGCAACTTCCAACGGCGCCGTAACTCGGTCATTTTTTTGCGCATTTCCAACGCCATCATCACGCACGCCTGTGCGTCTTTTTGCGTGCCCTGAGTGTCTGGGTCACCAAAAAACACCATGATACTGTCACCAATGAATTTATCGATGGTGCCGCCGTGGTTAATGGTGATGCGGGTCATTTCTTCGAAATACTGGTTGATGATTTGCGTCAGGTTTTCGGGCTCCATTTGCTCCGAAAGCTCGGTAAATCCTTGAATGTCGGAGAAGAACACCACCAAGCGTTTGCGGGAAGTTTCCAAACGCACGTCTTTTTTACCTGAGAAAATGGTTTGCCAAACTTGCGGTGCAATGTACTTGGCCAGCTTGCGCGAAATGTTTTTGTAGGATTCAGTTTGCTCGCTGATGGCGATTTGGGTGGTTTGTAGGGTCTTCGCCAGCATGATCATGTAATAAGCGCTGACCAACACATAAATGCCTAGAAAAGCGCCACAGACGTAAATCATTGCGTCGTCCGGCGTTCGGTCAATCAGTTCCGGAAAATAATACCAAGCACCTGCCCCGGCCAAGGCCATAAATAATACAGCGGTCGAGAACGTACTGATGCGACCGGCGACGATGAAAGCCGCACACGCCAGGATGACCAATAGCATGGTCAGCATTGGCGTCAAACCAAAGGCCACAATAACCACGCCAAAAAGGGCAGCGTCGAGCACGATGATGATGGAGCGGGTAGCATTCGGAAAACGGACACGCAGCGGTGTAGTAAGAATGTGACTGGCAATGGGGTAGGCGACCAATGCCACTACCACTACGGCCCAAAAAGCGTCAAAAAACTCAGTTAGAATACCTGCGCCCATGGTGGCTGCAAAGGTTAAGTAAGCCAGTAAGCGAACATTCAGTTCCTGAGTTGTGGGCAAAAAAACGGTATTGACGTCTGAATGCTCCGGCTTATTGGGAAGGGTGTTGGTTGACATAAAATACTGAGATTTGCATCGCTGTGACTAAGCTGCTTTTATACCACAGGGGTTGCACTGACAGAACCATATCGAGCAAATGAGAATGAGTGAATGACAACATCGACGCTACAACAACTATTGACGCGCTCCTCTATGGCAAAACTAGCCGAGCCGGGCCCATCGGAAGAAGAATTGAAGCAGATTCTGCATGCGGGTTTGTTGGCGCCCGACCATGCTTATTTACGCCCAGCTCGACTCACCGTTGTATCGGGCGAAGGACTAAAGCGTTTGGGTGATTTATTGGCGCAGGCTGCCATGGCTGAAGACACCGAGGTGACGGCTGAGCAGTTGGAAAAGATTCGCCTTAAACCGATGCGAGCGCCGCTGATTATTGTAGTTGGGTGCCGCGTTAAGAGTCATGGCAAGGTGCCCGAAATCGAGCAGGTGGCTTCAACCGCGGCGGCGGTTTCATTGATGCAGGTAGCCATTGATGCGTTAGGCTACGGCAGTATGTGGCGCACCGGCGCGATGGCCTACAGTGGTATCGTTAAGCGTGCGTTTGGCCTGTCATCGCAAGACCATCTGATCGGCTTTCTGTACGTTGGCACCGCAGTGAAAGAACCTAAGAAGCGCGCCGACGTGCTGTGGGACGAGAGGGTATCAACCTTTTGATGCCTCTCGTATCGCTTGATTTGAGTTCATAAATCGAGCCATAGCATCGTAGGCCTGCTTGCAGTCATTTTTGATCAGGTCTTCCATATTTAAGAAAGCATGCAGTAAGTCAGGAAAGTGCAGGTGTTGGCTCGCCACACCGTGCGCTTCAAGTTGCGCCAGATAAGCTATGGCCTCGTCTTTGAGTGGGCAGTAGCCTGCAGTAATGATGAGCGTTTCAGGCAGTCGGCTGGTGACGGGCATGTTCAGCGGTGATACTGCACGCCGATCTTCTTGATGCTGAAAATACAGTTCGTAGTACCACTGAATGCGACGTTTCTCCAACATGTACCCTTCGGCCAGGTCGTCTATCGACGCATGGTTTAAGGTGTAGTCCAAATTGGGGTAGATCAATATCTGCCGGTCTATCAACCGCTCCGGAGCGTCCTGCAATTGAGCACTCAAGGTGGCTGTCAAGGCGCCTCCACCCGAATCACCCACTACCGTCAGCTCTCGAATAACGTGACGCTGTAAGCGATCCAGGGTATCCCATAGGTGCATGACGACAGTGCGGCAGTCGTTCAGGCCACTGGGGTAAGGGCATTCTGGCGCTAGGCGATACTCAACCGACACCACCAGTTGATGGCTGCTGGCCGCCAGTTTACGGCATATAGGATCGTAAACGCTGACGCCGCCCGCAATATGACCGCCGCCATGAATATAAATACACACCGGCTTGGCGATCGTGGGGTCCGGGTCGTAAATACGCACGGGTACGGCGTAATCATCGCCCTGGACCAAAGCGTCAGCAATCCATGGGAGTACAGGCTTGCGCGTCACCAAGGTCGATGTCATGTTGGCAAGACCTTCGCGAGCACTGATGGGCGTAGGTTCTGAGCCCGCAGACCGCTGCTGGCGGGTAATGCGGTTTAATTTGTCCAGCCAGTCGGCTAGTTGGGTATTTAATGCGGTTGTCATAATACTTCCCTGTGGGTCATCAGAGTCTATACATCACTAAGGCGTGGCCGTGGCAAACCAGCCGACCAAGATGGTCCGTGCACTGGGTATCCAAGTTCACTAACGACTTGTCTTTGCGCAGTCGTTGAATGGTGACCACGGCCTCAAGCGGCGTGTCGACTTGTGCCGCCATCTCAAATGTCATGTCCTGTTTGAGGTACATGGTTCCGCTGCCGGGCAACTTGACCCCAAGCAAGTAAGAAAACAGTCCGGCAATCAGTGGCTCAGGTACTTGTTGTGTTGGCCCGTTGGCTTTGGCAATGGCTTGCCACGACAACACATCGGCGGCGGTGAAGGTGCGCGTAACCTGGGCTTGCTGACCCACAGAGAGGGTGTTGAATAGGCGGTCGGTCACGGTCATGCCAGATCCTCCGTTGGCAGGGTGAGCGTGCATTGGCCTTCAAGGCACAGGGTGCCATTGGCCTTGCGAATTTCGGTGTTGAGCGTCAGCGAAGACGGTGTTGCAGGCATCGAACGCAATTGAATGGTCAGCGTTTCATCGGCGTAAGCCGGGTTGGCGAACATCAAGTCTTGATGCCGCAACCTGGAGTTTGGAAAGTGCTGCTGTACAACGCCCCGCACCAAGCTGAACAGCAGCATGCCGTGCGAGACCGTGGCGCCAAACACGGTAGACGCAGCAAATATCGGATCAACATGAATGGGGTTGTCGTCACCGCTGAGGCGCGCGAATTGGTCAAAGTCAGCCTGCGACAAACGGGTTGTCACGGTGTGAGTGATGGGCGTGTCAAACGGTAGCATCGCGTAACTCCTGTTTGGTAATCTTGCCCAGCGCGTTGCGCGGCAGCGTCGGCACAATGGCAATAGAATGCGGGATTTTGTATCCGGCAAGGTGTTGTCGACAGTATTGTTTGATGGCTTCGGGTTCGGGCGCTAAGTCGCTATGACACACCACGAAAGCTCGGCCCACTTCGCCCCAGCGCTCGTCCCTGACGCCGATGACGGCGGCTTCTTTGATGTCAGGATGATGCAGCAGTACTTGCTCGACCTCGGCTGGATACACGTTTTCGCCGCCGGAAATGAACATGTCTTTGCAGCGATCAACAATGTAGTAATATCCGTCGCTGTCGCGGCGGGCAATATCGCCGGTTCTCAGCCAACCATCAGCATCAATGGCTTGCTGTGTGGCATCGGGCTGGCGCCAATAGCCGGGTGTAATGCCTGGGCCGCGCACCAGCATTTCACCCGCTCGCTGGTCAAGAATGTCGTTACCGGAGGGGTCTACCAAGCGCACTTCAGCCAGCAATTGGGGTACGCCGACGGAGCCAATTTTATCGAGTACGCGGTCGGCCTCTAATAGAAACACCGCCGGTCCTGTTTCGGTCATGCCGAAACCTGTACGTACCTGAATGCCCATATCAACAAATCGTTGGGCGACGGGCAAGGCAAGCGCTGCACCGCCGCAGCTCCAAGAGCGCACGGCCGATACTTTTTCGCCGGAAAAGTCAGGGTGTTCCAATAACGTTTGGTACACCGCAGGTACGCCAAAAAACAGCGTGGCGCGGGTAGACAATACCTCAATGGCTTGGTCAGGCTCGAAGGATGGCGCGATCAACACGGTTCCACCCACCAGCAGCACGCCCGTCGAGAACAGGTTGATGCCTCCGGTATGGAACAGCGGCAAGACGTTGAGCAATACGTCTTCTCGGGTCAGTGCGACCGACAAGCCAATATTGAAATAATTCGCCAGCATCATGCGGAAGGTCTGGATGACGCCCTTGGGGCGTCCCGTGGTGCCAGAGGTGTAGAGCAAATACCACGGTGCATCTGGGTCGCGCGGTGGGTAGGCACTTACGTCCGGCTCAACCGCGTTGAGATCCGCTTGATAGCTGCGCGTGAATCGATTGGCGGTAAGGCTTGCTGGCGCAAGCTGTGCCAGTTGCTCGGCATCTTCATCGGTGGCGTCTAGAGCTACCAATGTCATGGTCGGGTGCGCCGCCGCCAGAGTGTGCACGGTAGCGGAAAAGGCGGCGGTGTAAACTAAGGCTTGTGGTGCGCAATCGTGCAGCAAAACCTCGAGTTCGGGTGGGGCCAGGCGCCAATTGAGGGGCACCAGGACCAAGCCGGCTTTCGCACAGCCAAATAAGAAAGCGAAAAATTCCGCTCGGCTGTGGCCCAGATAAGCAATACGATCACCCGCTGACAATCCCCAATCGGTCAGCGCAGCAGTCGCGAACGCCGCGGCTTCGCGGTTCAGTTCTGTGTACGTAAAGGTACGCCCGGTGCCCAAGTCTTCCACGGCCAAATGAGTGGGTGATACGCGGGCACGCTGGGCCAGCAGGTCAAACATCTCCATCCTATCCTCCGTCTCCGTGGGTCGACTTGTTGTGCGCTGTGCTTTAGGTCGCGGCGTTCATGTCGTTAAAAAAGCGGCCATACCGTGGTCGGCGTCCGGCGTCATAATTTGTTGGCAAAACAGGTGTTGCTCGGCGCGCAGTTTGGCCGCCAACTGGATGGGCTCAGGGCGCATCAAGGTCAATGTGTGGCGGTGGCTGCTGCGGTAACCGGTGGTGATTTGTTGCACGACTTCATGGGTGGCTTCGGTCAGCTCGGTGGCTGAAACCAGGTAGGTTAAAAGCCCCAAATGGTGTGCTTCTTCAGCCGCCAAGGTGCGGTTGGTCAGCAGCAGATCTAAAGAACGTGTGCGACCGATGCGCTCTGGCAGCAGGGCTGTCCATCCGCCGTCGGGGGCAAAACCCACGCGGGCATACCAAGGCGCAAACTGCGCTTCCCAGGTGCCGATCACCACGTCGCACGCCAGTACCAACCCCAAACTGCCACCGGTGACCAGTCCGTGGACTTTTGCCACCGTGGGGCAGGGTAATTGTGTTAAGGCCAAAATGGCATCGTGCAGACTGCCGACCAGAGCAGACGCATACTCTGCGCGCACCGCGTTGGGTTGCTGATAAAAGGCTGTAACGTCGCCGCCGGTCGAGAAGGTCTTTCCGGCGGCCTGCAACACGAGTACATCCGGGGTCTGGTCGCGTACGTCCTCTAACGCGTGCAGTAATTGGTGAACCAGTTCGGGCACCAATGCGTTAGCGCGCTCTGGGCGGTTCAGTGTTAACGTTGCCACCGTGCACTGGCCCTGCAGGCAGGGCATGGTTTCGTAGGTGATGCGCACCAAGTTCGTCATGATCCGTGTTGGCGGTCGTCTGGGTTGGCCAATCCGTGGCGCAGTAAATCGGCCATGGTGGCGACAATTTCATCCATGGGTACATCGTCTTTCCACAGGCCGAAGCGCATACCGAGAAAGTGCGACATACCCATTAAGGCCCAGTTTCTGATCTGGTTGTTGCCGGGGCGAAGCTCTCCTGCCTGAGTGGCTTCGGCTAACATATTGCCGTACGCCTCACTGAAGGTTTCATAGTATTCACGGTAAATGTCTTCGTCGACGAACTGAACTTCCTGCAGTACGCGGTACATCCACGGGTTGCTTTGCACATATTCAAGAAATGCCCGCAGACCGCGGGTTTCGGCGTCGATTCTATCGGTAGCGCCCTCTACACTCTGCGCAAGGTGCGCACGCAGGTTGTGGCCCATTTCCTTGATGAGTTCGCGCATAGCTTCTTCTTTTCCTTCGAAATAGGAGTAAAAAGAACCCAGTGCTACACCAGCCACTCGGGTGATGTCGCTGATGCCGGCCTGATGGTAACCCAGGGTGCCAAAGCACTCTTCGGCCGCCGCGAGAATACGCAACCGTGTGCGTTGCCCGCGAGCAGTTTTAGGCTTGCGCGGCACTTTAGGATCTTTGGTCGGGCGCTCGCTGGCCCGAGCGCTTAATTTTGTTGATGTCATAAGGAAAACCGATTTCCGTGGTTGTATTTTTATGAAACATGAATCATTATTCATAAAGGTTAAGGCGCTGCCGTAGTTCTGTCAAGCAAAGTGCAGCGACGCCGAACCATAAACAACAATAACATTGACCCATCCAGGAGAAAGCACAATGAAGCGTCTTCTCAACGCTATGGCCGTCGGCACAGGAGCACTGGCCTTCAGTGCATCAGCCCTCGCCTCAGACTCTATCCGTATTGCCCACGTTACCGGTTTTTCCGGCCCATTGGCAGCCTATGCCGAGCAACTGCATGTTGGTATGCAGATGGGATTCGAATACGCCACTGATGGCACCATGTCTATTGATGGTCGTGCCGTTACCATCATTCGTAAGGACGATCAGACGGACCCGGCTCGTGCTCGGGCTCTAGCGGAAGAAGCCTACGCTGAAGACGACGCGCATATTGTTGTGGGCTCAGTCGCGTCGGGTGTGGCCTTGGCCATGTTGCCCATCGCAGAAGAGTACGAGCGCATCATGATGCCGGAAGGTGTAGCGGATGCGATCACCGGTTCTGAATGGAATCGGTATGTGGTGCGTGTGGGTCGTAACTCAACGCAAGATGCTATTTCCAACGCCGTCGCTGTCAGTAAGCCTGGCGTCTGCATTGCGACCATTGCGCAAGATTACGCGTTTGGCCGTGATGGCGTAGCTGCTTATAAAAATGCCGTGAATGCGACCGGTGGCAGCGTGGTTCATGAAGAGTACCTACCGACCGACGCGACCGACTTCACTGCTGCATCGCAACGTTTGTTCAACGCGCTGCGTAACCGCACCGACTGCGCTGAGGGTAAATACATCTTCTCTATTTGGGCCGGTGCGGCTAACCCCTTGGCGCGAATTCAGGACTTGCAGCCTGAGCGGCACGGTATTCAGTTGACGACGGGTGGTAACATTCTGCCTGCCTTGGTGAGCTACGCCGATTTCCCTGGTATGCAGGGTGCGACGTACTACTACTACGAACTGCCGCAGAACGAGATCAATGATTGGTTCGTGGCGCAGCACTTCGAGCGTCACAACTCCGCTCCGGATTTCTTCACAGCGCAAGGTTTTGCTCAGGCGATGGCCATTTCTGCTGCGGTGCGTAAGGCCGGTGGTTCGACCGACACCGAAGACCTCATTACAGCCTTTAAAGGCCTGGAGTTCGATTCACCAAAGGGTCGAATCCACATTCGGGCGGACGATCATCAAGCTTTGCAGGCCATGTACCACTTCACCACAGTGCCACAAGAGCGCAGTGACTGGTTCAACAACCGCACGGTAACGGCCGGTGTGCCCGAACTGGTGCGGGTGGTCGAGTTGGAAGAGATGACTATCCCGATCATGAATCGCTAATTTAAGGCCAAAAGGGGTGGCGTGGGCTGCCCCATTATCCACCACCAAACGATTGGGCAGACAACCATGACAAAAACAGCCCCCGTATTGGAAACACGCGACCTGACCATTAAATTCGGTGGTCATGTTGCGGTTGATGCGGTTTCCTGTGCATTCCATGCTGGCTCCTTGACCACCATTATTGGTCCGAACGGTGCCGGTAAAACCACCTTGTTCAACCTGATCTCCGGACAACTGCAGGCCACCTCCGGGCAAGTCATTTTGTCCGGCGAAGACCTTGCAGGGCTTTCCGCCGAAGCACGCTCTGATCGCGGGCTAGGACGGGCGTTTCAGCTAACCAACCTGTTTCCTAATTTGTCGGCACTTGAAAATGTCCGATTGGCCGTCGCGGCACGCCACAAGATTGGTCATATATTCTGGCAACGCGCCGCGTCTCGCACTGATTTGACCGAATTGGCGCATGACTATTTGTCGCGCGTGAACCTGGCGCACAAAGCCACCATGATGGTGGGGAATTTGCCGCACGGTGACCAACGGAAGCTCGAAGTCGCTTTGTTGATGGCCTTAGAACCCAAAGTCTTTATGTTTGATGAGCCGACGGCCGGCATGAGTGTGGACGAAGTACCGGTAATTTTGGACTTGATCGCCAATCTGAAACAGCAGACTGACAAAGTCATCCTGTTGGTAGAGCACAAGATGGACATCGTACGTTCGTTATCCGACCGCATCATCGTGTTGCACAACGGACAAATGGTCGCCGATGGCGAGCCCGCTGAAATCATTGCGTCGTCCGTGGTGCAAGAAGCTTACCTTGGGACGTCCGCGCCCAGCGACGCGGAGGTCGAAGCATGAGTGATTACATTCTAGAACTGAAAAACGTGCACGCCGACATCGACCAGTACCACATTCTGCATGGTGTTGATCTGCAGGTGCGTACCGGTGAGCTGGCCGTATTGCTGGGTCGTAACGGCGCCGGGAAAAGCACCACTTTGCGCACGATCATGGGCCGCACCAAGGTGCCCAAGGGCGAGGTTCTGTTTCGTGATCAACCCATCACACATTTATCGACGCCCAAAATAGCGCGTAAGAACATCGCCTTTGTACCCGAGAACATGGGTATCTTCAGCCAATTAACCGTGCGGGAGAACATGCTGTTGGCGGCGACCAGCGGCACGCTGGATCAGGACCGCTTGGGTTGGATATTTGATCTCTTTCCGCCGTTGGATCGATTCTGGCAGAAGGCCGCAGGCAACCTGTCAGGCGGTCAAAAACAGATGTTGGCGATAGCGCGTGCCTTGATCGAGCCACGCGACCTGATCTTGGTGGACGAGCCCACCAAAGGCTTGGCGCCTGCCATCATCGATGATCTCGCAGTGGCTTTTGAGCAACTGAAAGCGCAGCAGGTGTCGATTCTATTGGTGGAACAAAACTTTAATTTCTCGCGTCGTCTCGGTGAGTCAGTTGCGGTGATGGACGATGGCCGCGTGGTTCATCAGGGTTCCATGGCCGACCTTGCCGCCGATGAAGACCTACAACACGAACTGCTTGGCCTTGGCCTGGCAGCGCATCAATAAGGGGTAAGGTATGTCTACGCAAGAAGCTCGACTCCGACTGGTCAGCGGATTAACGCAGGGGCGTGAGAAAATCCGTTACCTGCGGGACGAACGCCCACATTGGCTGATTTTAGGCGGCATGGTGTTTATCGCGCTGTTGCTGATGGACCCAGCGACCTGGTTAACCCTGACCATCAGCGGTATGGCAATGGGTGCTATGTTGTTCTTGATGGCCTCAGGTATGACCTTAACGTTCGGCCTGATGAGTGTCCTTAACCTTGCCCACGGCGCATTTATTTCTTTGGGTGCCTTTGTCGGTGCCACCGTGCTCACCACCTGGCTTACCGGTTATACCGGCCCAGCCTCGCTGGCGATCAATATGATGGCGGTCATACCGGCACTGGTGTTGGCTTTGCTGGTGGCAGGGCTGGTTGGCTGGGCATTTGAATTGCTGGTTATTAAGCCTGTTTACGGTGATCACCTGAAACAAATACTGGTCACCGTGGGGGGCTCCATCGTTTTGATTCAGTTGATCGAAGTGGTGTGGGGGGCGAACGAAATTCCGGTGCCTCGGCCTTCGGGGCTGCGCGGTGCCTTTATTGTACCGGACGCCATTCCGCTGATCGGTGGGCTGGTGTTGGAAAAATATCGTTTGATCGCTCTGACACTTGGCCTGGCCGTTTACGGTGCCATGGTGTGGACCATTGAGCGTACCCGACTCGGTATTTTGATTCGTGCTGGCGTAGAAAGCCGCGAAATGGTGGAGATCCAAGGCTATCGGATTGGATTGCTGTTTCTCGGCGTCTTTATTGCCGGCTCAGCACTGGCCGGAATGGGTGGCGCGATGTGGGCCATGTACCGCGAAATCATCACCGCACACATGGGCGAAGAGCTGATGATTTCGGTCATCGTCATCATCATTCTTGGGGGGCTGGGTTCGGTACGCGGTTGCTTCTATGGAGCGCTTTTGGTGGGCTTGATTAACCTGTATGTCGGGTACTTGGAGCCGCGCTTGGCGGCGGTGGCAACCGTTGGCTTGATGGTCGGTGTGCTGATGTGGCGTCCGCAAGGGCTCATACCAGTCATCAAGGTTTAAGGAGGCGGTATTATGTTGAACGCAGTATTTTCGGGTGATTTTCCACGCAGTCGCATCCTGACAGCAGCACTGATATTGATCGCCATATCGTTGGCGCTTGGGCCCTTCCTGTTTCCGGGTACCCGCGCGTTTGCCACGCTGGGTATGATCTGTATCTTCATCATCGTGGTAGCGTCCTATGATTTGATGTTGGGCTATACCCACATTGTGTCCTTTGCTCATACCATGTTCTTTGGCATTGGCTCCTACGGCATTGCCTTGGCACTGGGGCACGTTGGCACGGGCTTTGGCGCCATCTTCATAGGTATTGCTGGTGCCTTGGTCGTCAGTATCGTCTTGTCTTTGGTGTTGGGGTTGTTGTCCTTACGGGTAAAAGCGATCTTTTTCGCGCTGGTAACCTTGGCGGTGGCCTTCGCCTTTCTCAGCTTGGTGACCCAGTTATACCATGTGACCGGTGGTGAAGATGGCCTTCGTGTGCGTGTACCGCGCGAACTAGGTCCCGCGTATCGGCCGCTGGATGGTCCCCTGACCGGATTTAACATTCTGGCCTTCTTAAAGGTGTTGGTGACCCAGCCGTGGAACCTTGCCGACGGTTTCCGAGAAGCGTTTTTCAACGTCAACGTCAACGGACGGGTATTGATGTACTACGTGCTGGTGGCAGTGGCGACCCTGGTGTTTCTCTTCCTATTGCGCTTGGTAAACTCGCCGTTCGGTCGCGTACTGCAAGCCATTCGTGAGAATGAGTTTCGCGCGCAGGCATTGGGCTACAAAACCGTGTACTACCGCACCGCAGTGGTGATCTTGTCAGCGGCACTGGCTACCTTGGCTGGTTGCTTGTTTGCCTTGTTCAATCGCTACGTTAACCCGGAGAATACCCTGAACTTTGAACTCATGGTGTTTATCCTGCTGATGTGCGTATTAGGCGGAATGGGGACCCTTTACGGTGCTGTCATCGGTGCCGTTGTGTTTATACTGGCGCAGAACTACCTGCAAGACGTACTGTCCGCCATTGGCGATCAGGTAGCTGTAGGCGGCTTCCTAGGCAAACTGATCGCGCCCGAACACTGGCTGCTCTGGTTCGGCCTGCTGTTTGTGGTCAGTGTGTACTTCTTCCCATCCGGTATCGTCGGGCAACTTCGCCTGCGTGCCGAACGCCGCCAGATGGCAGAAGAAGAGAAAGACAGTTCAGCTGCAACTGATCTGCAAGAAAAAACCGTTGAATGAGCCGGTGCTAAACACCTGATTTAACACGAAAAAGGCTCGTTGTCGTTGCAATTCGGGGAGGCTTCCAGTAAAGTCCTCGCCCGATTCTGTGCTAAAGCAACGAATCACCCGGTGAGGTGTCCGAGTGGCTGAAGGAGCACGCCTGGAAAGTGTGTATGGGAGAAATCTCATCGAGGGTTCGAATCCCTCCCTCACCGCCATATCCACAAAAAAGGGCTGCCCAAAAGGCAGCCCTTTTTTGTGGATATCCCGGAGGGCGTGGAAAGAACCCCCGGTTCGACCAATCGCGCCAGCGATTGAGACCGCACCAAGGTGCGCCCGTAGGGCAAGAAAAATGCAAGCGCATTTTTCTTGGTCAATCCCGACCGTCCCCAGTCTTAGTTCTTTGCCTCGCAAAAGGCAGCCCTTTTTTTATGGCCATGGATGGCCGGTATGCTGGCAACGCAGGAGCAGTTGCCAGTTTGGATATTCCGTAGGGCGTGGAAAGAACCCTCCGGTTCGACCAATCGCGCAGGCCACACCTAAAAACTACTGCGCTCGTGCTGGCGGCGTTAAAATCGAATTCAAAATGCTCACCTACAGGAAGTAGGCTCCGCTTCTGAATTCGATTTTGCCTTGCCAGTCCGTCGCTCGTAACGTTTTTAGCTGCGCCCTAGGCGGCGGATGACGCTTCGCTCTTCTCGTCCTGCTGTGAAGCGCCGTAGGTATACCCCGAGAGCCTGCTCCCTGGGTACCAGAGAAAGACTAAGCAACCCCCACGCGGCGATACTGCACAAAATTCACCAGCAGCAACAGCAACATGACCGCCACAGCGGCAATCTCTGCCGTCATCGAGGGGTAAAACACCCCAATTACTGACAACGCCAAAATTGCCCGCATCCACGGCTTCATCCACGTAAACAAGAATCCCTCAATCGCCGCAGCGAAAGCCACCAACGCCGTGATGATCAAGAACCCATTCCACAGCAATACCGGTAACGGGCCACCGGTGATGATCTCCGGGTTAAACACCATAAACAACGGAATCAAGTACAACCCCTTGGCGAACTTCCAAGACTGCACACTGGTTTCCATCGTCTTACTGCCCGCTATCGCCGCCGCCGCAAAGGCGGCGAGTGCCACCGGCGGTGTGACGTTGGAGTCTTGCGAGTACCAGAACACCAGCAGGTGTGCCACCAACAACGGAATACCAAATTCATTCGTCAGGGCAGGGCCGACCAATACAATCAGTACGATGTAGCTGGCCGTCACTGGTAAGCCCAAGCCGAGAATCAAGCTGGCGATGATGACCAACAGCAGAGCAAGCAAAATATTGCCACCCGAGAAGGCAATCATCATGGATGAGAACTTCAATCCCAACCCGGTCAGACCGACTACGGCAACCACAATACCGGCGACACCACAGGCAATACTCACGGCAACGGCATTGCGCGCCCCCAGCTCCAAGCCCTGCATCAAGCGGATAAAGCCCAACTTAATGGCAGCGGTGACCTCTTTAGCGAGGGCACCGTTTTCTTGGCCGCGCCGAACGGCTAACCACAAGCCGTTCAGTCCAGCTACTACGATGATGCCGCTGACGGCATAGAAGCCAACCCGCATCGGCGAAAGCCCCATGACCAGCAAGAATACCAGCAGAATCAGTGGGGCGAGGAAGAACCAGCCGCGCATCAATACCTCACGCATCACGGGCAGTTGGCTTTGTGGCAAGCCGGTCATGCCTTGTTTGATGGCGATGATGTGGACAAAGAGATAAACGGTCGCAAAGTACAGCAGTGCCGGGAAAATAGAGACCTTAACGATTTCCAAATAAGGCAAGCGGGTGTATTCAGCAATTAAGAAGGCGCCGGCGCCCATCAATGGCGGCATGATTTGCCCACCGGTACTGGAGGCGGCTTCGATGCCACCGGCTTGTGCCGGTTTGTAACCCAGCTTCTTCATCAGCGGGATGGTGAACGCACCGGTGGTCACCACGTTGGCAATGGAACTACCAGAGATCGACCCCATGCTGGCGGACGCCAATACTGCCGCTTTAGCCGGGCCGCCACGTTGACGTCCGGTTGCTGCAAAGGCGACATCGATAAAGAACTTGCCCGCGCCGGTGACTTCCAACATGGCGCCAAACAACACAAAGATAAAGACAAAGGTCGCGGCCACACCGAGTGGCAGGCCAAAGATGCCTTCTTGGCCAAGATAGAGCTGCGCCGCGACACGTTCGAGCGAATACCCGCGGTGATTCAAGATACCCGGTAACCACTCACCCAGCCACGGCAAACTGCCACGTGCGCCAGACAGGGCGTAAATAATTGCCACTGCACCAATGATGGTGAGTCCCAAGCCCACCGCACGGCGGCTGGCCTCTAAAAGGGTAACCGCGGTAATGCAACCGACGATGATATCGGTCTCGCTCCAAAACCCGGCTCGGGCGAAGATTTCATCTAGGTTGTACACCAGATAGAAGCCGGAAAAGGCCGCGGCGCCAAAGAAGCCGAGGTCAATGATCGATCCAATCACGCCACGCGGACGACCAAAGGGCGGAAAAATAAGGAACGCCAGCATCATCACCAAGGCAAGGTGAATGCTGCGTTGATAAAAGAGTCCCAGTGGCTGAATACCAGCACTGTAGAGTTGAAACAGAGAAAGGCCAATGCCTAAGATGGTGATGAGCCAAAGGATCGGCTTAGGGCCCTTGCGTTCAGGGGGTTGCCAAGCAGCTTCCGGCTGGTCTGTCACTACGGATGAGGTGGTCATGTTTTTATTATTCCAAAGGCACGAATAGTCTTGAAAACAATCGACGTGGAGCCGACCCAAGGGTCGGCTCCCAGAAACACGTCAGTATTTCTTTGGCCTGTTACTCGCGCAGGCGATCAGGGATAACCGCCCCAATTTCTTCGTAGTAACGCAGTGCACCAGGGTGCATTGGAATAGGTGTTGAAGTCAGGCTGAATTCCACCGTGGTGTCATTTGCGGCGGGGTGAATAGCGCGCAGATACTCGACTTCTTCGAACAACAGCTTGGTGAGCTGGTACGCTAGCTCCTCCGACATCGCAGGGTTAACTGTCAGTACGTTAGGAATGCTGACTGATTGAGTCGGGCTGGTAACGCCTTCGTATAAGCCTGCACGGAGCACGTAGGGTGCGAAGACCGGTTCCACCGACTGAGCGTTGCGAATCTGTGTCGTTGTCAGGCTGACCAGACGAATATCACGCTGTGTTGCCAGGCTCAAAATTGAGCTGGTTGGTGGGCCCACGCTCCAAAAACCGGCATCGATGTCGCCATCACGCAAGGCGTCGGCTGTCTCGTTGAAATTCAGACGCTGCACACTCATGTCGTCGTAACTTAAGCCGTTAGACTCTAACAACGCCCGAGCATTCAACTCCGTGCCGCTACCGGGTGCTCCCACAGAGACACGCTTGCCACGCAAGTCGTCCAATGAAGTAATGCCTGAATTGGCCAGTGTTACGATTTGAACTGCATTGGGATAAATCGAAGCCAGTGCCACTACGTCCAGTGGGCGGCCATCGAAGCGGCCTGTACCGTTATAAGCCTGAAACACGGTATCAGCCAAAGCAATAGCTAGGTCGGAATCTTCACGGTGAATCAATCCCATGTTTTCGACCGACGCGCCAGTCACTTCTACCGCGCCGCTGTAGCCTGGAATGTGTTGTCCAATCAGCTCGGCCAGACCCCCGCCAATCGGGTAGTAAACGCCGCCGGTACCACCGGTAGCAATCGACAGAGTGGTTTGTGCTTGGGCCGTTGAGAAGCCCAGCGCCAGAGTTGCACAGAGTGCTACGCTTAATTTGCGCATGTGTAGTCTCCATTGTGTTGTTGTTTTTGTTGTATCGAAGTTGCTGTGCCCAACGGGCGATCAGTAACGTCCACTATCAATAGAGCAAGGGTTATGCCACAACCGCAACCTCAGGAACCATGCGGCTTTCGGTGGCGGCCAAGCCTCTAGTAAGCAAAAAATAGCCTATTGGCGCTGAAATGATAAGCAAAAAACAGCCTATTTGAGCATCTAAAACACTTCTTTTTACAGAGCCCGAAGTAGCAAATTGTGCGGTGTTTTAAATAAAGTCCTCGCGGCGCAAACCGTACTTCTGCATTTTCTGGTTTAGGGTCCGTCGTGGTAGGTCCAGTACTTCCATCACCTCCTTGATGGAGCCCTTGTGGTGCGCCAGTTCGGCGCTCAGTAGAGCCTTTTCTACCTGCTCTAACCGGGCACTGAGCGACCCTTCTTCGCTCGTTGGGGCGGTCCGGTTGGTGGAGCCCAGTTGCAGCAGCTCCTGCACCGAGATGTCATTGAAGCTGTGTGTCAGCAGGTAGCGCTCAGCAGTATGCTTAAGCTCTCGCACATTGCCGGGCCAGTCATGCAGTTCCAGAGCGACCAAATCTTCGTAGCTCAGTTCCGGCATGTCGACTTGATTGTTGTTGCTGGCCTCGCGCAAGAAATGGCCAAACAATAAGGGAATATCACCGGGCCGCTCGCGTAAAGGCGGCAGATGAATGTCGGCGACCATCAGGCGGTAGTAGAGGTCTTCGCGGAAGTGGCCGGCATTGGCTGCCTGCCTTAAATCTTCTTTGGTGGCCGATACGATGCGTACATTCAGCGGAATGCTCTGGCGTGAGCCAACACGGGTGACTTCGCGCTCTTGCAGCACGCGCAACAGTTTGATCTGGAATGCCATCGGCATGCTTTCAATTTCATCCAGAAAGAGGGTGCCGCCATTAGCGGCTTCGAAGATCCCCGGCTGTTGTTTAATGGCACCGGTAAAGGCGCCGGCCTCATGACCAAAAAGCTCACTTTCGAGAAGGTTTTCCGGAATGGCCGCCACATTAATGGCCACAAAGGGATGGTCACGCCGAATACTCAGGTCGTGTAGGCTCCGTGCCACCAGCTCCTTACCTGTACCTGTTTCACCGGAAATGATCACATCGGCATTTACGCGCGCCAGCGACTGAATGTGCTGGCGCAGAGTGTGCAGCGTATCGGACTGGCCAATAATAATGTGCTCCAAGGCCGACTGATCATCGTTCTGCGGCCTATGTGGCGCCGTTGCCAAGGACACTTGGCGCTGTTCGCAGGCGCGCCGCACCATGTCGACCAGGCGCTCCGGGTTGTAGGGCTTTTCTAAAAAGTCGTAGGCCCCCAGCTTCATGGCCTCAACCGCCTGCGCTATACCGCCATGGCCGGTGATCAATATTACCGGAATGTTGCGGTCGGTGGCTTTGAGTAGGCTCATGCCATCCATCTCGGGCATGCGAATGTCGCTGATGACCACGCCATTGAAGTCCGCGGTCAGCATTGCCATCGCTTGCCGCGCGCTGGCAAAGGGATGCACCTCAATGTCGGCAAGATTTAGCCATTGGGCCAGTGACTCAAGGGCTGCGGGATCATCGTCGATGATCACGGCCGACAGCGTATTGTTCATGCGGGCTCCTCTGCGGGTTCTGAAACGACGGCTTGAAAGGTCAGCGAGAAGGTTGTGCCGGAGCCGGGTTCACTTTGCACGGTCAATTCGGCACCCATATCGTGGGCCAGACTGTAGCTGATTGCGAGCCCTAAGCCCATGCCGTCGCCCACCGACTTGGTGGTAAAGAAGGGTTCAAAGACCTTAGTTTGTAACTCGCGATCCATACCGGGGCCGTTGTCGTGAATGGAAAGGCAGGCGCTGGATTTTCCCGTCATCGCGAGCTGAACGCGAATGAGAGGGTTTGGGTGTCCGGCCAGTGCGTCCACCGCATTGCCCATCAAGTTAACCAGAATCTGCTCCAGCATCATGGTGTTGGCTAAGACCCAGCGTTCGGTTCCCAAGTCTATGTGACACTCAATGCCTTCCGCTTCCAAGCGTGGCTGCATTACGTCCAGCGCATAGCGCACTGGTGAGTGCAGCGACGCATGACCACTGCCGGTGTTACGCTTGCCGGCGAAGATGCGCAGCTGGCGCGACAGGGCGGATAGGCGCTCGGTTAAGGCATCCATTTTTTCAATGTTCTGTTTCACCGTGTCCGTTTTGCCGCGCTCCAACAACAGACGACTACTGGCGGTGTAGTTGCGCAGAGCGGTAATGGGTTGGTTGATTTCATGCGCAATGGCCGACGACATACGCCCCAAAGCCGCCAGTTTTTGATTTTGCGCCAAGGCGTTCTGCGCTTCGCGCAGGTCTCGAGTGCGTTCCTCAACACGATGCTCCAACACTTCATTGGCTTGCTCCAGAGCGCGCTGAGCTTCATGGCGTCTATGCCGCTCGCGGTAATAGAGCAGCGCACCAGCAAAGGCCGCCATGCACAGCAACAGCAGCCCCTGCTTGATGCGTACCTGTTGGCGAATGTCGGCCATGGGCAGCCTTAGGTGCATGTCCCATGGGTAGCCGTTAATGGCGGAAGAAAAGGCCATCTGTTCGCCGACGTCTCCCAGATCAAATGCTGCCCATTGCGGCGTATTCCAATCGGGTAAACGCGACAATTCGGTAACCGGCGTCATGCCGTATTGACGCGTACTGGCCAGTAGGTCGAGGTGCGTTTCCGACAAAGGCCTGGTCGCTTTGTAGTGCCAACGTTCAGACGACGAGAGGAAAATAATGCCCTCGCGATCCGTTACCCAGACAGAATCGCCGGACTCCATCCAGCTGTGTTCCAACGGTCGCAAGTCAATTTTTACCACAATCACGCCCAGAATATCGTTGGCGGCATTGCGCACGGGGGCCGAGAGGAACAAGCCTGGCTCGCCGGACGTTGCCCCTACAGCAAAGTAGAAGCCTTGTTGACCACTGATGGCGGATAAGAAATAAGGGCGGAAACCGTAGTTGCTGCCAACGAAACTGTGCACCGTATCAAAGTTGCTGGACCAAAACGTCATGCCGTCGGGTGCCATCAGAAAGATTTCATCCGATTGGGCCTCCGCATTGATACTTTGCAGCAGCTCGGATATGTATTGCACCGCACCATCACCGGGCTCGTATTGCGTGCCTTCCGCCAGCGCGTGTTCGATCCGTGGATCTGACGCCAATATGCGTGGCAAATAGTGATGGCGATTAATGGTGGCTTGCAATGATGTTTTGTAGGCGCCCATGCGCTGCACCGACCGATCAGCCGTACGATTCACTTCCAGTGACATCAGCAGGTGATTGGTCATCGCCAGCAGCACCAGAGCCACCAAAAAACCCAACGCCAACAGGCGTGGCAGATGTCGATAACCCAGAGGGGTGCCGAATTTCGAAGCGAGTAACGAAGTCATGGCGGGCTCTGTTATTGTTGTGAGTTAGGCTTGCGCCAGCAACATTATCTGCTATCGATACCCGTGCAGCAATGCCAACACCCCGAACAGTCTGAACTCCACAGCAATTTGTTTCGACTTCGCGTTGTTCTAAACAAGCTTATATAAGGCGATGCGTTGCTAGCCTGTTGATTCTAAATGCGTTAAGTTAGTTTGATTCTCCATGTTGCCCTCACCGGGCATGAATACAATGCGTGCGTGATGCACGACATACGGACATACCTAAACCATGCTACAAGACATCAAGAAAACCCTGTGGGCCACCGCCGATAAACTGCGTGCCAACGTCGATGCCGCCGAGTACAAGCACATTGTACTGGGGCTGATTTTCTTAAAATTTATCTCTGACTCATTCGCCGGCCGCCGGGCAGAATTGCTTAAGCGTTTAAAAGACCCAAAAGACGAGCTGTATTTTGCCGATGCCAGCGAAGATGATTTAGCGGCAGAGCTGGAAGACCGCGACTATTTTAAAATGGCCAATGTGTTTTGGGTGCCGGAAGGTGCGCGCTGGGAAGCCCTGCGCGCTAATGCCAAGCAGGCCGATATTGGCAAGCGCATTGATGATGCCTTAGCCGTGATCGAGCTCGAAAACCCTACCTTAAAAGGCATTTTAGATAAACGCTACGCCCGTGCGCCGCTGCCCGATGGCAAGTTGGGTGAGCTGGTGGATGTGATCTCCACCATTGGTTTTGGTGAAGACCAAAGCAAAGCGCGCGATATTTTGGGCCAGGTATACGAGTACTTTTTAGGCCAGTTTGCCAGTGCCGAGGGTAAAAAGGGCGGCCAGTTCTACACGCCGCAGTCTATCGTTAATACCTTAGTAGCGGTGCTCGACCCACACCAGGGCAAGGTTTACGACCCCTGCTGTGGCAGTGGCGGCATGTTTGTGCAATCTGAGAAGTTTATTGAAGCCCACGGCGGCAAGCTGGGCGATGTGTCTATTTACGGCCAGGAGTCTAACCCGACCACTTGGCGCTTAGCGGCAATGAACCTGGCCATTCGCGGTATCGATTTTAATTTAGGCCGCGAGCCTGCTGATACCTTTATTAAAAACCAGCACAGCGATTTACGCGCCGATTATATTCTGGCTAACCCGCCGTTTAATATCAGCGATTGGTGGCACGGCAGTTTGGAAGGCGACCCGCGCTGGGTCTATGGCACACCGCCACAGGGTAATGCCAACTACGCCTGGTTGCAGCACATGCTGTATCACCTAAAACCCAATGGTCGCGCCGGCATTGTGCTGGCTAATGGTTCGATGAGTTCCAGCCAAAATAGCGAAGGCGAGATCCGCCGCGCCATGGTCGATGCCGATGTGGTGGAGGTGATGGTCGCGCTACCGGGCCAGCTGTTCTTTAACACCCAAATACCAGCCTGTTTGTGGTTTTTAACCAAGCAAAAGCAGCAGCGTAAAGGCGAAGTATTGTTTATTGATGCACGTAAACTCGGCAAGATGATCAGCCGCGTGCAAACCGAACTTGATCAAGCCGCCATTGATCGCATTGCCAATACCGTAAAAGCCTGGCGCGGTGATGACTTATCCAACGTCGAAGGCTTTGAGCAGGGTTACACCGATATTCCCGGCTTTTGCCGCAGCGTGCCGCTTTCTGAGATTGCCGAACACGGCCATGTACTCACACCAGGGCGTTATGTTGGCGCGGAAGCAGTGGAAGATTGCGACGAAGCCTTTGCCGACAAGATGACTGTGCTTACCGAAAAGCTTGGCGAGCAAATGGCCAAAGGCGCAGAGTTGGACCAGTTAATCCGCCAGAAGCTGGGAGGGCTGGGGTATGAGTTCTGAGTGGGTATTGCAGAAGTTATCGACACTTGGAACATTCGATCGGGGCAAGTCGAAGCATCGACCGCGTGATGCAGCTCATTTATACGGTGGTCCTTATCCTTTCATTCAAACTGGTGACGTTACAGCATCAGGAGGGAGAATAACTACATATCGGCAAACTTATTCTGAGGCAGGATTGGCGCAGAGTAGGTTATGGCCAGTCAATACGCTTTGTATCACTATTGCTGCCAATATTGCGGAAACAGGCCTATTAACATTTCCCGCATGTTTTCCTGATAGTGTTGTCGGTTTTACGGCAGATCCTAAAAAAGCAGACATTAGATTTATCGAGTATATTTTCCAAGCGTTTAGAGCTTCGGTTAAAAGCAAGGCTTATGGAAGTGTTCAGGAGAACATTAATCTCGAAGTGCTGAGGAATTTAGAGTTCCCTATACCTTCTTTAAATAATCAAAAGAAAATTGCTGACTTTTTCACCCTGATAGACGACCGCATAGCCCTGCTACGCGAAACCAACACCACCTTAGAAGCCATCGCCCAGGCGCTGTTCAAATCCTGGTTTGTCGATTTTGACCCAGTGCACGCCAATGCCGGCACGCAAGCCCCCAGCCTGCCAGCTGACATCCAAGCGCTATTCCCCTCCCGCCTGGTGGAATCCCCGCAGGGGTTGATACCGGAGGGGTGGGAGTGGAAGCAACTTGTTGAAGCTTATGAAATAAATCCTAAAAGACAACTAAAAAAGGGGGCGGTAGCGAAATACTTGGATATGGCCAGTGTTCAGACACAAGGCCATGTTACAGCAGATGTTATTGAACGGGAGTTTGGTTCAGGTACAAAGTTCTGCAATGGCGACACTTTGCTGGCGCGAATTACACCATGCCTTGAAAATGGTAAAACGGCATTCGTTGATTTTTTAGATCCTGATGAAATTGGTTGGGGATCCACAGAGTTTGTTGTCTTGAAGCCAAAAGCACCATTACCAGATTTTCATGGCTACTTATTGGCGAGACAATCGGTTTTCAGAGATTTTGCAATTCAAAGTATGTCAGGTACCAGCGGGCGACAACGTGTTCAAAATGATGTGTTAGGCAGTTTTACTATTGCAATGCCAGATGAGAGAGTCGCTAATGCATTTTCGCAAGTGGTTACCCCAATACAGCAAAGTATTTCAGCTAATCATAGGAAAGCTCAAACACTCGCTAACTTGCGAGACACCTTACTTCCCCGTCTAATTTCCGGCCAGTTGCGTTTGCCAGAGGCTGAAGTAGTTTTGGTAGAGGTGTCATAAATCATGCTCAACAATCAACTCAGTGGGTTGATAGCCACGCTGGAGGCTAGAATTGTATTCGAAAAGCTACAGCAGTAATCAAGTTCTAGTTATCTGTTGTGTCAAATAATGGGCAGGGAGTGTTTATGAAAGGTTTTTCTAATCCGGAAGCGCGTGAATTTTTACAACGGATGAAGACTGAAAAAAACCATGAATGGTTTAGTGCTGCAATTACTGTAATCAGGGCCACATTCCCTAATGCTGATGTTTGGTTAACTGGCGGGATGGATAAACAATACATCGACGTTCGAATTGGCCGTAAGACTAGAGACAGTAAGGCAGGTCAGCCGGTTCTGTATGTCTTTTGTCGCAAAGGCTGGGATGAGCCGAAACTGGAGACTAGCGAAAGCCAACTGAACTCCACTTTTGTTCTCACTCCAAGCAGTCATCGAACCGTTTCAGAACTAACAGCATTTTTTGCTGAGAACAGTGAAGTGTTCTCGGCTGTAAAACACAAGTTGGAGGGCAGTGGTTTAAACCCCGATGATTATGGTTACGAAGTAAGTGATGACTTGCTATATAAGGAAAAAATAATTAAGAGTATAACCTTGCCCCTGAACCAAATTCTCTATGGCCCGCCCGGCACTGGAAAAACCTACGAAACAATTCGAGCTGCGCTTGCCATTCTCGATCCTGAATCAGTAGCGGACTATGATGCCATGATGCAACCGTCTAGAACTCCTGCAGAAAAGCAAAATGCGCGTCAGGTGTTAAAAGCGCGGTTTGACCTTCTGCACCATGACAACTACGTCCAGTTTGTGACCTTTCATCAAAGCTTTAGCTATGAGGATTTCGTTGAGGGTATTAGGGCGGAGGCAGATGAGGTAACCAAACAAATTCAGTATCAAGTGGTAGATGGTGTTTTTAAAAGCTTGTGCGAGCTTGCAGACGTTCGGGTCACAAAACAAGCCGAAGCACCGGTTGATTTGTCAGGCCGAAGGGTTTGGAAAATGTCCTTAGGTAACACCTTAGGCAGTGATGCTAGCATCTACGACGAGTGTATTGAGAACGACTGTATATTACTGGGCTATGGTGACAACATAGACTTTTCTGCTTGTAACACAAGAGCTGAGATCCGAGCTCAGTTTGAGCAGCAAGGAATAAGCTTAAATGGCAATAATGATTACAACTTAACCAGCGTGAGCATCTTCATCACTAAAATGAAGTTGGGTGATTTGGTTGTAGTGAGTGATGGAAATTTTAAGTTCCGTGCAATCGCGGAAATCACTGGTGACTATGATTATCATCCACACCCAGACTATGACGATGGTTATGCACAGAAAAGAAAAGTGAAGTGGTTACGTCAATTCACACCTTCGTTGCCGCATACAGAGCTACTCACCGGACAATTTAGCCAAATGACATTGTATGAGCTGAAGAAACCCAGCTTAGACAAAGTAAAACTTGAAACCCTGCTGGGTACGAAAACATCTGCTGCAAGCTCAGCAAATTTCAGTATTGGGCAAGTAATAGGACGAGATTACAAAATTGTCAGGGTAACGCCCGATTTGGTTGAGCTTAAAAAGCCCAACGATAATTTACTGCCTTTTGCCATGAGCATGCTTGATGAGTTAGCAACGGCGGTTCGCCAAGGTAAAATAACCGTCGAGGATATTCGAAAGAAAACAGCCATAGAGAAGTTGCCAGGTTCAAATTTGGAACCTTACCTGGTGAATGGTTATCAGAATGTTTTGGCACCCCTTGTTCAGTTCATGCTTTCTGTGAACAGCGAGAAACTGAAGGGCACAGCACCGAATGCGCGAGTTCTGATCATTGATGAAATTAACCGTGGCAACATTTCGCGGATTTTTGGTGAGCTCATCACATTGATTGAGCCCAGCAAGCGAGCCGGAGCAGGTGAAGAGCTTGAAGTCGTTCTTCCGTATTCGAAAAAGCGATTTAAAGTGCCAAGCAACCTCTACATCATTGGCACAATGAACACGGCCGACCGCTCTTTAGCCGGGCTAGATTTAGCGTTGCGCCGCCGTTTTACTTTTGTCGAAATGCCACCCAAGCCGGAACTGTTAGATGGCCTGATGGTTGAAGGTATTGATATTGGACAAATGCTGCGGGTGATGAACCAGCGTATCACGGCACTGCTGGATCGCGATCACTGTATTGGCCATGCTTACTTTATGCCGCTTTTTGATAGCCCAAGCCTGCAACGGCTGGCAGATATATTCTCGCAAAACATCTTGCCGCTGCTGCAGGAGTACTTCTTTGAAGACTGGCAGCGCATTCGGTGGATACTGGCCGACCAGACTAAATCAGTTTCTTTTGCCTTTGTGGTCAACGATGAACAAATCGATGCGCAACAGCTGTTCCCTAGCGTGGCACAATTTAAGCCACGTGAGTGCTGGCGCATAAATACCAGCGCATTTATGCAGGTTGAAGCCTATCAACGTATTTACCAAGCTGAAAAAGAAGTAACGGGGCCGGAAGCCTAATGCAGCCGGTCGTGGTGCGCGAATATGCTCGCCTAACGTCTGCGCCTCTGGCTGCGAATACGCTGGATCAAGCGCACATACCGGTGTCAGCCTTTAGCTGGTTGGTAAAGCTGGGCCAGCAATTTAAAGCCAACGGTTTGCAATTGTTGCAGCTTGATGATCAGCAGTGGCTGCGGCTGGATAACTATGTTGGTGTGCTGGAATCGCCCTGCGGCCAGGTAATTGAGATATTGCCTAAGCACAGGGTTGAGGGCGAATGTGTTGGTAGCGCCCGTATGTTGCTGCGTAAGCTTATTTTAAATGCCATGCAGCTTAAGCAACGTGAAACACAGCATACCGATATAGAGCGCTTTGATGCGCCCTTGCCTGAATGGTTAATGCAGCAGTTTTTAACCGAGCTGGATCATTTGATAAAGCGTGGTTTGCGTTTTGACTACCACCGGGTAGAAGAGCAACAACGATTTTTGCGTGGCCAGTTAGATGTAGTAAAGCAGTTGCGCCAACCGCCTGGGCGCGAGCATGTGTTTCATATCCGCCATGATGTATTTTCCGCCGACCGGCCAGAAAACCGGTTGCTTAAAGCGGCACTGCTGCGCGTATGCAAAACTACGCAAGATAACAACAACTGGCGTTTAGCGCATGAACTGCAAAGCATGCTGCAAGAATTGCCGGTATCAACGGATTTTCAAAGTGATTTTAAGTTCTGGCGCACTGATCGCTTGATGGCGCATTATCAGGCGATCAAGCCTTGGTGCGAGTTTGTGCTTAGCCAGCATGTGCCCCTTGCAGTGCAAGGGCAGTGGCAGGGCATTAGCATGCTGTTCCCGATGGAGCGCTTATTTGAAAGCTATGTTGCCGCTGAACTTGGTGCAGCGGCCCAGCGCATGCCGGGTATCAAAGGCGAAGTGAATACCCAGCTAGCCAGCAAGTATTTATGTACACACCAAGGCAAAGACTTTTTTCAGTTAAAGCCAGACTTGCAACTTAAGTTGGGTGCAAAGCGTTGGATCTTGGATACCAAGTGGAAGTTACTTGATGTCGCGGATCGGGAAAAAAAGTATGGGTTAAGCCACCAGGATTTTTATCAGCTTTTTGCCTATGGTCAATATTATCTGGGCGGTGAGGGCACGCTGGTACTGATTTATCCCGCATGGGAAAAGTTTCCGAGTGGTACTCGTTTGGCAGAATTTTGTTTTAATGATCAACTCAGGCTTTTGGTACTGCCTTTTGATCTTGAAGACGACGATGCAGCGTTCAATTTGATTGTGCAGCTGCAGCAGAGTAACCCGCAGCCGATACATCGAGTAGGCTGAAAGTATTGGGGAGTGGTATGACGGAAGACCAGTTAGAGCAGGAAGTGCTGGGATGGCTGAGCGAGGTTGGCTATACACCGGTTAATGGCTATGACATTGCCCCGGACGGACCCGCTGCCGAGCGCGCTGATTATGTGCAGCCCTTGTTACTCGAACGCCTTAAGGCATCGATTGCCCGCTTAAATCCCCATATCCCCCTAGTAGCTCAAGATGATGCGCTGGCTCAGCTTAAGGAGCTGGGTATACCGGCGCTGATGTCAGCCAACCGACGTTTTCACAACCTGCTGTTAAGCGGCGTGCCGGTGCAGTACCAAAAAGACGGTGAAACCCGTGGTGATTTTGTTCAGCTGATTGACTGGGAAAACAGCCCCGGCAGCAATGAGTTTTTAGCGGCCAACCAATACACCCTCAAAGGACCGAAGCATTCGCGCCGGCCAGACATCATTCTGTTTATTAACGGCTTGCCGCTGGTGCTGATTGAGCTAAAAAACCCGGCCGATGTGCATGCCGACATCTGGAAGGCGTTCGATCAAATTCAAACCTACAAAGAACAAATCCCTGATGTATTTCAGTACAACGAAATACTGGTGATCAGCGATGGCTCGGAAGCGCGCATGGGCTCGCTCTCGGCCAATGCTGAGCGCTTTATGCAGTGGCGTACCATAGATGGCGCTAACCTGGATCCTTTGGGGCAGTTTGATGAACTGGAAACCATGGTGCATGGCGTGTTTGCACCAGAGTACTTGCTGGATTACCTGCGCTTTTTTGTGTTGTTTGAAGACGATGGCACCCTGGTAAAAAAGATAGCCGGTTATCATCAGTTCCATGCGGTGCGCTCGGCGATTCAGCAGGTGGTGACCGCTTCGCGTGATGATGTGCAGGCCAAGCATAAAGGCAAAGGTGGGGTGGTGTGGCATACTCAGGGCAGTGGTAAAAGCATTACCATGACTTGCTTTGCTGCTCGGGTGATGCGTGAAGCCGCGATGGAAAATCCGACCATTGTCGTGATCACCGACCGTAATGACCTTGACGGCCAGTTGTTTGGCGTATTTTCGCTGGCGCAAGACTTATTGCGCGAGCAACCAGTGCAGGTGGATACGCGGCAAGACTTACGCGAAAAGCTCAGCAACCGACCTTCGGGCGGGATTGTCTTTGCCACTATTCAAAAGTTTGCTCCGGGTGCTGATGAGGATAAGTTCCCAGTGCTTTCCACTCGACATAATATCGTGGTGATTGCTGATGAGGCGCATCGCACCCAGTACGGCTTTGATGCCAAGTTGAAAGAAAAAACCCACGTCAGAGAGGCAGCAGAGCCTAAAGCGACGTACAACGTGTTTCAAGTTGGCTACGCACAGCACCTTCGTGACGCCTTACCCAACGCTACTTTTGTGGCTTTTACCGGTACACCGGTATCCAGTGAAGACCGTGATACTCGTGCGGTGTTTGGCGATTATATTCACATCTACGACATGCAGCAGGCGAAAGAAGATGGTGCTACGGTGGCCATATACTATGAGTCGCGTTTGGCAAAGCTCAGCCTGAAGCAGGATGAATTGCCGCAAGTAGATGATGACGTAGACGAGTTGGCCGAGGACGAAGAGGAAGAGCAGCAGAGTAAGTTGAAAAGTAAGTGGGCAGCGCTTGAGCGCGTAGTCGGTGCTGCACCTCGTATTCAGCAGGTTGCCCAAGATCTAGTAGCGCATTTTGACGAAAGAAATAAAGCTCAGCAGGGTAAAGCCATGGTGGTCGCGATGAGTCGCGAGATCTGTGTACACCTGTACAACGAAATTGTGTCGCTGCGCCCAGAATGGCATGACGATGACCCCGAAAAGGGCGGTATTAAAGTGATTATGACTGGCTCAGCCAGCGACAAAGCCTTGTTGCGGCCACACATTCACCCTAAGCAGGTGAAAAAGCGACTGGAGAAGCGCTTTAAAGACCCGGCAGATCCGTTGCAGCTAGTGATCGTGCGCGATATGTGGCTGACGGGTTTTGATGCACCTTGCGTGCATACTTTGTATGTCGATAAGCCGATGAAAGGACACAACCTGATGCAGGCTATTGCTCGCGTAAATCGGGTATTTAAAGACAAACAAGGTGGTTTGGTGGTGGATTACATAGGCATCGCCAATGAGCTTAAAGCCGCTCTTAAGGAATACTCCGCCAGCAATGGCCGAGGTAAACCTACCGTGGATGCTGCAGAAGCCTGGGCAGTGCTGGAAGAGAAGCTCGACATACTGCGCGGTATGCTGCATGGCTTTGACTATGGTGACTTTGGCGTCAGTAGCCATAAGTTGATTGCTGGTGCGGCTAACCATGTGCTGGGCGTTCAGGATGGAAAGAGGCGCTTTGCCGATACGACGCTTGCCATGAGTAAAGCCTTCAGCTTGTGCTGTACGCTGGACGAAGCTAAAGCGGTACGAGAGGAAGTTGCCTTTCTGCAGGCCGTGAAGGTGTTGCTGACTAAGCGCGAAATCAGTAATAAAAAGCGCAGTGATGAAGAAAAGGAACAGGCAATTCGGCAGATTATCGGTCAGGCCATAGTGTCTGATCAGGTAGTGGATATTTTCGATGCGGTCGGTTTGGATAAGCCCAATATCGGACTGTTAGATGATGAGTTTTTGAATGAGGTGCGAAACCTGCCTGAACGCAACTTGGCGGTTGAACTTTTGGAGCGCTTGCTGGAAGGTCAGATAAAGACTCGCTTTGCCAGTAACGTAATTCAGCAAAAGAAATTCTCCGAGATGCTCATCAATGTGGTCATTCGTTATCAAAACCGCAGCATAGAAACCGCTCAGGTCATGGAAGAATTGGTCGAGATGGCGAAGAAATTCCGCGAAGCAGCCAAGCGTGGCGAAGAACTCGGTTTGTCAGATGACGAGGTGAAATTTTACGATGCTTTGGTGAACAATCAAGCGGCTGTACTGGAGCTGGGGGACGAAACGCTTAAGAAAATTGCTCATGAGCTTACCGAAAATCTGCGTAAGAACATCAGTATCGATTGGAGTAAGCGTGAGAGCGTGCGTGCCAGTTTGCGACTGATGGTTAAGCGTATCCTGCGTAAATATAAGTACCCGCCAGACCAAGCTGAGGAAGCGATTCAGCTCGTGTTACAGCAGGCAGAGGCATTGGGAGAAGAGTGGGTGTGAATCGAGCGCACCTACCGTCCACATCGCTTTATCGATACCCGTGCAGCAATGCCAACACCCCGAACAGCATAAACAGCGCTGCGGAAAGTCCGCGTATCCATGTGAGGGAAACGCGCTGCATTAACCACTGTCCACCGAAGATCACTGGTGCATTAGCCAACACCATTCCCAGCGTCGTGCCGATGATAACAGCCACTAAATTATCGAAACGTGCGGCCAGCAGCACGGTAGCCACCTGGGTTTTATCGCCGATTTCAGCAATGAAAAACAGTACGAAGGACGCCGTAAAAGCCCCCATGCCCAGCCAGCGCGAGTCTGCACCATCGTCTTTGTCGGGTATCAGCACCCAAGCACCGAGTAAAATGAAACTGCCGCCAACAATCAGCGGCAACCAGTGCGCAGGCAGTAATCCAGCCATCCAGTGACCAAGCCAAGCGGAAACGCCGTGGTTGAGTAGCGTGGCAACGATAATGCCCCACAGCACAGGCCATGGGCGCTTAAAGCGCGCTATCAGGAAGAGCGACAACAGCTGGGTTTTGTCGCCGATTTCGGCCAGGGTGACGGCGAGCGTTGAGTAGAGAAAAGCCTCCATAGCTACTTAGGCTGGCTCGTCGTCGCTGTAAAGCTCCCAGACTTTTTCTAATTGGTCCTGGTGCCACATCTCCGCCTCAGTGCCGTCTTCCGGTCCGGCGTACAAATTGAGCGTGTTGGCCGTCAGGAAATAACCCGGCCGTGGGAACTCTTTACCTTTTTGTACTACAACCGAAGTTAGCTGCGGACGACCCAGTACGGCGTCTTCCCATTGTAAGGTTTCCAGCGCCTGCGTCAGCGTTTTCATTGCGGGTGACTTCAACGCCAATGCCTTGATCACCGCTTGATAGGGTAGGGTAGAGCGCGTTTCTGCCACGCCTTTTAGCAGGCTGCGCAGGTGACTGAGGTTGAGCATGGTGACTGTTCCGTTGGCCAAAGATCGATCAGGTGATCCGATGAGGGTGATAGAGTATCGCCAAACCCGTGCCTTTACAAAACCAGAGCACGACCCGTATCACGAAATTGTTATAAAATAGGCGCCGCTCATGGCCTTGCTGTGCGAGCATAGCGGTCTCTTTTTCATGTGGTAGAGGTGAATTTTGAAGCAGGTTGTCCAATTTCTGCTGGTGTGGCTGTCCGTCGGGGCAGTGTACGCTCAGACGCACACATTTTTGCCGGTGGATGAAGCGCTGCGCATGTCTCACTACTCTGATCGTGGCGAGTTGGTTGTAGACTGGGTTATTGAACCCGAACACTACATGTACAAAGAGCGCACACGCATTGAGATGGGCCCCGGGCAGTCGGCTCAAATGGGTGATGTACAACTGCCGAATCACTACATTGCGAAGTACGACGAGTTCTTCGATGAAACACTGAATGTCTATTATGACTATCTCACCCTTACAGTACCTGTCGTTGCTGATCAGCCGGTGACGTTCACGGTGCATTATCAGGGCTGTGCTGAAGCTGGACTCTGTTATCCGCCACAGGCACGTACCGTCACCTTTGACCCTTCGGGTATGGCCGATGCCAATGTGAGCAGTTCCGCCACGGCGCGCGGATTGCCCAGTGACCTGACCGGTGGTGGCCTGGCGGGTTTTTTAACACAGGGCTCGTTGCTGTTGTCGATTGGATTGTTTTTTGCGTTGGGTGTGGGCTTGGTGTTTACCCCTTGCGTGCTGCCCATGGTGCCTATCATGTCGGCCCTGGTGATGGGAGAAAATCGCCCTAGCACAGGTCGCGCCATTGCGATTGCAGTGACCTATGTCGTGGCGATGGCGTTGACCTACGCCTTGGCGGGGTTGCTGGCCGCTTCGCTCGGTGCGGCTGGCAACATTCAGGCGACCATGCAGACGCCTTGGGTGTTGACGGTTTTTGCGGTGGTATTTGCTTTGTTGGCGCTGGCGATGTTTGGGGTGTTTTCCATGCAGTTGCCCGCTGGTATGAGCCAAGCGATTACCGGATTACAAAACCGCATTCAACGGGGCAATCTTGCCAGTATTGCAGTGATTGGTAGTCTGTCCGCGTTGGTTGTATCGCCCTGTGTCAGTGCTCCCCTGGCCGGTGCGTTGATTTATATCTCGGCGACCGGTGACATGGCGCTGGGCTTCTTCGCCCTGTTGGCGTTGGGATTGGGCATGGGGATGCCGTTGATTCTGGTGGCCGTGGGTGGTGCGCGTTGGCTGCCGCGCAGTGGGCCTTGGATGGTGCAGGTAAAGAATTTCTTTGGCGTGTTGCTCTTGGGGGTCGCTATCTGGCTGTTGAGCCGGTGGTTAAACCCGATTATCACGCTGGCCCTGTGGGGGCTGTTGGCGTTGGGTTACGCCGTGGCTTTAGGGGTGTTTGATGCGTTTCGTCAACCGGTTCATCGCTTCCGGCAGGCCATTGGGCTACTGATGTTGATCTACGGTGTGGCTGCACTGTGGGGGGCGCTGGGTGGCGCAACGAATCCACTGCAGCCTGTTGCCCGAGCGGGTGGTGCCGGTGGCGCTTCGACGCAAGCAGAAGTGAATCCGTTTTATCGGGTTGGCGATGTGGCGGAATTGCGGGTGCAGTTGGCACAGGCGGCGGACAGCGGCCAGCCCGTGATGTTGGATTTCTATGCCGACTGGTGCATCTCTTGTAAAGTCATGAAACGCACTATTTTTAGTCAGGATGATGTACAAGCGCTGTTGACCGACTATCGTTGGTTGCAGATTGATGTGACGCAGAATAATCGTGAACAACAGGCGCTGCTGAACGAATATGGGCTCTTTGGGCCGCCAGCCATCCTCTTTTTTGATCAAGAAGGGGTTTGGAAAACAGGGCTCACAGTGCAGGGTGAAGTCAGTAAAACACAGTTTTTGCGCCACATGGGCTTGATCTGACCGGCCACAGGTTCAATACTGAGTAGTATTGTGTCAGTGCTTTCAGTTCGCACTGGAATTAAGGAGTGAACAGCATTGCGAATTCCCGCCATATTGGATATTGAGGCCTCCGGCTTCGGACGCGGCAGCTATCCGATAGAGGTGGGAGTAGCGATGCCTGACGGTACCGTCGTCAGCTATTTGATAGCGCCGCATCCAGACTGGACGCATTGGAGCGATGAAGCCGAGCGTTTGCATGGGTTGTCGCGCGAACTGTTGCTGGAGAAAGGGTTTGCGCCGCGCCAAGTGGCGGAGCAGCTTAATGTTCTGTTGGAAGGGCAGACGGTATATTCTGATGGTTGGGGTGTAGACAGTAGCTGGTTAGCATTGCTGTTTTATTACGCTGGATGTCGCCAAGCGTTTCAACTCGACACCCTGACCCGTATTTTGGCAGACGAGCAATTGGCCGTCTGGGACAAAACCCGAGACGATCTTTTTGCCGCGCACGACGGGCGACGTCACCGTGCGGGGCACGATGCGCGCATTTTGCAGCAGACTTACATTGATACGCATGGGTTATTGCGGAAAGCCCAGCGTCAACAACGCTAAAGAGGTAGTACATGAGCGTACAGGACACCATCATCGAGAAACTGCAGGATGCTTTGAACCCGGTGCATCTGTCGGTTGAGAACGAAAGCCACAAGCACAGCGTCCCGCCCAATTCAGAGACGCATTTTAAAGTGACGATTGTTGCGGAAAGCTTACGTGGTCAGACACCGGTACGCCGTCATCAAATGGTGTACAACGCGTTGCAGCAGGAGCTGGCAGGACCCGTGCACGCACTGGCAATACATGCTTTTGCGCCGGATGAGTGGCAGGGGGCGGCGCCAGCGTCGCCAGATTGCCTAGGCGGAAGCAAGCGCGCTTAAAAACGATGGCGCTCACGCTGGCGGCGTTAAAACCTTCCCCAAGACAGTTGCGCGCCCGCTGGCGGAGTTGAAACTCGTCAGCGGTGGCGCATACTCTATCGTGTTATTTTTCCGGCGAGTTGAACAGCAGGTACATGTCGACCAATACTTCTGGCACCTGATTCAGGAAGCTGATTAATAGGTCATCGTCTTTATAGACATCAGCGAAGATGTCTTCTTCCATAAACAAGCCTGACGCCACCTGAATCGGTAACAACAACTCGGCGAACTCGTCTTCGTCGGCTTCGGCAAAAGCGTTTTCGTGCGCAAATACGATCTCCATGAAGCCTACGGCCCAGGCCTGCTGTTCGGAGTCTTCCCAGTCTAGGGTGATGTCGAAGGGCAGTTCCAGATCGGTATCGTCGTACAGTGCGGCGTGGATCAGATCCAGCATTTCCTGCCACTGCGCTTCGAGTTGAGTTAATTCGTCCTTTGGCACGTCGGCTAAGTCGTCGCCAAACACGTGAGCGGCGAAGTCAGCTGGTAGCTTTGTGCCGCCGCTGATTGCCCATGCGGTCAGTGCGCCGTGCACACACATGCCATCCAGTGTGTCTTCACCCGCCAGCTCATCCAGCGTGTCGGTCATTTTTTCCAGTAAATCGGTCATGCCTAGTCTCCGAACACCTCAATGAGGCATCCTTGTGTGGTGATGTCATTTAGGCTCGTAGTGTAGTGATTACCGGCGCGGTATTCTATTTGTATGTGATAAAAATACCGACTAGAATTGCCGACCTTACGGAAGCCGGTATTGCGCAGGCTTCTGGCTCTCCCCATAGTTCAACTGGATAGAACGAGCCCCTCCTAAGGGTTAAATCCAGGTTCGAGTCCTGGTGGGGGGACCACTTTCCATTCGGTGCCATCTTAGCGCCCGTGCTTGCAGAGGACATAATGAAGCCCAGCGTTCGTCCCAATAACCCCAATTTCTCATCCGGACCTTGCAGCAAACGTCCGGGGTATGATGTCAGTCAGCTTGATCTGCGAGTGCTCGGGCGGTCACATCGTTCAGCGCTGGGTTCGGCTGTATTGGCGGACGCCATTGATAAAACGCATCAAGTGCTTGGCCTGCCGGAAGGTTATCGTGTGGGCATCGTGCCAGCTTCGGATACCGGTGCAATGGAGATCGCTATGTGGTCGCTGTTGGGTGAGCGTCCGGTTGATGTGTTGGCGTGGGAAGCCTTTGGTGCGGGTTGGGTCAATGACATCGAAACCCAGCTTAAGCTGAGCCACGTACGCACCATGAGCGCCGACTATGGTCAGCTACCTGATTTGCAGAAGGTGAATTTTGATCACGATGTGGTGTTCACTTGGAACGGCACGACTTCCGGTGTGAAGGTGCCCAATGGTGACTGGATTCCGCAGGACCGCCAAGGCTTGACTATCTGTGACGCCACTTCAGCCGTTTTTGCCATGGAGATGCCATGGGAAAAGCTGGACGTTGTGACTTACAGTTGGCAAAAGGTATTGGGTGGTGAAGGGGCACACGGTGTCATGATCCTATCACCGCGTGCGGTTGCGCGGTTGGAAAGCTATACCCCGATCTGGCCAATGCCCAAGTTGTTTCGTTTGACCAATAACGGCAAGCTGGTAGAGAGTATCTTTAAGGGTTCAACCATCAATACACCGTCTATGCTTTGTGTAGTCGACTATGTCGATGCGCTCGACTGGGCTGCTTCAATTGGCGGTTTGCCGGGTTTAATCGCTCGTTCAGAGGCCAACCTAGCGGTATTGAGCGAGTTCGTTGCGCAGCGTTCGTGGATTCACTTCCTAGCCGAAGACCCTGCCTTACGCTCTAATACGTCGGTGTGTTTTACCTTGGATGTTACGCCCGCTCAAGTTAAAAGAATGGTCGAGCTGTTGGAGCAGGAGGCCGTCGCCTATGACATCAGCAGTTACCGTGACGCGCCTGCGGGACTGCGTATTTGGTGCGGTGCGACCGTCGAAAGTAGCGATCTAACAGCGTTACTGCCTTGGCTCGATTGGGCTTACCAAGAAATACAGGCCAGTTGAGGCCTATTGGGGTACAGGAGAGCACTGCTTGCCTTTACTGATACTGTTGCCAATTTTCGCTTTGGCGGCGCTGCAGGTGTTTTGGCCGCAACACGAGTTTCATACGTCTGTGCCATTTCCGGCAACGCCGTTCGTTATTATGGCGTTGGTAGGGTTGCTGGCTGGCTTGATGCGGCAATGGCAATGGTTGTATTGGCTGGCGCTGTTGGCGGGTCATTATTGGGCGGCACAAATTGGCCTGCAACGACCCTTGTCAGAGCCGGATGTGGCGGCGCTCTATATGCTCCTCCCGTTGTTGGTGTCAGTGTTCATGTTGCTGCTGGCGGTAATTCCGCTGCCTACGGCCTCATCGGTACCCGGTGTGTTGCTCTTATTTGCCTGTTTTTTCTTGCCGGTGGCAATGACCGACGCGCCCTTGGTCGCTTGGTTGTTGTTGATCGACTTGCCGGAGTTTATGCTGGCACGACCACAAGCAGGGTGGTTCCTGACGTGGGGGCACCTGTGGTGGCAGAGCGTGATACTGTTCATATGGCTGGCCTTGGTCAGTGTGCGTCGGTACCGAGCCACTGTTTGGGGGTGTTTTGCGGTCTGGCTCGCGGTTATGCTTTTTTATGCGCTGATTGATCGAGTGAACGCATCCGGCTGGGTTACCTTGGCTGCAGGCCTGAGTTTGTTGCTCACGCTGGCGTATGAAATGCTGCGGTTGGCGTATGTTGATGAGCTGACGCAGCTGCCACAGCGGCGGGCACTGGAAGGGCATCTCAGTCGTTTGGGGCGACGTTCTGCTATCTGTATGCTTGATGTGGATCACTTCAAGCAGTTTAACGATACGTGGGGCCATGAGGTGGGTGATCAGGTATTGCGGTTGCTGGGCAGTATCCTGGCAGACGTGAAAGGCCTATCGGCTTATCGTTATGGTGGAGAAGAATTTACGCTGGTATTCAGCCATAATCGTGCTGATGCTATTGCGGAAAAGCTCGAAGACGTGCGGCAACGTGTCGAGAACTATCCGTTGACCTTGCGCCGTGACGATCGCCCCGATAGTAAAAAGGACGGTAAGGCGCAACGGGGTAAGGCGTCGGGTACGCAAAAGGTGAATATTACGATCAGCTTGGGTTGTGCATTACGCCAGCCTAAAGAAGAACCGGAAGCGCTGTTAAAGCGCGCCGATGAAGCGCTCTACAGTGCCAAGAAAGCCGGTCGGAACTGCGTTAAAATCGCGAAGTAGGCGAGGGAAGCTGAGCTACTGCGTCTGTCCTAAAATATATACTGCTGCAAGCAGGAGAATTGAGTATGACTAAAACCATCGCCATTATTGGTGGCACCGGGCTGACGGAGCCCAAGCAGTTGCAGGTGATCTCCGCCCATGACGTACAAACGCCTTATGGGTCCACGTCTGCCCCTATTCTAGAAGGAGAAATGGCCGGTTATCGTGTGCTTTTTCTGGCGCGCCATGGTCACCCGCATCGCATCCCGCCCCATCAAGTTAACTATCGCGCCAATATGTGGGCACTGCAAAAGCTATATGCCACCGATATTGTATCGGTCAATGCGGTCGGCAGTATTGCGATAGACGCCATGCCTACTCGGGCGTTGGTGTTGCCTGATCAGATTATTGATTACACATGGGGGCGCATCCACACCTATTATCAGGGCGACCTGGAAGCCGTTAAGCATGTGGACTTGTCGTTTCCGTATTCGGAAAGTCTGCGTGACTTGTTGGCCCAAGCGGCTCACCACGCCGGTAAGTCGATCGTCAATGGCGCGGTTTACGGCGTGACTCAAGGGCCTCGTTTGGAAACTGCGGCTGAAATCGTCCGTATGGAGCGAGACGGCTGTGACATCGTGGGCATGACCGGGATGCCGGAAGCCGCGTTGGCGCGCGAACTGCAGTTGAACTACGCTTCCTTGGCGCTGGTGGTCAACCCGGCGGCAGGTAAGAGCAATTCAGTGATCACGCTGAAAGAAATTCAGACGGCGTTGGATGCAGGCATGACCGATGTGCGTGATGTGATCGCGCAAGCCATCCGACTCTTCTACGAAGACTGAGTTCGTCATCAAGTCGGATGGTTTTGTGGCTGGCCGAAGTTAAGACCCTACATTCAGGGTAGACACTTCGGCTGGCACATAGGGAGTAAACTGAATCACCATGCCCAGATTTGGGCTGTCTAGGTAGTGAATCTCTCCACTGGCCATACGGCGTCGCTCAGCCAAGTGCACACTCTTCGTTGGCACATAGTATTCGCGTTGGCGTAGCGGAAAGATCCGCCGCGCTTCTTGATCCAAAGCGTTGGCGTGGTCCATCTCACTGAATCCGTCCCAGCTCAGACCATCACTGCTGTCCGGCGTCAGAGTAGGGGTGGTTTGGCGAAAGAACTGGCCTAGGGGTTCATCAGTAAGTACGTACTGACTGTGGTACAAATCCGTTTCGACGTGCAGAAAACGGCCGACATGCACGGCAAAGAAACCATCCAGTTCAAAATGATTGCCGAACTTCTCACCACCCTGTATGCGTATGATGGTGCGTTCTTCTTCGCCCCATACCGGCATATTCCAGGCTTTATGCGCGATCACCTGCCGACCACCCCGACCATTAATGGCCCGCGCAGCATCGGTCATTTGTAACAGCACTTCAGGGACTAGTACAAAGGGCTTTTCCTGGCCGGTGGTTAAGTCCACTTCAGGCCAGCGCAGCGGCATGGGTGGTGGGCTGTCGCTGCTCGAAGCTGATTGCGTCGGCATAAATTCGGGTGGCGTTAAACGCACGGCTTCTTGCATGTAATTCAGGAGCGGAAAATCTGGCCAGATTTCATTGTCGCCAGCCCGTGATGGCTGACTGAACAGAATGATTTCCACTTGATACCAGCGCCCGGCGTTAGGGTTGTCGACCGACTGTGCGGTGCTGTAGGCACTGAACAGCAGTAAACCCGCTAGGCCGAAGATCAATGTTTTCATGGTTGCAACTCTTTGCTCAGTCGTTCCAAGACTTCTGTCACTACCGCGAAACGCTGTTCGGCGGTATCGGAAGCCAACGTGAAGTTCAGTCTATCACCTTGTTTCATTTGATACGTCATCGACATGGTTTGTACCAATTGTACGATGGTCATGGGGTTTACCTTGGTTTGTGCGGCAAATTCAACCTGGCCGCCGACCGAGCCAGCGGTGATTTTAGCAATTCCCATGTCTTCGAGCTTGTGTCGCAGTGCCGTAACCTTGAAAAGATTCTTTAAAGGCTCAGGCAGGAGTCCGAATCGATCAATCATTTCCACTTTTAGTTCATTGAGTGCCGCATCGTCATCGGCGCTGGCAATGCGTTTGTAGAGCGTCAGACGACTGTTAACGTCTGGGATATAGTCGTCGGGAATAAGCGTTGGGATGTTCAAGTTCACTTCGACATGATGCACATTGTCGAGGCTGACGTTTGGTACCTTGCCCGATTTTAGCGACTTCACGGCTTGTTCGAGCATTTCCATATACAGGGTAAAGCCAATGGACTCGATATGGCCGCTTTGTTCCTCACCCAGGAGTTCTCCCGCCCCGCGAATCTCTAAGTCGTGGGTTGCCAGCATAAAGCCAGCGCCCAAATCTTGGGCTTCCGAGATGGCTTCCAAGCGTTTTTGTGCATCACCGGTTAGGGCTTTCCAGGGCGGTGTCATCAGGTAAGCATAGGCCTGATGGTGGGAGCGACCGACCCGACCACGCAACTGATGCAATTGCGCCAAACCGAACTTGTCTGCCCGATCAATGATGATGGTGTTGGCCGACGGTACGTCGATGCCGGTTTCTATGATGGTGGTACACACCAGTACGTTGTAGCGCTTGTGATAGAAGTCCGACATGACACGCTCAAGATCGCGCTCACGCATCTGTCCGTGACCAATGGTAACCCGCGCCTCTGGCACGTTAGTGGTGATTTCCTCGGCAATGCGATCAATGTCTTTGACTTCATTGTGCAGGAAATACACCTGACCGCCGCGCAGCAGCTCACGATAAATGGCTTCTTTAATCTGTGCAGTATCGCGCTCGCGGACAAAGGTCTTTACCGACAGACGTCGTGCTGGTGGTGTGGCAATGATCGACAAGTCACGGATGTTCGACATCGCCATGTTCAGTGTGCGCGGTATCGGTGTGGCCGTCATGGCGAGAATGTCGACGTCCGCACGCAATGCTTTGATGCGTTCTTTTTGCTGCACGCCGAACCGGTGTTCCTCGTCAATGATCAACAATCCGAGGTCTTTGAATTTGACGTCCTTTGACAAGAGTTTATGCGTGGCGATAACGATATCCACACGGCCCGATTCCAGACCTGCCAACACGGCATCGGTCTCTTTGCCCGTGCGAAAGCGCGACAGGCTTTCCACGCGAATGGGCCAGTCGGCAAAGCGATCGACGAAACTTTCATAGTGCTGTTGTGCGAGCAAGGTGGTGGGTACTAAAACGGCGACCTGTTTACCCGCGTGGGCGGCCAAGAAGGCCGCACGCATGGCCACTTCAGTTTTTCCAAAGCCGACATCACCACAGACCAGTCGGTCCATCGGCTGGGCGCGCATCATGTCTTGCAAGACGGCGTTAATGGCGACCGATTGGTCTTCTGTTTCTTCAAAGGGAAAGCTGGCGGCGAAGCGTCGATAGTCTTCATTCGGTGGTGGAAACGAGTACCCGGTTCTGGCCTCACGCTGTGCATAGATGTCCAGCAACTCGGCCGCGGTGTCGCGAATTTTTTCGGCGGCTTTGCGCTTGGCAACACTCCAGCGGTCGGTGCCGAGCTTGTGCACAGGAGCGTGGCTCTCTTCGCCTGCTGAGTAGCGACTGATCAAATGCAGGCTCGTCACAGGCACGTACAACTTGGCGTTGTCGGCGTATTCGAGCATAAGAAATTCATTAGACTGGCCATCGACCTGCAACGTCTCTAAGCCCAGATAGCGACCGACACCGTGGTCGAGGTGAACCACCGGTTGGCCAGGCTTCAGTTCGGTCAGGTTGCGGATCAGTAGCTCTGCATTGCTGGCCTCTGAGCGCGCACGGCGCTGGGCCATGGTGACGGTCTGTTCGCCAAACAACTGACTTTCGCTGAGCAGGCGAAGGTTGGCGGCCGGAAATTCGATGCCTTTAGCCAGCGGTGCAACGGTAATGCCAATGGTGGCGTCGCTGTCGATAAAGTCTGCAATGCGGTCAAAGACGGGTGCTTTTACCCGAATGCCCTGCAGTAGTTCCAGTATGCTTTCACGGCGGCCCTGAGAGTCGGCACAAAATAAAACCCGGCGCGAGGTTTCCATCAACATGGCCTCTACGGCCTGCATGGGCTCCGCAGCGCGGTGATCCACTAAATAGTTTTCGGTCGGTACGAAGCCTAGGTCGAGCGCCCCTGCACCGTCCACTGTGTGTTGGGTCAGAGCGACTTGCGGGTAGTTTTTGAGCGCCGCAAACGCTTCGTCAGCGCGCAAGTAAATCAGTTCGGGTGCAAGCACCGGACGGGTAACATCATGACGACGGTTTTCATAGCGCGCCTTGACGTCATTCAGAAAATGCTCGGCTTCCGCGACCATGTCACCCACGGTAATCACCAGCGTGTTGCTGGGTAGATAGTCGAACAGGGTGCTCAGCTCTGGAAAGAACAGGGCTAAATAGAATTCAATGCCCGCTGGTGTGAGCCCGTTAGACATATCTTGATACAGTGGGCAGCGCCGGGTATCGACATCAAACATTTCGCGGAAGGCCGCGCGAAACTGTGCTATACCTGCTTCATCAAGCGGAAATTCTCGGCCGGGCAGCAATTCGAAGTGTTCAATGGGCTTGCGCGTGCGCTGCGACTCGGGATCGAACACCCGGATCGATTCAATTTCGTCGTCAAACAATTCCAGTCTAAGCGGGGCATCAGCCCCCATGGGAAAGACGTCGATGAGGCCGCCGCGCAGAGTGAATTCGCCGTGCTCAGCGACGGTACTGACAGATTGATAGCCAGCGTTCGTTAAGCGTAGGCGTAAAGCATCGAGATCCAAACGGTCGCCCACCGACACCATCAACGCTGTGCGTTGCACGTATTGGCTGGGTGGTAGTCGGTGCAAAGCACTGGCCAGAGTAGTGAAAATGGGCTGCGTTTGCCCCTGCTGTAGGCGATAGAGCGTTGAAATTCGGTCGGAGATGATGTCTTGATGCGGCGAAAAATTGTCGTATGGCAGCATCTCCCAGTCCGGCAGCCAATGGTTGTCTGCCGTGCCGAGCGGTAAAAACAGTTGTGATTCTTGCATTAGGCGCTGCAGCTCGCTGGCTTCGGTGCCTAATACCAGTACTTGGCCGGGGTGGCTGGCGATGATCTGCGCCAAAGCCCATGCATCGGCGCTCGCCGGGAGTGGGCCCCAGCGACGACGGTCACTGGCTTGGGTAGGCAAAGAGATGTGCACGTAAAGAATCCTGTTTGACGAATTTCGAGTTGGCCTGATGCCTACGGCATTTAGCAAGCGGCGGATTCTAACAGGCGCGAGCCGGATGCGCACTAATTGGCGCGGCCTTAAGTGAGAATGAATCTCACCTGTAATGTTGGCCTAATTTAGCAGGGTCATCTGTAGCAAAAGGTGGCTCACACCATTATACTTACGCGCAATTTTCGGGTGGGAAATATTGTTGCTAACCTTGCTAGAAATGGTGGGGGTCAAGGCCGTATTGTTTCCTGAAACCAATCAGAATTTCCGGGATGGATCTGTCGTTGAATCCTTCCGGCACCGTTTTACATTCACTAACGGGCATAACTATGATCACAATCAAAAAAGGCTTAGACCTTCCTATAACTGGTGATCCCACACAAACCCTCGAGCAAGGCAAGCCGGTGAAAACCGTTGCGCTCGTCGGGTACGATTACCCCGGTATGAAACCCACCATGCTAGTGAAAGAAGGTGACGTCGTAAAACTCGGCCAACCTGTATTCGCTGACAAGAAGACAGAGGGTGTGACCTATACTGCACCCGCTGCTGGTGTGGTGAAGGCCATTAATCGTGGTAATCGTCGTGTATTCCAGTCATTGGTCATCGAGGTTAAAGGTGACGAGGCAGAACAGTTTGCACAGTACGATGCCGCTGCCTTAAATACGCTGACGCGTGAAAACATTGTTGATAACCTGCTGAAGAGTGGCCTGTGGACTGCTTTGCGCACCCGCCCTTTCAGCAAGGTGCCAGCCCCAGACGCGGTGCCAGCGGCGATTTTTGTCAGTGCGATGGATACTAATCCGCTGGCCGCTGATCCGACCGTAATTATTGCAGCTGAAGCCGAAGCCTTTAAGCAGGGTCTCACTATTTTGACCAAGCTGACCGAAGGCAAAACCTATCTGACGAAGAAGCCTGGGGCATCGGTTGATGTGCCTGAAGGCGTTACCGTTGCAGAGTTTGATGGTGTTCATCCTGCGGGTAATGTGGGTACTCACATCCATTTTCTGGAGCCGGTTTCGGCGAAGAAAACCGTATGGACGGTGGGCTATCAGGACGTTATTGCCATCGCTAAATTGTTCACCACGGGTAAGCTGAGTGTTGATCGTGTGGTTGCACTGGGTGGCCCTAAAGTCAAAACCCCTCGTTTGATCAAAACTGTTTTGGGTGCAAACCTGGCGGAGTTGACCGATGGCGAGTTGGCAGAAGGTGAGAATCGCCTGATTTCCGGCTCTGTTTGGGGTGGTCGGGCGACCTTCGCTGAAGTCGGCTTCTTAGGACGCTACCACAATCAAGTGAGTGTTTTGGAAGAAGGCCGTGAGCGCCTGATGTTCCATTACCTGCGTGCTGGGGTGAATCGTTTCTCTGTACTGAATATCTATGTGTCCAAGCTGTTGGGCGGTAAGAAGTTTGACTTCAATACCACCACGAATGGCTCTGAACGCGCCATGTTGCCGCTCGGTCAGTTCGAGAAAATCATGCCTTTGGATATTTTGCCAACCCAATTGCTGCGCGCATTGGCAGTGGGCGATCTGGATCAAGCCGAACAACTGGGTGCGTTAGAGCTGGATGAAGAAGATCTGGCGTTGTGTACCTTTGTGTGTGCTGGCAAATACGAATACGGCCCGATTCTGCGTGAGAACCTCACGCGAATAGAGCAGGAGGGTTAAGCATGAAGGCTTTAAGAAATATGTTGGACAAAGTGGAGCACCACTTTGAGCCAGGCGGTAAATTAAACAAGTTCTATGCGTTGTACGAAGCGGTTGATACGGCTTTGTACATGCCCAGTAAGGTAACCGCCACCACGGCACACGTGCGCGACGGTATGGACTTGAAACGCATCATGATCACGGTGTGGTTGTGTACCTTCCCGGCCATGTTCTTCGGTATGTGGAACATTGGTTATCAGGCCAATACTGCGATTGCGGGTGGTTTGGAAATGTCTGCCGGCTGGCGCGACTATTTCATCAGCCTGTTGGCAGGCAATAATCCTGAGAGTATTTGGGATAATTTCTGGTACGGCTTTTGGTATTTTGTGCCCGTGTATGCGGTGACCTTCTTGGTCGGTGGTTTCTGGGAAGTGGCGTTCGCTGCCGTGCGTAAGCACGAAGTGAATGAAGGCTTCTTTGTAACCTCGGTATTGTTTGCCTTGATATGCCCGCCAACCATCCCTCTGTGGCAGGTTGCTTTGGGTATTACTTTCGGCGTGGTCGTTGGTAAAGAAGTGTTCGGTGGTACCGGCAAGAACTTCTTGAACCCGGCCTTGACGGGTCGTGCTTTCTTGTACTTTGCTTACCCAGCCAGCATGTCGGGTAATGAAGTATGGACCGCCGTTGACGGCTACAGCGGTGCGACGCCGTTAAGCATGGCGCAAGAAGGTGGCGTGAACGAGATTCTGGCCAATAACATCACTTGGTTTGATGCGTTCTTCGGCACGATTCAGGGTTCAATGGGCGAAACCTCGACCCTGCTGGTGTTGCTGGGTGGCGCTGTGTTGTTGGTGATGGGTATCGCCAACTGGCGTATCGTCGCCGGTGTCATGATCGGCATGATTTTGATGTCGACCCTGTTCAACTTTATTGGTTCCGAAACCAATCCTTTGCTTGAACTGCCTTGGTACTGGCATTTGGTCATCGGTGGCTTCGCCTTCGGTATGATGTTTATGGCCACGGACCCCATTTCTGCGTCCATGACCAACGCCGGTAAATACTGGTTTGGTGCCCTGATCGGGGTCATGACCGTGTTGATTCGCGTGGTTAACCCGGCTTTCCCGGAAGGCATCATGCTCGCCATTCTGTTCGCCAACCTATTTGCACCGCTCATCGACTACTACGTCGTGAAAGGTAACATTAAGCGGAGGGCTGCTCGTGTCCAAGCGTAAAGACTCTATTCAACACACCTTGCTGGTGGCCTTCCTGGTCTGCTTGGTGTGCGCTATCGTGGTATCGGCCGCAGCTGTATCGTTGCGCCCTATGCAGCAGCAAAACGTGGTCGAGGATATGAAACGTAATATCCTGGCTGCAGCAGGTATGCTGGATACCGGTCGCTCTGTAGCAGAGCAATTTGAAATCATCGAGACACGCGTGATCGAGCTGGCCACGGGTCAGTTTGCTGATCACATCAACCCTGATGAGTTCGACCAGCGTAAAGCAGCGCAAGATCCTGAATTGTCACGTCGTCTGACACCAGATGCCGACATGGCGGGTATTCGTCGCTTGGAAGACTATTCCTTGGTTTACATCGTGCGCGGTGCTGATGACGGTATTGAAACGCTGATTTTACCAGTGCGTGGCTATGGTCTGTGGTCGACCATGTACGGTTTCTTGGCGCTCGAAGGTGATCTTAATACCGTGACCGGTTTGGGTTTCTACGAGCACGCTGAAACACCGGGCCTGGGTGGTGAGATTGATAACCCACGCTGGCAGCAGCAGTGGATCGGCCGCAAGGTCTTTGATGCCAACGACGATCTCGCTTTGAGTGTGCGTCGCGGTCAGGCAGAGCGGTCAAACGACTTTGAGCGTGACCACTACATCGATGGGCTGTCTGGCGCAACACTGACCAGTCGTGGTGTAGACGGTATGATCCGTTTCTGGCTGGGCCGTGATGGTTTCCGACCATTCCTTGATAATCTGCAAGCAGGGGAGGCTTAATCATGTCACCTAAAGCAAAAAAGGCGTTGTTGAACCCGTTGTTCAACGAAAACCCCATCGGCTTGCAGATGCTGGGCATCTGTTCTGCCTTGGCGGTAACGACCAGCATGAATGTGGCCTTGGTTATGTGTATCGCACTGACCACAGTGTGTGCGTTTTCCAACCTGTTTATTGCGGTCATCCGCAGTCAGATACCTTCAAGTATCCGTATCATCGTGCAGATGACCATCATTGCCTCCTTGGTTATCGTGGTAGACCAGATCCTGAAAGCCGTGGCTTATGATATTTCTAAGCAATTGTCGGTGTTCGTGGGTTTGATCATCACCAACTGTATCGTTATGGGTCGGGCGGAAGCCTACGCCATGCAAAACCCTCCGGGTTTGGCGTTCCTTGACGGTATCGGCAATGGCTTAGGCTATTCCGTGGTTTTGATCCTGGTGGCGTTTTTCCGCGAATTGTTCGGTGCCGGAAAATTGTTTGGTCTGGAAGTCCTGCCGTTAGCCTCTGAAGGCGGCTGGTACGTGGCAAACGGTATGATGCTGTTGCCGCCGAGCGCGTTCTTTATCATTGGTTTCTTAATTTGGGTGCTGCGTGAGTGGAAGTCAGATCAAGTTGAAGAGTCTGAGTTCAAGATCAAGCCCAACATGAACAAGGAGGCCCTGTAACATGGAAGCCTTAATCAGTCTGTTTATCAAAGCCATATTCGTTGAGAACATGGCACTGGCCTTCTTCTTGGGCATGTGTACGTTCATCGCTATCTCTAAGAAGGTAGATGCTGCTATTGGCTTGGGTATTGCCGTTATCGTTGTTCAGTTGATCACTGTACCAGTGAACAACCTGATCTTTAACGGTGTGTTGCGTGAGGGCGCATTGGCGTGGATCAGTCCTGATCTGGCCAGTGTTGACCTGAGCTTCCTGGGTTACCTGACGTACATCGGCGTTATCGCGGCCATCGTACAGATCATCGAGATGTTCCTCGATAAGTACGTACCGGCGTTGTACAACGCGCTGGGTGTGTTCTTGCCGTTGATTACCGTGAACTGTGCCATCTTGGGTGCATCATTGTTCATGGTTGAGCGCGACTACAGCTTCTCTGAGTCTGTGGTGTATGGTGTGGGTGCTGGTGTGGGCTGGGCTTTAGCCATTGCTGCATTGGCCGGTATCCGCGAAAAGATGAAGTACAGTGACGTACCAAAGGGTCTGCGTGGTTTGGGTATTACCTTTATCACGGTAGGTCTGATGTCTCTGGGCTTTATGTCATTCTCTGGCGTACAGCTGTAAATAGGGAGCAACATAATGGCTTTAGAAATTATTCTGGGCGTCGCCGTCTTCATCATTGCCGTACTGCTGTTGGTCGGTGTGATTTTGGGTGCGCGTTCGCAGCTGGTTAATTCTGGCGAAGTAAGCATCGAGATCAACGAAGATCACGACAAAGCAATCACCACCGAAGCGGGCGGCAAGCTGCTCAACACGTTGGCGGAGAACGGGATTTTCCTGAGTTCTGCCTGTGGTGGTGGTGGTTCATGCGCACAGTGCCGCTGCATCGTTATGGAAGGTGGTGGTGAAGCCCTGCCTACCGAGGCTTCAGCCTTCACCAAAGGTGAGTTGAAAGCGGGCTGGCGTCTGGCGTGTCAGGTGCCGGTTAAGCAAAACATGAAGATCGAGGTTGAACCTGAGTTCTTCGGTGTTAAGCGTTGGGAATGCGACGTTGTCTCTAACCCGAACGTGGCGACCTTCATCAAGGAACTGACACTGAAATTGCCAGAAGGCGAGAACGTTGACTTCCGTGCCGGTGGTTACGTGCAGCTGGAAGCGCCGCCGCATACGGTGAAATACTCTGATTTTGATATCGAAGAAGAGTACCGTGGCGACTGGGACAAGTTCGGCGTCTTCAAATACGTGTCTAAAGTGGATGAGACGGTTATCCGTGCTTATTCAATGGCGAACTACCCGGAAGAGCGTGGATTGGTGAAATTCAATATTCGTATTGCATCACCACCGCCGGGCACAGACTTCCCGCCAGGGCAGATGTCTTCTTATGTGTTTAGCCTGAAGCCGGGCGATAAGATGGCCATCTACGGGCCTTTTGGTGAGTTCTTCGCGAAAGACACCGACGCTGAAATGGTGTTCATTGGCGGTGGTGCTGGTATGGCGCCTATGCGTTCGCACATCTTTGACCAGCTGCTGCGCTTGAAGTCTAAGCGTAAGATTTCTTTCTGGTACGGTGCGCGTTCTTTGCGTGAAGCATTCTACGTCGAGGAATTCGACAAGCTGGCCGCCGAGAATGAGAACTTTGAGTGGCATTTGGCGTTGAGTGATGCCTTGCCTGAAGATAATTGGACAGGCAAGACGGGCTTTATCCATAACGTATTGTACGAAAACTACCTGCGTGATCATGAAGCGCCGGAAGACGTTGAGTACTATATGTGTGGTCCGCCAATGATGAACGCCGCCTGTATCAAGATGTTGAAAGACTTGGGTGTGGAAGACGACAACATCCTGCTTGACGACTTTGGCGGTTAATTAATTAGCGCCGCACTCGTGGCTACATACCGTAGCCAACGTATATAGCCCGCCTCGGCAGCCATCTGCTGCGGTGGGTTTTTTCATTTTCATTGGAGCAACCGATTTACATGCGCCAATACCTATTTGTTCCACTGCTGCTGATTGCACTGACGGTGCTCGTCGGTTGTGATCGCGGGACTATTACGGAACCCGTTCGCTTGTCCGGCAGCACCATGGGAACGTCGTACTCCGTTATTGTATATGCACCTGCCAGTGAAAGATTACGTATCGAAATTGGTGTGCAGCGTCAGTTGGCGCGGGTGGTTGATACCATGTCAACCTATGAACCAAGGTCAGATATATCCTTGTTTAACCAGGCGCCGGTAGATACTTGGGTTTCCGTATCAGCCGATGTCGCGACGGTCGTGGCTGCTGCCTTGGATGTTGCTGAAAAATCACGCGGAGCCTTCGAGCCGACTATTTTGCCGCTGGTGAATATCTGGGGTTTTGGTCCACTGGATCGGCCGGAAGAAGTGCCGACTGAAGTCGAATTGGCACAAGCCATGGATTTGTTAGGCTGGGAGGCCGTCGAAGTACGCATGGACCCGCCAGCGTTGCGCAAGACCGCGCCGCGCGAGCTGGATCTGTCAGCTATCGCTAAAGGTTACGGCGCCGATGTGGTCGCGGAATATTTGCGTTCATTAGGTTATAATAGTTTTCTCGTCGAGCTCGGCGGGGATATGCGTATCTCGGGTGCTAAGCCTGATGGTTCGCCGTGGCGCGTAGGTATCGAAACGCCGGAAGAGGGCATAGCGCGCAGTGCCTACCGTGTGCTTGAGTTTTTTGATGATGCGGCGCTGGTAACCAGCGGTGATTATCGTAACTATTTCGAAGTCGATGGGGTGCGTTACTCTCACACCATTGATCCACGTACCGGTTATCCGGTGAGACACAACATGGTGTCAGTGTCAGTGATGGCAGAGAATGCCATGTTGGCGGATGCATGGGCAACGGCCTTGGTGTCTGTAGGGCCTGAACAGGCTCGTGTGCTCGCTGATACATATGGCCTATCGATCTATTTGATCGAGCGGGTCGCTGGCGAGTTTGTCGAATACATGACAGGTGAGTTCACGCGTTTAATGAGCGCAGGAGAATAGAAGTATGACACTGTTTATAACCGTTTTCGTTTTTATGCTGTTGGTGGTAATGGCCATGGCAGTGGGTGTGATCTTTGGACGTAAGCCTATTGCGGGTAGTTGCGGTGGCTTGGCGGCTGTCGGTATTGAGGGCAAGTGCGAGATCTGTGGCGGCGACCCGGAGAAATGTGACGCTGACGACGAAATAAAGGGCGCACAGAGCGAGTTTTACGACGCGACCAAAAAATAGGTTAAGAGCGCGTAGAGAGTATCGCGGATACGGCGCAGTAAAAACAGGTGAGAGCTGTAGGGCGGGTATTTATACCCGCAAACTTCCCACCTAAATAATTCGAGGATTTTATGGCAAAACACCAATTCGATGTGATTGTAATAGGGACTGGTCCTGCAGGCGAAAGTGCTGCAATGAATGCAGCCAAGAAGGGCAAGAGCGTTGCTATTGTTGATCGCCGTGCTGATGTGGGCGGCAATTGCACGCATCAAGGAACCATTCCGTCGAAAGCCCTGCGCCATGCCGTCGATGCCTTGATGAAGTTCAACCGAACGAGTTTGTTTCGCGCCATCTCTGACCCCAAGGTGCTGGATTACCAGACCATGCTCAACAGCGCGCGCGGTGTTATCCGCAAGCAGGTTGAGATGCGGGCGCGTTTTTATGCGCGCAATCATATTTCCGTTTTTCATGGCGATGCCAGTTTCGTAGACAGCAATACGGTGCTGCTGAAAGAAGGTGAGCACGCCAATGAACTGTTGCACGGTGAGAATATTGTCATCGCTACCGGCTCACGGCCTTATCGTCCGCCGGAAGTGGATTTTGACCATCCGCGGATGCATGACAGCGACACCATTCTCACAATGACAGAAACGCCTAAGCGCATCGTTATCTATGGTGCGGGGGTCATTGGTTGTGAATACGCCTCGATATTTAGCGGGCTGGGCGTCAAGGTGGACTTGGTGAACCCAGGTTCTCGGCTGCTGGCCTTTATGGATGACGAAATCTCTGACGCACTCAGCTACCACATGCGCAATCACGGTGTGCTGATTCGCCACAACGAAACCTTTAAAAGTGTGAAGGGCTTTGAGGATCATATCGAACTGACGCTGGAGAGCGGCAAGGTATTGAAGGCTGAAGCCTTTATGTGGGCCAATGGCCGGGCGGGTAACACCGAGACATTGAATCTGAGTGCCATCGGCCTTGAAGCGAACTCACGCGGTCAACTTGAAGTCGATAAGGAATACCGGACGTCAGTTGAAAATATTTTTGCCGTTGGCGATGTCATCGGTTGGCCCAGTCTGGCCAGTGCAGCTTACGATCAGGGGCGCAGCGCATCGGGGGCCATTCTTGATGACTTTACCGCGACCTTCTTCTCCGATATTCCTACGGGTATCTATACCATTCCGGAAATCAGCTCAGTGGGTAAGAACGAGCGCGAGTTGACCGAAGCAAGGGTTCCTTACGAAGTCGGTAAGGCGTACTTCAAAGACACGGCACGGGCGCAAATTACTGGCGAAGACACCGGCGTTTTGAAAATTCTCTTTCATCGGGAAACCTTGGAGTTGCTAGGCATTCACTGTTTCGGTGAGCAAGCCGCGGAGATCCTGCACATCGGGCAGGCCATCATGGTGCAGAAAAATGGCGGCAATACGCTGGAGTACTTTGTGAGCCATACCTTCAACTACCCAACCATGGCCGAAGCCTATCGGGTGGCGGCGTTGAACGGTCTTAATCGTCTCGACGATTGATCGGAACCGTCGTTTCAGCGGTAGCGGTACACTCGTAAGCTAGGCACAAAGGGGTGATCCTCCAGCTTTTGATCACTCCGCGTAGCCCGGCTGCGCTCGGTTGGCGGAGCATCGGGTGGCGCAATGATGTCCGGAAAGGCATGGCCGCCTTCGGTGGGAATGAAGATCGGCATAGCAACGTTAAAGGCTTCTCGCTCGCCGGTTTCGTAGCGCACGTTGGCACGGATCAAGGGTGCTTGGGTTTGTACCTGTGCAAGTGCTTCAGCATCCGGTAATTGTGCAACCTTTTGGTATTGAATGCGGATATGTGTCTTATCGGCGCCCAACTTCTCAAGCTTCTGTAACACCTCTGCCTTACTCAACCGCTTAATGCTGCGTCCACTGCTATACCAGTTGAACGCTATCCTAGTGGGCAAGGTATGCAGGATCGGCACGGTGCGACTGAATTGCTTTAGATGCAATCGAACCAGACCTTCGCGTTCCAAGGAGCCCTGTACGGCCTGTGCACGTTTGGCTAGGCGCGCCGAGGTTTCCGGCCACAAGCCTGGTTGCTGTTTTTTAAGGTTCAGCAAGTGCAGATGAAAGCGTTGGCGCAGGTCATTAGTGCGTTGCACCAACTCTAGGGTGCTGGGTGTTACCTTCACCACACCGATATGATTGCGTGTCGCTCGGCCATCCTGGCCATCCAAATACCAGATGTCGGACAAGGCATAGCACAACCGTTTGATGGTCTCATTGAGGTGGTTGGTGCCCCACATCCAGCTTTGTGGCACTTCAGAGCGAATCCGCAAATTCAGTTGCTGAGTGACTACTAACCAGTCATCAAAAAGGTAGGTTAGCTCTCGTGGCATACGGACTCTACGGCTTCCAAATTGGGTGATACCTTATCTAAGGCAGCAAGAAACACCTCAATGCCGGCACCCTTTACGTGGGCGTGCTCGCTTAAATAGCGGCGATATTGGCGCGCGCCCGTGCATTCATGAAACAGATTAAACAGCGGTTTAATCACGTGGTTTAAACGTTGACCGCTGGTCAATTGTGCTTCCAGATAGGGTAGCATGCGCTCAGCAACCTCTGTCGCTGAGCGAGGCGCTGTGTGACTGCCATAGAATCGACCGTCGACCTGCGCTAAGAGCATAGGGTTGTGCCAAGCTTCGCGGCCGACCATGACGCCATCCAGGTGTTCTAGCTGTGCGGCGCAGTCGTCGAGTGTTTTTAAGCCGCCGTTTATCAGTATTTCCAAGTCGGGAAAGTCCCGTTTTAACTGATAGACACGAGCATAGTCCAGCGGCGGTACCTCGCGGTTTTGCTTTGGACTGAGCCCTGACAGAATAGCCTTGCGCGCATGCACGATAAATGTCTGGCAACCACTCTCACTGACCGTGCCGACGAAGTCGCGCAGAAATTCATAGCTGTCGAGATCGTCGATACCAATACGGTGTTTGACCGTCACGGGAATGTCTACCGTATCCAGCATCGCTTTAACGCCGTCGCGTACCAGGTCGGCATGGCCCATAAGCACGGCCCCGATCATGCCGTTTTGCACACGGTCACTGGGGCAGCCAACGTTCAGATTAACTTCGTTGTAGCCCCAAGTTTGCGCCATCATGGCACACTGTGCCAGGTCGGCTGGCTCATGTCCGCCCAGTTGCAAGGCTACGGGTTGTTCCTCGGTATTGAAATCGAGAAATCGATGTGGATCACTGCCGTGGATTAAGGCGCCGGTGGTGACCATTTCGGTATAAAGCACTGCGTGATCGGTAATCTGACGCCAAAAATAGCGGCAATGCCGATCAGACCAGTCCATCATAGGAGCAGTAGTAAAGCGACGATTCAAAACAACAGGCACAGTAGACTCGGGTAATTATTTCCAAAAGAGACATTTTAATGATTATATGGGGGAATGAAACCGTTAAGAAATTCTAACCACAACGTGATGCTATCCCCACCTTGAGCATTTACGCCGTTGAATCTATTTAATTTTGACGACGTCTCCCATAGAATCGGGACGCGAATAATAAATACGGATGATACACAGTAGGTAATCAGCCTTTGTTGGGTGTTTATCGCAGTTACATCCTTGGACGCTATGGAATGACGTTTTTATGACCAATAACGCAACCCTTTCAGCCCTTAAAACAGAGCTGGAGAAAACCGTCGAGGATGCGCAGCGGGCACTGGAACAGTATCTGTCCTACTCTCAAAGCCTGCAGGATTGGCAGCAGACGGTAGACGGGTTTCAGCAACTGCGCGGCATTTTCGTTATGCTGGAGCACCAGGGTGCCGCACTGATGTGCGAAGAGGCTGTTCAGCTATTGCAGTTTTTACCGGTAGAGTCGGTAGCGCAACACGATAAAGAATTTGAAGTATTAACACGTTCCCTAGTGTTGATTCAGAAGTATCTGGAGTTTCAGGAATTAGGCAAGGCGCCCTTTCCAGAAATACTGCTTCCGACCGTGAACGACCTGCGTCGTGCGCGCAAGGCGGTGATACTGCGTGAGGGGTGTTTTCATCGCTTCAATTACACAATTAAGGCAACAACCAATGCCGACAACCGGCTGACCCGAGAAACCAAAGAGGCGCTGCGCAAGTACCGTCATATGTTTCAGGCTGGCCTGCTGTACGCTATGCGCGAGGCGCAGCCAAAGCGTGCTCTGGGCTATATGGCGTTGTGTTTGAATCGGGTACAGAGTGCGTTACGGCAAACCGATGCGGCCGACTTCTGGTATCTCGCAGCGTTGGCCGCTGAAGGCATTTCCAAAGCCGATGACCACAGGCTCAGCGCCGCACGGCGAAGATGGTACGGCCAGCTGGATCGTCAATTACACAACCTGATTCGGCAGAGTAACAAAGCGTTGCAAGCAGCCCCCGTCAGCTCCTTGGTCCAGGACAATTTGTACTACATAGCTCTGACGGCTGCGCACTCGCCGCGTTTACAGTCCTTTCAAGAGGCTCATCCCGATATTCGTTTGTCATACAATGACCGTCAACTGCGTGAGCAGGAACAACTCTTACTGGCGCCCGGTTCTTCGGTCTTGCAAAGCGTTTCAACGGCCTTGCAGGAAGAGTTTGTGAAGGTGAAAGACACGGTAGATCAAGCCGCAGTGCCCAATGGTCAGTTCTCGGCGTATGGATTGCGGGATCATTTGGCGCGTATTGCCGATACCTTGGATATGGTGGGGCTTAACAGTCCAGCCAACGTGGTTCGGCGGATGTGGGAGTTGGTGCGCGGCTGGCCAGACAACGCCGTACCCCGACAAGACGATTTGATGACCATAGCCGACGCCATTTTGTACGCCGAATCCGCTGTATCGCGTTTGAACCAGAACGGCACGCGATATACTGCCGACGATGAAGCTGCCGGTGCGCGCAATGTGATGCTGCAAGAGGCGAAGGCTGCGGTACTGGATGAAACCGAAGCCGGTCTGTCTGTGGCTAAACGCGCGGTTACTGCCTATATGGAAAGTCAGTACGATAACGTTCACTTGGCGAATGTACCCGCCACCCTCGGGGGTATAAAAGGTGCACTGATGTTTTTGCAGGCAATGGAGGCGGTAGTGGTGGTCGATCAGTGTATTCGTTTCGTTACCGGTTTGCAGCGCAATGAAGTTCGGGCGACCGATATTCAACTTGAAGCCTTTGCTGACGCATTGAGCAGCCTTGAGCTGTATTTGGAGGGGCTGTTGGCGGGACAGGATAACCCTGATGTGTTGCGTATGGCGCGAGCCAGTGTGGCGCAGCTACCCAGTAAGGTGAAGGGAGAAGCCTAATGGCGGCCATTGTCTTGATGGTGTTTGCCTTTTCCTTTTTATTCATGCTGGCTGGCTTGTGGTTACTTACGCGCTATCGCTGGGTCAAAGGCTTTTTAGCTGGCACGTTGGGCTTGTTGTTTTTTGCCAGTGCGGTGTTGGGTGGGTTGGCTGCATGGCGTCTCAGTGAGTATGAGCGCGTAACCGACACCACCTTGCTGGGTACTATTACGGTGCGCGACATCAGTAGTAATCGTTACGCTGTGACGCTGGCGCAGGATCGCGTGGCGCGGCGTTTTGAGTTGGAAGGCGATCGTTGGCGCGGCGTGGGCCAGCGGGTAGTCGCTCCTGAATGGCTGTTTTTCGGTCCGTCGGTGGAGTTTGTGACTCTGATACAAATGGAAGGACGCTATTTACGGCTGGAAGATGAAATGCGGGCGCAACGCCCTGTTCAGGGCGGGAACTGGTATCGTCGATTGGGCGACGAGTTGCTGGCAATGCTGTTCGAAACAGACGAACTGTTCACGCCATTGTTGCCTTTAACACTGCAGGCTTTATTTACGCTGGAGTTTCGCGGCGATACCTTTGTGCTGCAGGGTATTAATGAGCCAGCGCAGGAGGCCCTGCGCCGTTGATTGTTCGATTACAAGCCGAACAAATCGCCCAATTTAGTCGCCAGCATCATGTTGCCTTCTACTTTCAGTGAGCCACTCATAAAGGCTTGCATGCCATTGGTTTCACCCGCCATCAGGTCTTTCATGGTGTCTTCTGACAAGCTCAGCGTAACGCTAGGATCGTCGTGTTCGCCTTCGGCCATGTCGCAGGTGCCATCGTTCACTGCGATATAGAAAGTCTTACCGTCAACGTCGAATTGAAACACTTCTTCAAGGTCTTCTGCAGCGCTGGGGTTGAAACGTGACTGGAAGGCCGCAAATTGATCTGTCATGCTGGTCATAATCTTGTTCTCATACAGGTGTTTAAAACGCTAGTTTAAACATATGGGGTAGGGAAAGCCAAGTTACTTCCTGAGCACCACATGCTATTTGTTACCGGAGGAAATATGTGGGCTGATTATCTGATATTCCTGTTAAAAACCGTCACAATTGTTGTGGCTATAGGCTCTGTTGTAATTCTTGTTGTGGGTGCGGCAACACGCCATAGAGATGATGACGACAAAGGTCACATCAAAGTAGAAGATCTCAGTAAGAAGCTGGATCGCGTGCGTCAGCGTTTAGAGGAGGCGATGGCAACCGATCATAAGCTGCTAAAGAAACAACGCAAAGCGGAAAAGAAAGCTGAGAAGCAGGAAGCAAAAGTGCGTGCCAAGTCAGACCAGGATTCGGCGAACGCCAAGCCGACGGCCTGGGTGGTGGATTTCAAAGGCGACATGAGCGCGTCTCAAGTTAAGTCGTTGGCTGAAACGGTAACCGCCATTGTTACCATTGCGCAGCCAGGAGAAACCGTCCTGATACGACTGGAAAGCCCCGGAGGGGTTGTTCATGGCTATGGTTTGGCAGCCTCTCAATTGGCGCGCCTGAAACAGCATGGTTTAAAGCTGGAAATTGTCGTCGATAAGGTGGCCGCTAGCGGCGGGTACATGATGGCGGCGCTGGCTGATCGTATCATTGCCGCACCGTTTGCCGTGGTCGGTTCCATTGGTGTGGTGGCACAGCTGCCGAACATTCATCGTTTTTTGAAGAAGAACGACATTGATGTTGAGCTGCATACGGCCGGCGAGTTCAAACGCACCTTGACCATGATTGGCGAGAATACCGACGCTGGGCGCGCCAAATTCAAAGAAGACTTGGAGAACACACACCGCTTGTTTAAAGAACATGTCGCTAAGGCACGGCCAAGTCTAGATATTGATGCCGTCGCAAATGGTGAGTTCTGGTACGGTAGTGACGCGGTAGAGAATGGGCTGGTGGATGAGATCAGTACCAGTGACGATGTGATTCTGAAGTTACATGATGCTCACCGCGTTATGAAAGTCAGTTTCGAGACACCGAAGCCGCTGGCCAAACGCTTGTCTATTGGCGTCATGGCTATGTTTGACGATGTATTGGCTCGCTTGTCATCACGCCATACACCGTATTTCTGAGAACAAGCAGATACAAAAAAAGGGGCTTGAAGCCCCTTTTTTACTCGTTCATGTAACGCTGCGTAGCGTCAGTTGCCGGTTATTGTCCGTTGGTCACATCGACGTACAGGGTCAACGACTGACCGGGTTGCAGATACTGCCGACTGGCTGCATCGGGATTCCATTGACGAATTTGATTCACTGAGACGTTGAAACGGTCCGCAATGCGGTGCAACGAATCGCCACTGCGTACCGTATACCCAACACGGCGAATTACCGAGCGCTGGTTCGGCCCGGCTTGCGCAGCGCGGTCCGGCGTGGTCCAGATCACCAAAGTTTGACCCACGATAATAGGATCTGTTGGTGCCTTGCCGTTCCATTGGGCCAATTGACGCATGTTCACATTGTACTTCCGTGATAAGTCCCAGAAGGAATCGCCCGGTTGTACGACATGATCCACACGCTCTAAGCCGTTGCCGGGCTGTTGGTTCTGGCGTCGATCCAGGCGCTGGTCAGCGCTCAAGCGGTATGCAGTGTTGGATGCCGACGCGGTGGGGATCAATAAGTGGTCGCCAGCGCGAATGACATTGGAGCGCAGGTTATTGACGTCACGCAGTACATCAACCGTCGTTTGATGCGCGCGAGCGATGGTGATGAGTGAGTCGCCCGATTGGATGCGGTAGCGGGTCCAGTTCACGCGTTGGTCGGGTGGCAAATAGGCCAGCTCTTGGCGCATCAAATCAGCTGATTCCACCGGTATTAGCAAGTAGTGCGGGCCATCAGGGTGAGTAGCCCACTGATTATAACCGGGGTTCAATAAATAGAGCTCGTCCAAACTGATGTCGGCTAAGCGTGCGGCCTGAGCTAAGTCTATCTGACCGTCAATTTCTACCACGTCGAAATACGGTTCAGTACTCATGACCGGAAGCGTCAAACCGTATGCGGCAGGGTCTGACACAATGCGGGCCAATGCGACCATCTTGGGGACATAGGCGCGTGTCTCTGCGGGCAAGCCGAGATGCCAGAAAGTGGTCGGCAGTCCACGCTCCCGGTTTATACGCTGGGCACGCCGCACCGTGCCAGCGCCCGAATTGTATGCCGCGAGTGCCAGTTCCCAGTCGCCATTAAACTGGCGGCCGAGGTCCTGTAAAAAGGTGATGGCCGCGTCCGTTGATGCCAAAACATCACGGCGACCGTCATACCACCAGTCCTGCTTTAATCCGTAGTAAGTGCCTGTGCCGGGAATAAACTGCCACATGCCAGAGGCTCTACCGTGCGAATAGGCAAAGGGGTCGTAAGCGCTTTCGATGACTGGGAGCAGAGCCATCTCCATGGGGATGCCAGATTCGAGAACCTGTTCGTAGACGTAGGGTAAATAGCGGCGAGCTCGATGGGATACGCGGTCAAAGTAGCCTTGATTACGGCTGTACCAGCGTATCTCTGCGTCAATGCGCGGGTCTTCTACCGTTAAGTCCATAACAAAGCGTGAGCGCATTTCATGCCACAGGTCCCGTTCGTAAGCGGCAAGTTGGCGTGGCCAGGCAAAGGCTTCTTCGGTGTTAAACTCCTGTGGAAACAATAAGGCCATGTCTTCAAGAATATGATCTTCGGCGTAATCCGGTAGGGGCGATAAATGGGTGCGTTCAGGAGTTGGAGTGATCGGTCCGTCGATCTGCATGATTTCCAGAGCATCTGCGGTGTCTAGGCTGCTTTGCGTAGAGTCGGGGCCAAATACCTGACAAGCTGTGATGGTGAAGGCCAAGAAGAGTGTTAGGAAGGTTCTAATTATATGTTGCATAATGTCCATACTGGTCAGATTAACGTCGATTCATGGTTACAACTCGAAAGCAGCCACTTAATTGTGCTTAAAACATATTGCACATGACAGCTGGCGGAAAACGTTTCGAGTGCGTGAAAAAGTGTCGTGTTATACCATTAGTGCTAGCAACACTCCGGTGTCGTTCAGCGCTGTTACCACGGTATCGGCCGACACTTGAGTCTGCTCCACAGATTTTACATTCGATAGAGTCAGCAGTATCAGCCGAGCAGGCTTAGTAATTGAGCATCATTGTTCAGTATCCCTGTAACAGCGTCAAGGTTCGTAGTAGGCTGAACCCGTTGGCTTTACAAACATGATGAGTGTTACATGTCGGTTTCTCAGTGGTACAAAAAGTGGTTGCAGTGGTGGCGTCCAGCGCCTCTCCAGCCGCATGCCCGTGAAGTGCAACTGAACCGTTGGTATCGCACCGAGCTGGGTGAAGCGCTGTACCGCACAGAACGTGATATGGTCGCTCCCGTGCTCGCTCAAGGCTACCATCCGTTTATCGTCCAGGTAGATGGTGGGTTGTATCGCCCGCTCTTTGATGCACAGAAATGCCGCAGCAAAGCGGCGGTATTGATTTCGCGATACGAAAACAACGCGGTGTGTCCAACGGTTCAGTCTGACCCGGAGCATTTGGCTCTGTTGCCAGAAACGGTCGATATGATGATCATGCATCACGTCATCGAGTACGCGCAAAACCCGCACCGAGTTTTGCGCGAAGCGGTGCAGGCTCTGCGACCTGGCGGACAACTGATTGTTATGGGTTTTAATCCTTACGGTTTTTGGGGCCTGGCGCGCTTGCTGCGCCGACAAAGCCAGGTACCTTGGGTGGGGCGGTTTGTGTCTGCCCGTCGGGTGGCTGATTGGTGTACTCTGTTGGATTGTGATGAGGAGCAAACGGCCTATTACTACCACTGGCCACCGATGACCCAAGCCTCCTGGAAGCGGCGAGTACGTTTATTAAATGCCTTTTTTCGGGTAGTTATGCCGATGACGGGCGCTGGATACATGTTGGTGGTGCGAAAAAATCAGGTAGAGTTATTGCACGATCATAAGTGGAAGCCAGCTTTTTTTATGCAAGACAAAGTGATGACAACGCAAAGAGAGCAGGTGACAGGATAGTGGAAGTAGTGATTTACACGGACGGCGCATGCAAAGGTAATCCGGGCCCTGGAGGCTGGGGTGCATTTATGCAGTATGGTAAACACGCTAAAGAGCTGTTTGGGGGTGAAGCAAACACCACCAATAATCGTATGGAGCTGCGTGCGGCCATCGAAGGCTTGTCGGCCTTAAATAAGCAGAGCGTCGTGAAGCTCTACACCGATTCATCTTACGTCAAAAATGGTATTGAAAAGTGGATGACAGGCTGGAAGCGCAATGGTTGGAAAACTGCATCGAAACAGCCGGTGAAGAATGTCGATTTATGGCAGCAGCTGGATGAACTCGTAAAGAAGCATGAAGTTCACTGGCATTGGGTGAAGGGGCATGCTGGCAACCCCGGCAACGAGAAAGCCGATGAGTTGGCTAACTTAGGCGCGCAAAAGTATCTTTAGATTTTTATGATAGATTAGCTCGGCTAAACGCTTAAGCAATGAGTGTTCGGCGAAAGTAGGAGATAGATGAGGCAATGCGCCAAATAGTATTGGATACCGAAACCACGGGCTTGGACCCATCGCAGGGGCATCGGGTAATTGAGATTGGTTGTGTGGAGGTGGTAGACCGCAAGCTAACCGGCAACCATTACCACGTGTACATCAATCCGCAGCGCAATGTGCCCGAAGATGCCATCGCTATTCACGGCATTACCAATGAGTTTTTGGCTGACAAGCCGGTGTTTGCAGACATTGCAGAATCATTCTTCGACTTCGTGCGTGGTGCGGAGTTAGTGATTCACAACGCACCCTTCGATATGGGGTTCTTGAATCATGAATTACGGACGTTGCGATCCCCGGCAGCGCCACTGGAAAACCATTGCACAGTCTTGGATACCCTCTACCTGGCCCGTCAAAAACATCCCGGCCAGAAGAATAATCTCGATGCATTATGTAAGCGCTACGGCATCGACAATGGTCACCGTGATCTGCATGGGGCATTGTTAGACGCTGAGATTCTAGCGGATGTTTATCTGTTTATGACCGGTGGGCAGACGGCGCTGGAGTTGGCAGCGGAAACCCCTAAAGACAATGTGCAGGATGCCGCATTGGCTTTTGCGGCCGAAGCCAGTGGTAGGGATTTACCAGTAATCGAAGCTAACTCCGCCGAGCTTGCAGCGCATGAGCATTTGCTGGCGCTGATTGATAAGAAGTCGGACGGGGCTTTGTGGAAGCATAGTGGATGATGCTGCGCTCTTCCGCCCTACGGTAGGCTGTAAACGTAGGGCGGGTATTTATACCCGCATGGCCTCCTTCGACCAGAGGGCTGGCCTCCGCTTAATGTAACTGACGGCGAATAACGCCTACATACTTCCCTTCAATGGCAAAGAAGTCTTCTGGGGTTACTATGATGTCTTCAAAGGCGTCATTCTCCGCTACCAATCTAATGACGTTTTTTTCCCGAAAATAACGCTTCAATGTCACATCTTCATTGATGCGCGCGACAATGATGTCACCGTCTCGCACTTGCGTGGTTTTAGCGACTGCAACCAGGTCATCGTCATACACGCCAATGTCTTTCATGCTCATGCCATTCACACGCAACAGGAAGTCGGCCGGAGGTGAAAAGAAGTCAGGTGCCACTGGGCAGTACTCATCAATGTGTTCAGTCGCCAGGGTAGGGCTGCCTGCTGCTACTCGACCAATCACCGGTAATCCAGGGCCAGCACTCACAGTCTCATCATTTGCCGGTGCTTCAAGATGGGGCAAGCGAATGCCGCGTGACGCGCCGGGTATCATCTCTATAGCGCCTTTGCGAGCTAATGCCTTAAGGTGTTCTTCGGCCGCATTGGCTGATTTAAAACCCAGTTCGCGCGCGATTTCTGCGCGTGTCGGTGGCATACTATGCGCTTCAATGTAGGTGCGCAGGAAATCCAGAACCTGTTGCTGACGAGCCGTAAGCTTGATCATGATAAAGACCTGTTTTTTTATCCATGTCTGTTTGCATATACAGTATAATGGGCGACCTACCGAAGTCAACGATGGTTGAGAAGGGTCGACGTAATTCTCGCAACCAGACACACTTCAAAATTTTGCTAAAACGCATTTGCGACCGGTCATATAAGGACGATAAATGAAAAGCAGCTCTGAACTGTTCCCTGTTACTCTACTGACAGCCGAACTGAAAGATGACTGGAATGAAGACACCTATTTATTGAAGCCGAATAACTCCGGCGACACGACGGTGGAGTTTGCTTTAACGCGCTTCAGTGCTGATCACGCACGTTGGGGCATACCTGTATTGTGGTTGCCGCCTTTTCTGCAAGGGCGCAGTGAATGGTTGATGCGCTCGGAAGAGCGTCTTCGCGTTTTACTGGCTGCCGGTTATGACGTTTGGTTTTTGGAATGGCGTGGACATGGGGCCAGCGTGGTAAATGACAACTGGGCAAGTAACAGCCTGGATGTAATCGCCTGTTGTGACCTGCCGGCGGCGTTGGATTTTGTGCGCGAGCAAGCCAAGCAAGAGCCGTTGTTGGTGACTGAATCTTCTGCGGCACAAGTCTGGGCTCGGGCACACGGTATGGAGCGCACCCTGCCACTGGCCGGTAGCATTCTACTTTGGCCTGCCTTGGGTAAAGTATTATGCGCTGATTACGCTGCTCGTATGGGGTGGTTGGGGCATGAGCTCGAAGTTTCTCGGAGCGGAGTAAAACGTCTGGATGGGCACGAAAGCATCAACCGGCCATTGTTTGATGAATTATTGTTAGGACAGCGTGCCGTTTTGGGGGAGTGGCGTTATATGCAGTCACCGCAACCCTTTTACGTAGCGGATCGCGCGAGCGCGCAAAAATCCACTGTTCGTTGGCTGAGTAAAGTGCCCGGCGAACGCTATGTGTCGGTGCAGGCGGATGAGGCGGACATGAAGCCTGAACATCTCGTAGAGTGGCTGCGCCGCTTGCAGCTGATGGCAAGTGAATAGGTCTGTGATTGTATAAAAAGGGAGCCTCTTTAGGCTCCCTTTTTAGTTGGGCTTACGACGCGCTGTTATTCATCCGCGCGGGTAAAACATCTTTCAATTTCTGATGCATTTTGCGAATACTGGTTTCAGTCGTCGTCCAGTCAATACAGCCATCCGTCACTGAAACGCCGTATTGCATATCAGAGAGGTTAGGCGTCAACTTTTGATTGCCGAAGTTGATGTTACTTTCAATCATCAGGCCTATGATGGACTCATTTCCTTCCAATATTTGATTGCTGACGTTTTCCGCGACCAAGGTTTGCAGAGCAGGGTCTTTATTCGAGTTGGCGTGCGAACAATCCACCATGATATTGGGTGTCAGACCGGCTTCGCGCATTTCTTGTTCACACAGAGCGACACTGACTGAGTCATAGTTCGGCTTGCCGTTACCGCCGCGCAATACCACGTGGCCGTGCGGATTGCCCTTGGTATGGATAATCGCTACCTGGCCGTCGCCGTTGATGCCCAGAAAACGGTGCGGCTTGCTGACCGATTGTAGGGCGTTAATAGCAACTTGCAGGCCGCCATCAGTGCCATTCTTAAAGCCTACAGCCGATGACAAACCACTGGCCATTTCGCGGTGCGTTTGGGACTCGGTAGTTCGTGCTCCGATGGCCGACCAAGAAATCAGATCCTGCATATACTGGGGTGAAATTGGGTCCAAGGCTTCGGTGGCCGTTGGTACGCCCATCTCGGCAATTTCACACAGCAGTCGACGACCAATTTCCAAGCCGTCTTGAATTTTGAACGTGTCGTTCAGGTACGGGTCGTTGATCAGGCCTTTCCAGCCCACGGTAGTGCGGGGCTTTTCAAAATACACGCGCATGACCAGTAACAGGGTGTCCGAGACTTCTTCGGCCAACGTCTTGAAACGCTGGGCATAGTCCTTTGCGGCGTCCAGATCGTGAATAGAGCAGGGGCCAACCACCAAAAATATACGATGGTCTTTGCGGTTTAAAATGTTGTTAATGGCGTCGCGCCCTGCATTGATGGTTTCTGCTGCGGCATCGGTCAAAGGGACTTTCTGCTTCAGCATCGCCGGCGTGATCAGTATCTCTTGCGATTCAACGTTTAAATTCTCGGTAACGGCGGTCATTATTCTTCCACTTCTTTATGATTATGGCTTTTCCAGTGTGCATATCTGGATTGCCTGTTTTTACGGCATATCTCGGGATGCCTCAGAGCCTCCCTAGTACGCCTTTTACTCTCTTGGTCGGCTATTTTAACACCAATCTAGCAACCACTCCCAGCGTTGAAGCGCTGTAGATTGTGTAATCTTTGTGGGCTAGGGAAGCTCAGAAGTATTCCCTTGTTAGCAATTTTGCTGCCATGTGCTAAATTTAGAGGGTGGCCTCGCGAGGAAGGCTGTGCAACTGTGGGCTCTCATTATGCAGTCGCAGACCATTATAAAGCGGTACCTGACAGTAGGATGCTGGTTAGGATGCTGCCAAAGCGGAAATATTTGCTATGAGTCGTAATGTTAAACGCGATTCCACGAAGGACTTGATCTTGGTAATTGGTGCTTTCGCTGGGGTGATTATCATCGCCGTGGTATTAACGCTGTTTTTTCGTTCCATCGCGGCCACCCAGAGTACGGGTCAAGGCAACTTTGTGACCAATTTGCTGGGTTTGGTACCGCCTCCGGAGGTTGTGCCAAATGAATTGCCTATGCAAGAAGCCTACGCTGCGTGCCGAGCACGCGTGATCAGTGAGGCCGGCAGTAATCTGATGAGTACGCGTTTTGACAATCGTTCGTCACGCTATAATGCATCAAATCGCGAGTACATTATTTTTCTCAACGTCTACATGCGTCCTACTGATCGTGGTGGTGAAACCATGGAGCTCTGGTCGCGATGCAACGTCTCTGCTGTGACCGCACAGATCACCGAGTTTCGCTTGAACAGCGATGCGGGCTTCTTCGGTTTGTTTACTATGTAAGCATTCTTAGCCAGCAGAGGGGTGCAGAGGAGGACGGTCGGCCTTCTATTAACCTTAATACAATAAAATTCTGATTGACCTCGCTATTCTGAAAAAGCATATTTAGGAGAGTTTTTATAACAGGGTCCGTTCAATGAAGCTGCAGCAACTCCGCTATATCTGGGAGGTCGCCCATCATGACCTGAACGTATCTGCCACGGCGCAGGTGCTTTACACCTCTCAGCCCGGCATATCCAAACAAATCCGACTGTTGGAGGATGAGCTGGGTGTCGAGATTTTTGCTCGCAGTGGTAAACATTTGACGCGCATTACGCCAGCGGGTGAAGCTATTTTGCAGGTGGTGGGCGATGTGCTCAAGAAAGTGGAAAGCATCAAGCAGGTCGCGCAAGAATTCAGCGACGAGAATAAAGGCAGTCTGTCCATTGCGACAACGCATACTCAAGCACGGTATGCACTGCCTACTGTTATCGAAGGCTTTATTAAGCGCTTCCCCGATGTATCACTGCATATGCACCAGGGTACACCCATGCAGATCGCTGAAATGGCTTCCAACGGCACAGCTGACTTTGCCATTGCGACCGAGGCCATGGAACAATTTCATGACCTGATTATGCTGCCTTGCTATCGTTGGAATCGCAGCATTATTGTACCGCGCAAACATCCCCTAGCCCAAAAGCACCAGTTGACACTGGAAGATATAGCCGGCTTTCCGCTGGTGACCTATGTGTTCGGTTTTACTGGCCGTTCGAAGCTCGACGAAGCCTTTCGCAACAAAGGCTTGGAAACCAAGACGGTATTCACCGCGGCCGATGCCGACGTGATCAAGACTTATGTACGTTTGGGTCTGGGTGTAGGCATTGTGGCCAGCATGGCGATGGATGAGGAACAGGACAGTGACTTGGTGACTTTGGATGCCAGCCATCTGTTCGAGGCTAGCATCACTAAGGTTGGCTTGCGCAAAGGTGTGTTCTTACGCGGCTATATGTACAAATTCATCGAAGCCTTCGCGCCGCATTTAACGCGTGAACTCATTGACAAGGCCATGGCGTGCAGCAGCAAGGCGGATGTTGATGAGTTGTTTCGCCACGTCTCCTTGCCAACTTTTTAAAAACCTCCCTAACCATATTTTCGCCTCTGAGGAGAATTTTAACGCTGCCAGAGCGAGCGCAGTAGTTTTTAGGTGCTGTGCAGCCCACACTCTTTCTGCGTAGCTTCCTCCCACCACCAACGACCCTCACGCTCATGTTGGCCCGGTAACACGGGTCGCGTGCAGGGTTCACAGCCGATGCTGATGAAGCCGCGCTCATGCAGTGGGTTAAAAGGCACATCAAACATCCGGATGTATTCCCACACCTGTTGAGAAGTCCAGTTCGCCAGTGGGTTAAATTTCACCAAAGGCTTGTCTGGCGATCCGAATACAGTGTCCAGTTCAACCGTGGCGACGCTGGCACGGGTGCTGGGGCTTTGGTCTTTACGCTGGCCGGTAATCCATGCGTCCACTGTTTGCAGCTTGCGCTTCAAGCTGTCAACTTTGCGTACGCCGCAACACTCTTTGTGGTCGTCTTCATAAAAGCTGAATAAGCCTTTGGTGCGTACCAAGGCTTCTAACTTGGCTTGATCCGGTGACAGTATGTCTAGATCCAAGTTGTAGTGCTTGCGCACCTGATCAATGAACCGGTAGGTGTCGGCATGCAAGCGGCCAGTGTCGAGCGTAAACACCTGCACATGCTTGCTGACCTTTTTTGCCAAGTCGATCAACACCACATCTTCAGCACCACTGAATGAAATGACAATGTTATCGAACTGCTCGTGCGCAAAACGCAGTATGTCTTTTGGGGTTTGAGGCGCCAGTGCTTCTTGCCATTGGTCGATCAATGCAGGGGATGTCATATTATGAGTAGGGTCTTTTCTATGAGCTGAGCGAGGAGAATAGCAAAGGCCTGCGGCATCACAAAATATCGAATACCTATAATCTTATTCCCTGTGCCGGAGTAAGCTGAACAGTTCTCTAACGGAGCACGAACAGGCATAATGCTGCGCCATTACACTTACGCAATAATAACGACAGGAGAGAACACGTGGAAATTGCTTGCCTTGACCTCGAAGGTGTATTGGTACCAGAAATTTGGATCGCTTTTGCCGAAAAAACCGGTATTGAAGAGCTGAAAGCCACCACGCGCGACATCCCCGACTACGATGTTCTGATGCGTCAGCGGCTGGCGATTCTGGATCAGCACGGTTTAGGGCTGCCGCAGATACAAGAGGTCATTGCGACACTGAAGCCTCTGGATGGCGCGGTGGAGTTTGTTGACTGGCTACGTGAGCGTTTCCAAGTTGTTATCCTGTCGGATACCTTCTACGAATTCTCACAGCCGTTGATGCGCCAGTTGGGTTTCCCAACGTTGTTCTGTCACAAGTTGGAAGTGAACGACCAGGGCCGTGTGGTGGATTACCACATTCGTCAAAAAGACCCGAAGCGTCAGTCTGTTAAAGCGTTTCATAGCCTGAATTATCGATGCATTGCTGCTGGCGACTCTTACAACGACACTACCATGCTCGCCGAAGCAGATGCCGGTATCCTGTTTCATGCACCAGACAACGTGATTGCGGAGTTCCCTCAGTTTCCGGCGGTGCATACCTACGCCGACTTGAAACAGGAATTCATTAAAGCCAGCGTGCGAGATATCGCGTAAACATTTTTTGGCCTTTACCGTAGGAGGCCAGCCCCCTGGCCGAAAATTCGCGCAGAGGGCTGCGCTCCTACGGCAACGCCAACCCTAACGACGCCAACAGACTTCGAATCTTGTCGTGGGTCTCTTCGAACTCAGCCGCCGTTTCGGAATCCCACACAATACCGCCTCCGGCCCAGGTCCACAGGTGGTTGTCTTGAATCGCCATGGTGCGAATCAAAATATTACTGTCCAGCAAGCCAGTTACATCCTGATAAAAAATCGAGCCGCAGTAAGGGCCGCGCTGGTGCGGTTCCAGTTCCGCAATAATTTCCATCGCCCGCCGTTTGGGCGCACCGGTGATCGAACCACCGGGAAAGGCTTTCAATAAGGCGCCTAATGGCGTTTCGCCCGGACTCAGCGTAGCCGTCACTGTGCTCACCAACTGATGCACATTGGCAAAGCTCTCTAGGTCAAACAACTTGGGAACCTTGACACTGCCCGGCACCGCACTGCGGCCCAGATCGTTGCGCAGCAAGTCCACAATCATTAGGTTCTCCGCGCGATCCTTGGTGCTTTGCAGCAGCGACTGTTTCAGCGCTTCATCTTCTTTAGGGTCTGGGCTACGTGGACGGGTCCCTTTGATGGGTTTGGTTTCCATCTGCCCGTCAGCAATACGCAGAAAGCGCTCTGGCGACAGACTCAAAAGCTGTGTGTTGCCAAGGTCAAGATAAGCCGAAAAGGGCATCGGGGTCGCATTGCGCAATCGAGCATAGGTCGCCAACGGGGCATTGGGCCAAGGAGCATCAAACTGGCGCGTCAGATTCACCTGATAGCAGTCGCCAGCGGCAATGTAGTCTTTCAGGCGCTGCATCCGTTGCTCGTATTGGTGTTGATCTAAGCTGGTGTGAACCACCGTGTCGGACGCCATGGCGACATCCCTGGGCGGCAAAGTGGGTTGCCACTGCGCAGCATCGCCGATGTAGAGCACACGCTGTTCTTGGTGGTCAATAACGACCGCGTGGTCATAGTCGCCCACCCATGCCAAGGGCATGTCGATCACTCGGCTCAGTGTTTGGCGACGGTGGTCCTGTAAGGGAACCCCTTGTTGAAGTTGGCCCAGGTCGTAATTAAGTAGGCCAATCAAACCACCATTGAAGCCACCGTTTGGTTTGGTCGGCAACGCAACGCGAGACTGTATTGCCGATAAGGCGGCGATCACTGATCCGCGTTGGATATTCGTTAATCGATAGCTGCCGTCGGCTTGGCGCTCCCACTCTTCCAGCGCTTGCAACGTAGTCACCACAAAATATCGCTGCGGCATCGCCGCCACCACGCTGTAACGCCCAAAGGGTGCTCCCGGCAGGCAACTGTCCAGCAACACAGGAAAGTGCTGTGAGTCTAGGGCACTTAGCCAGCAGAGCGGGTTAAGAGGGTCAATCAGGGCGTCAGACATGCAAAGGATGTGGTGCCTTAAGAATAAACGAGCACCGAGCTTAGCGATTTTCAGTATGAAATCAACGGCTTGTTGCAATGCGGTCCATTCACTCTGGCAACTCGTATAGACAACAGAAAGCTACACAAAAAGGTTGACAGGCAGCTGAATTAAGGCTGTTATGAAGGTGAAAACGGCAAAAAGTTACACGGGTATATCAAAAAACGTCACGAATGCAGTGGTTTTAGGTATGCCCGCACAGTTCACTCACAACAATACGAGTGGAGCCGTAAGGGCATGATAGCCCACCTCGGGTTATCTGCGCGGCCAATGACTGGCCGCCAACGTCCTTCACGCCCTCTGCCACTAGGAGGTGTCTATGACTGCTCAAGCGCAATCCGGTGTTTTTTGGCGAATAGTAGACGAAAGTGGGGCTGGACCTGACTCGGTAACGCTGGTGTTTCAAACACCCAGCGAAACCAGTAACAGCATGCAACTTGAAACCGACATTGTGACGGCGGAATACCTGTCTTACATTGGCAAGCAACACATTGATGTGGCTTGGACAACGGAAGACTCGGAACTGCTGACCATCCTGCTGCAAAAGCAATTTCCCGATCGATTCGATTCTGAACAAGGTATGCACCTAGACCTGGGCGATGAAGCCATTGTTGATACGCTGGCGGTTATCGCAGCCGCTCGATTTGGCAATGCCCAAGACAGTACCGATTGGATATCCGAACGTCCTTGGAATACCTTGCAGCGTTCTTACGAAGTAGGGGATATGGTTGCCTTGGCGACCGATGAGGGCTTTTGCCTAGGCGTATTAGTGGAACTGGATGCAGTAGAGGCGCAAGTCGTATTGCTGCAATGGGTTGATGGGCAAACCGCAGAGTGCGAAGCCCGTTTGCACGAACTGATTCGGGTTTATAAAGCTGATCTGCTGCCCGATACCTTTGGCCACGTCATGCCAGTTGCAGGAGAGCTGGTGCACTGATATCCGTTAGATAAATGAGAGCGGCGGCGTTGGTCTGCAAGCTGACGCCGCCCGTTTCGGGGGCGAGACATTCTGGTATGCCTCCAATTGCGAATTCAAACCATGCCATAGACTGGCTAAGGAACGTTGAATGAGTGAGATCAAGATTTACGCGCTGGACACGAATGTACTGATTCACGACCCTAACGCACTCTTTAATTTTGAAGAACACGAAGTCCTTATTCCCATGGTGGTACTCGAAGAGCTCGACAAGCTCAAAGTGGGTACCACGCCACTGGCTGCCGATTGCCGTCAAGCGGTTCGTACCATCGACCGGATCATTGGCGACGCCTCACCCACAGATGTTATCCGCGGTGTTCCCATTCCACGTCTCGACGGCGGCCATCAAGGCAAACTGTCAATTTTAATGCCACACGGAGAAGCCGCTGCGGGTGGCACGCTGCAAGCCCACGTAAACGACAACAAAATCATCAATGACTTACTGCACCTACAAGGGCGTTACCAAGCCCGCAAAGTAGTGCTGGTCACCAAAGACATCAATATGCGTCTCAAGGCACGGGGCTGTGGCCTAGACGCTGAGGATTACCATAACGACCAGTTGATCACTGACATTGATCGACTGAACAAAGGTTACATCACTGTTGAAGGTGATTTCTGGGACGCCATGGAATCTCAAGGCCATATTGACATCGACGGCCAGAAGCAGCAAAAGATACCGCGTGCGCACCTGGACAACCTAATTGGCACCGAGTACTTCCCCTGTCAATTCATTGTCGACGAACGCGACTTTATTGGGCGAATTGTTGCCGTAGAACCCGATACCGTCACCCTGGAGTTGTTCAACGAAGGTATTTTGATGCGCCAGAAAGCGTGGGGATTAAACCCGCGTGATGCTTTTCAGGCCATGGCCATGCGCCTGTTGTTAGACCCGGAAATCGACTTGGTATCGCTTAATGGCCCCGCCGGCTCTGGTAAAACCATTTTGGCGTTAGCCTGCGCTTTGGAACAAACGGTAGAAACCAAGCTCTACAAGCGCATCGTGGCGACGCGGAGCACCCGTGGGCTCGATGAAGACATCGGCTTCTTGCCCGGTACCGAAACGGACAAGATGGCGCCTTGGTTAGGCGCCTTTACCGACAACTTAGAAGCGCTGCATGCGGAAGATTACGACCCGAACAGCAGCGAGCATTACGTGGGCGCAAACATGCCATTGCACTTCAAGTCGATGAACTTTGTGCGCGGGCGTAGCTTCCAACATACCTTGCTGATCGTAGATGAGGCGCAAAACCTGACGCCGCATCAAATAAAAACCATCATCACGCGGGCCGGTGAAGGCACTAAGGTGGTGTGTCTGGGCAATCTGGCGCAGATAGATACACCGTATCTGGGGCCAACCAGCTCTGGTCTGACCTACATGACCGAGCGCTTTAAAAGCTTTGAGTTTGGCGGTTCGCTGAGCTTGCTGGGGGTAGCGCGCAGTCGTTTGGCTGCATACGCCGAACAGTATTTGTAGGAAACTGCCCGCTGGTCGGATGATTCGCCCGGCGGGTGTAAACACACCGCCCTACGTCCCGGCTAACCGTAGGGCGGGTATTTATACCCGCCGTATAGCGGTCTATCAGGTCACGGCTGTCCTAATCAAACAAAACACTGCATTCACATCTTTGCACTACTTTGACGGTAAGGTAGACTCAACCTATAGCCTGTGGCAAGAGTACATAACATGATCAGCGTGATATTGGTCGATGATCACGATCTCGTGAGAATGGGCATCAGAAGGCTGCTCGAAGACATCGACAGCATCAAGATTGTGGGTGAAGCGAACAGTGGTGAGCAAGCGCTCATTTTGGCGCGTGAGCTGAAGCCACAAGTGATTTTGATGGACGTCAAGATGCCCGGCATCGGTGGGCTCGAGGCCACAAGACGTCTGCACGCCGCACAGCCGGAAACCAAAGTAATTGTGGTGACTTCGTGCACGGAAGACCCATTCCCCAGCCGCTTGCTGAAAGCCGGTGCTGCAGGTTACCTCACGAAAGGTGCCGGCATCGATGAAATGGTCTTGGCGATCAACAGCGTCGCCCGTGGTCAGCGCTATTTGAGCCCTGAAATTGCCCAGCGTATGGCGTTAAACTCTTTCTCTGGTGAAAACACGGAGAACCCATTGGATGCCTTGTCCGAGCGGGAAATGCAGATCACTATGATGATTGTGAACTGTCACAAGGTGCAGGCCATTTCAGACAAGCTGTGCTTGAGCCCCAAAACGGTGAATACTTACCGTTATCGCATCTTTGAAAAACTGAACATTGGCAGCGACGTTGAGCTGACACATTTGGCTTTACGCCATGGTCTAGTAGAAACCAGTGACATGGAGCGTCTAAACTGACGTCATGACTGAGTTTTCTGATTCTTCCGCGCGTGCGGTGTTCGACCATCAATCTTTTCTAAAAACGCTCACCCCCAAGCCGGGGGTGTATCGTATGTTTGGCGACGACGGCGACCTGTTGTACGTCGGCAAAGCCAAAAACCTCAAAAATCGCGTCAGCAGTTACTTTCGCGCCCGTGGTCTGACCAATAAAACGGTTGCTCTGGTGCAACGCATTGCACGCATCGAAATCACCGTCACGCACAGTGAAACCGAAGCGTTGTTGTTGGAACAAACGCTGATCAAAACCCATCGCCCGCCATACAACATCATGCTGGTGGACGACAAAGGCTACCCTTATATCTTTCTGTCTTCCGAGCAGCAGTGGCCGGGTTTACACCTGCATCGCGGTGCCCGTAAAAAGAAAGGGCAGTATTTTGGTCCTTTTCCCAGCGCCAGTGCAGTGCGTGAAAGCCTGTCGACCCTGCAGAAAGCTTTTAAAGTTCGTCAGTGCGAAGACAGTGTTTTCCAAGGGCGCTCGCGACCGTGTTTGCAGTATCAAATAAAACGCTGCAAAGCGCCCTGTGTTGGCTACGTAACGGAAGACGAATACGCCGACGACCTGCACAAAACCGAATTGTTTTTGACTGGCAAAAATCAGGACTTGTTGAATGACATCCATCGGCAGATGGACGAAGCTGCAGCCGAGCTGAAATTCGAGCAGGCCGCTGAGTATCGTGACCAAGTGCTCCTGCTGCGTAAAATCCAAGAGCAACAGCACGTCGAGGGCAAGCAGGGCAATGTGGACATCATTGCGGCGGTTTACGAAGGACGAGGCTGTTGCGTGCATCAACTGATGGTGCGTAATGGCCGCTTGATCGGCAGCAAAACCCATCACCCGAAACCCGGTATCGCTGAAACGGCTGAAGAACTGATAGAGGCCTACATTGGGCAGTACTACCTAGGTGCTACCGGCCGCGAGATCCCGCCAGAGATTATTCCAGTGCCCAACCTCGGTGCCGACAGCATCAGTGTACTGAGTCAGGCACTTACGGAAAGCGCGCAGCGTAAGGTTACCTTGCGAGGGCAGGTGCGAGGTGACCGTGCTAAATGGCGCGACCTCGCTCTGACCAACGCCACTGAACAATTGGCCATGCACATTGCGGGCAAAGACAGCGTTGAAGCGCGCTTTCGCAAGCTGGAAGAAGCACTGAAGTTGCCAGAGCCCATTCAGCGCATGGAGTGTTTCGACATCTCCCACAGCCATGGCGAGGCCACCGTTGCCAGTTGCGTGGTGTTTGACCGCCAGGGGCCAGCGAAGCGATTGTATCGTCGGTTTAATATCGAAGGCATCACGGGCGGTGATGATTATGCCGCCATGCAGCAAGCGCTTACACGGCGCTACAGTCGCCTGATGAAGGAAGAGACTCCGTTGCCGGACCTCATCATCATCGATGGCGGCAAAGGCCAACTAGGCGTAGCGCAGGAGGTTATGGCCGAGCTGGGTATTCAACCGCGCTTACTGGGCATCGCCAAAGGCATCACCCGTAAAGCCGGTATGGAAACCCTGTATCTGGATGACGCGCAGCATGAAATCGTCATCGACAAGCATTCGCCGGGCTTGCACCTGTTGCAGCACATTCGTGACGAATCGCACCGCTTCGCCATAGCCGGGCACCGAGCGCGCCGTGACAAAACGCGTACGCGTTCGTTGTTGGACGATATTCCCGGTATTGGGAATGAACGCCGCAAGGCCTTGGTGCGGCATTTTGGCAGCGGTATCGTGGTAAAAAGCGCCAGCGTGGATGAAATAGCCAAGGTGAAGGGCGTCAGTCGAGCGCTGGCACAGTCGATCTATGACTTCCTGCACTCTGCCTAGCAACGGCTTGCTGGCGGGTGTAAACACCACGCCCTACGTGGTTGAGTTTGACTCGGTGTAGGGCAGGTGTTTACACCTGCCACTGCCTACTTAGTATCCTGCTGCCAGTAGTTATTCCCCTCACGTTCGAGTAAACTCTCCGCGTCTTTTCTGACTTCTTATCATGAATCTCATTTCATTCGATTCTTTACGAACATTGCATTTATCCGGCGTTCGCTACGTAAAACCCGAACATTTTTTGCGCCATGAAACAGAAATTCGTGCCGCCGATTGGGTGCTGTTCCCCGAGTATTGGCAACTGAATACATTGCACTACGCATGGAATTGTCGCGTCTTTCCCAGCCCTGCTACCTACGTACTTGGTCACGACAAGATAGAGATGACGCGAGTGTTTCGCGCTGTTGTACCGCGGAACACGCCAGATACCCTCATTGCACCAAACACACCGTATGAGCAGGAGCGCGTTTGGGAGTACATGGACACACCCTTTGTGGCCAAAATCCCGCGCGCCAGCATGGGGGAGGGGGTGTTTCTGATCAATGAACGCCACCAGTGGCGTGAATACTGCGCGCAGACCCCTGTACTCTATGCCCAAGAATATCTGCCCATAGACCGTGATATGCGCATCATTGTAGCCGGTAAGCAAATACTGGGCGGATACTGGCGTTTGCAGTCAGACAACGGCTTCCACAACAACATCAGCCAGGGTGGCATCGTCGAGCACGCACCATTGCATCCCGCGGCGGTTGAGCTGGTGGTGAATTTGGCTCAGCGTTTGAACATTGATCACGCCGGGTTCGACGTTGCTATGGTCGGCGACCATCCTTATGTCTTCGAGTTCAATAGGCTCTTTGGTAATCAGGGCATGCCGAGAATGGATCAGGCCTTGGCCGCAGCAATTCAGCCCTACCTCTACGACCAATTGTCGAAAGCCAGTGGCACGCCAGCGGATATTCTTCAGGCGGCGGGCGTCACAGTGCTACCGGATATAGACACCGCAATCTAGCCCTTGCCTGCTAAAAACAACCCGGCAGCAATCATCAACGAGCCTGCACTGCGGTTCATCGCTTTCATCGCCTTTTCGGACTGGAAGAAGCGTCGAGCGGTCGAAATGCCTCCAGCAATCAGCATAAGACCTAACATCAGTCCCAGCATAGTCAGGCCGACTACCAGGCCGATGTCGGTGCGCGTTAATCGCGTCAGATCGATGAACGTCGGTAAGAAGGCAATGTAGAACAGAATGACTTTGGGGTTCGATGCCGAAATCAAGAAGCCTTGGAAGAAACTGGCCATTGAGCTAGGTAAAGCGGTAGCACCTGTCAGAGACTGTACCTTTACCGGTGTTGTCCACATTTTCCAGCCGAGATAAACCAAGTAGACCGCACCAACGATACGAATAACGGTGAACAGCTCGCTCCAGTTCTCTGCAATGGCGGCCAAACCGAAGCACGCCAACAGCAAGTATATGATGTCACTGACCGTCATGCCAAAGGCCAGAGGGAAGCAAGAGGCGATACCCGAAGTCATACCGCGAGCCAATAAGGCAAAGATGCCCGGTCCCGGGGTGATGGCGAAAATAAAGATCGCAATGAAATAAGTAATCGCGCTTTCGATGGTCACGGCGAGCAAAGCCTTTAAAGGTGTCTACCATATATGGTTGCAGAATAGGCCAAGCAGCGCCAGACTCTTCGTCTGCATCACTGTAGACAGATCGTATCACTAACCGTACAGGAGTAGTTTATGCCCACCATTCATGTGGAATTATGGGAAGGTCGGCCGTTGGCCGCACGCAAGCAGTTAATCGAAGAACTGACGGAAACAACCACGCGTGTATTGGGTTGCAGCAAGGCTTCCGTTCAAGTGATCTTAAACGAAGTTAAAAAAGAAAACTGGGGTATGGGCGGTGAACTGTGCTCGGAACGGTTCCCTGACTGACCATTAAATATTTGAACAGGAGAGGGTGTAATGCATAACGGAAATTGTTTGTGCGGGCAGGTTAGCTATGAGCTGAATGCTGAACCGGATCGCATTGATCTGTGCCACTGTTCAGTGTGTCGCAAGGCGCATGGCAGTGTGTTGTCCGCTGGTGCCTCCGTGCCTGCCGGCGCGTTCAATATTCTAACCGGCGAAGCATTGCTGCACTATTTCGAGTCTTCTCCGGGCAAGCGTCGCTATTTTTGTCGTAACTGCGGCACCCACCTATTTGCTCGCACCACAGCAAATCCAGATGTGGTACGACTTAGAGTGGCAACGCTCAACACAGACTTAACCCACCCTGTTGTAAAAACGCTGCACCTTGACTCCGCCCCGCACTGGTTTGCCGATACCGTGCAGTATCAAGTGCCTCCTGCCTAAAGGAGGGTGATCTAGGGCAGGTCGGCAGGCTCCAGCAGACAACGATTCACCAAGGCCTGCTGAATTTCCGGCAAGCACGCCGGGTCGTCAATGGTTGAGGGCACTGTGTAGGCTTCGCCAGCGGCGATTTGACGCAGCAGTTTGCGCAGTATTTTCCCTGATCGCGTTTTCGGCAGTCGTGCGACCTGCAAGGCATGATGAAAGCAAGCAACGGCGCCGATGTTGTGACGCATATGCTCAACCAACACGCGTTCAAGCTCTGCTTCAGTGATGTCTGCTCCGTCTTTCAGCACCACCAATCCGAGGGGTTTTTGTCCCTTCAAATCATCCGGCATGCCGATCACGGCGCATTCGGCTACCGCTGGATGGGCTGCGATGATTTCCTCCATCTCGCCAGTCGACAAACGATGGCCTGCGACATTGATCACGTCGTCTATGCGCCCCATGATGAAGACATAACCGTCCGCATCACAATAGCCACCGTCTCCCGTCAGGTAGTATCCGGGGTAGGTTTCCAAGTAACCACGCTGATAGCGCTCATGGTCTTGCCACAGGGTCGCCAAACAGCCTGGTGGCAGAGGTAAGCGGAGAGCAATGGCGCCTTGTTCGCCGGTGGGTACAGGTTGTCCCGCTTCATCGAGCACCGCGACTTGATAGCCCGGCACCGGAAAGGTGGCTGAGCCGGCTTTGGTGGGTTTGGGTTCGATGCCCATCAGATTCGCACATACCGGCCAGCCGGTTTCGGTCTGCCACCAGTGGTCGATCACCGGCTTGCCCGTTTTCTCACTGATCCAGTCATAAGTGGGTGGGTCCAGACGCTCACCCGCTACAAAAATGTATGTCAGGGCTGATAGGTCATGGTGGCGCAAGCCCTCGGCATTAGGGTCTTCTTTCTTGATGGCGCGAAACGCCGTTGGCGCGGCAAACAGCGCCTTCACACGGTACTCCGCGCACACCCGCCAAAAGGCACTGGCATCGGGTGTGCGCACAGGCTTGCCTTCGTACAACACCGTGCTGCAACCGGCGATCAAGGGTGCGTATAGGATAAAAGAATGACCGACTACCCAGCCAATGTCCGACGCGGCCCAAAATACCTCGCCGGGTTTCATATCATACACGGCACGCATGGCGAAGTTGAGCGCCACGGCATGCCCGCCATTGTCACGCTGCACCCCCTTGGGCTTGCCGGTGGTGCCAGAAGTATAGAGCACATAGAGTGGGTCAGTACCGGAAACCGGTGTGCAACCGACTGGTTCAGCCTTGGTCATGGCTTGCTGCCAATCAATGTCCCTTGGCTCTTGCAAGGCCGCCGTTTGTTCCGGGCGCTGAAAGATGATGCAGCGCTGGGCGGGGTAGTTAGCTTGCGCTAAGGCTTCGTCCAGCAGCGGTTTATAGGGAATGACCTTGGCAATCTCGATGCCGCAGGAGGCGGATACCACAACTTTAGGGCGTACATCATCAATGCGCACGGCTAATTCATGCGGTGCAAAACCGCCAAACACCACCGAATGAATGGCCCCCAGGCGTGCCACCGCCAACATAGCCACCAAGGCTTCTGGAATCATGGGCATATAAATCACCACGGTATCGCCTTTTTCCACACCTTGGTTGCGTAACACGCCGGCAAATAAAGCGGTGTCTTCCAGTAGCTGCTGATAGGTGATGGCGCGCTTCTGGTCGGTCACGGGGGAGTCGTAATAAATGGCAACTTGATCGGCACGGCCATTTTGAACATGATGGTCTAAGGCCATGTAACAGGTGTTCATTTCGCCGTCCGCAAACCAGCGGGCAATACCATGCTCATCCTGAGAGATGATTTTTTGGGGCGCTTTAAACCAGGGGAGGCGAGCTGCTTCCGCATCCCAAAAGGCTTCGGGCTGATGGAGAGCGAGTTCGTATTGATCGTTATAGGTCATCATGGTGGCTGCCTTTTTTGTTGTTATTGCGGTACCGAAGTACGGACGTCCAATGTTTTTGGTTATTGTCGACAATCAACTGCTGTGATGATTCGTGTGCGTCTAAGAGTAGCCCTTCATTAGCCATAAATAACTACGACAATTGTCTAATGCGTGATTGATTGTCGACAATGTGAGGGGGCTAGGTGAACTTGAATATTATATGTGGCGCGGCGGGCTGGGATAGGCTACGCCGCCTAGTGGCGAAGGTCACTGTCGTCTACTAAGCTCAATTAAAAATGCCGCCGGGGTGTTGTGATGGTTAAGCGCATTCTGTTTTCGATTGTGGTCATTACATGCCAAGGGCTCGCCTTAGCGTCCGACGCTCCGCCAAAACTGGTGTTCTATACAGAGGATTACCCTCCCTTCAGCTATACACGTGATACCCGTATGACTGGCATTAATACCGAGCTTCTGCGTAACGTTGCCCGGGAAATTAATCTCGACGTCACCTTTATGGAGGTGCCCTGGGCTAGGGCGCAGGCGTGGACACAAGAGCGCGATAACGCCTGCTTTTTCTCAGCGGCTAGAACAGAGGCAAGAGAAAGTATTTATCAGTGGGCTGGCCCCCTAAGTATTGAACGGATTACTTTGTTCAGTGCGAATGAATCGATTTCACCGCTGGCAAGCATATCCGAAGCTGAAGCCTATAGCATTGGTGGAAGAAGCTTGGACTTTTATACGCAATTCGTACAGCAGCAAGGGTTAGAGGTTGATGTGGTGTCTGAAAGTGGTCTTAACCTTGAGAAGCTCAGCCGAGGCCGTATCGACCTCTGGATCGCCGGCTCCATAGGTGGGCCCTATATCGCCGCGCAATTCGGTGCATCGATATTTCCTGTCGTAAGCAGTGAGGAATCCTTCCCACTCTGGTTAGCCTGCAACCTGGGTGTAGCCTCTGACCTGGTCCGCAAGATTGATCAATCCATTGAATCTATAAGGAACTCTGATTTTTTGGAGAATATGATGCAGAACTATCGTTAAGGTGCCGCTGCTCTGTAAGTGCAGCCTTTCAATTGGTGAGTTCCGTGAATTCTGGATTTTTGATCGATTAGATCAAGAAGTGGTGCCCGGAGCCGGACTTGAACCGGCACGATCGCAATGATCGGGAGATTTTAAGTCTCCTGTGTATACCAATTTCACCATCCGGGCCCTGAAAACGCTGTTGCAGGGGTAGCGCAGGTGAGGCGCGCTTAACGAACTGAGGTGTCTGTTAGAATAAGAAAACCGACATTAGCTGTCGACTTCTTGCAAAAATGGAGGCTGGAGTCGGAATCGAACCGGCGTTCACGGAGTTGCAGTCCGCTGCATGACCACTCTGCCATCCAGCCATTTTGTGCAGCGCATTGTAAGGGAATTACGTGCGGTGTCAACCTAAAGGCCTGATTTACCGTAGGTTTTTCATTCCCAATGTATTTCCGGCCAGGCTGCACGTAAATAAACAAACATTGACCACAGCGTCAGTACGGCTGATGCCTGCAATAGCAGTAAACCTAAACCATAGACACCAATATCGGCCAGCCAGCTTCCAGGCAGGGCAGCCAACAATATGGCAATGGCGGTCATCTGCATGGCGGTTTTTACTTTGCCGACCATCGACACCGCGACACTGGCGCGTTTACCCAGTTCAGCCATCCACTCGCGCAGAGCAGAAATAACAATTTCGCGACCAATGATGATGACAGCGGGAATGGTTAGCCAGAACGAGGCGTGTGTTTCCACCAGCACCACCAGCGCCGCAGCAACAATGAGTTTGTCGGCTACTGGGTCAAGAAAGGCACCAAACGGGGTAGACTGGTCGAGCTTGCGCGCTAGGTAGCCATCAAGCCAATCGGTAATCGCCGCCAGAATAAAGATGGCAGACGCAGCCAGGCCAGCCCACCACGCAGGAATATAGTATATCGCTACGCACACCGGAATCATCACGATGCGCGCAGACGTCAGGATATTAGGTATGTTCATAAGTACACGCTGTTAGTAATCAGCGGCAGTATACCTGAGTTGATTGAAAATGCATGCCTTAGGGCCTAAAGGGAGCATCTAAAAAGTAAGTGATAAACCTTCAGAGGTTTTTAAATGCGCCCATGCTCATCGAAGATCAATAAGTGAAGTTTACACCCGAGTGCCGCCGTCAATTTCCAGAATTCGACCTGTGTAAAAGTCATTCTCAATGATGTATTGCACGCTGTGTGCGATCTCATCTTGCTCACCTAAGCGCCCCAGTATGGCCCATTGCTCCATGCGCTTTAAGGCTTCCGGTTTCATTTGCGCGGTCATATCGGTGGCTATGGCACCCGGTGCAATTCCGGCAACGCGCACGCCATACCGTCCCAGTTCTTTCGCCCAGGTAACCACCATCGCCGACACTCCTGCTTTAGATGCGGAGTAGTTGGTCTGACCCATGTTGCCCGCCCGCGAGACGGAAGCGATGTTGATGATCAAACCGCTTCCTTGTTCCGCCATAATGGCTGCGGCTTCACGTCCACACAGAAAAGTACCGGTCAGATTGACCTGAATGACACTGTTGAATTGCTCAAGAGACATTTTTTTCTCTAGCTTGCCGTCTTTCATCTTCACCAGCAGACCATCGCGCATAATGCCCGCATTGTTCACCAACACGTCCAGCCGTCCCATGGTGCTGACGATCTGGGTAAAGGTCAGTTCGACGGCCGCCTCTTGGCTGATGTCTGCCTGAAAATAATGCGCGTCCGCCCCGAGCGACTGGCATTCCGCGGCTGTTTTATCCAGTTGCTCTTCATTGAGGTCAATCAATGCCAAGCGCGCGCCATGCCGTGCCAGTAGGAGTGCCATGGCGCGTCCCAGTCCTTGCCCGCCGCCAGTGATGGCGATTACCGCGTCTTTAATTTGCATAGGTAGTTCTCGTTCTGTGTTTGTTCAGAGTTTATTGTTGATAGCGCAGAAAGATGCTGGAAAAATCTCTCTGCCCATTACCCTTGCTCGCGTGTTGGCTGAACAGGGTGTTCGCTTGTTGGCCCATGGGTGTTTCTGCATGGCAATGCTTGGCCGCTTGCAGGGCTAGGCCCAAGTCCTTGACCATCAGGTCGACCATAAAACCGCCTTCGTAGTTGCGGCTGGCAGGGGCGTTTTCCATCACGCCCGGCACCGGATTATAGACCTGCAACGCCCAATTGTTGCCCGAACTGTTTTTCATGATTTCAGACAATACCTTGGGGTCTAGGCCGTTCTTAATGCCCAGACTCAGGGCTTCCGACACTCCAGCCATCTGTATGGCCAGCATCATGTTGTTGCAAGCCTTCGCCATTTGTCCGGCACCGACATCGCCGGCGTGGAAAATATTCTTACCCATGTGTGCCAAAATGGGTTTGGCTTGCGCGAATACCGCGTCGGTGCCGCCACAAATAAAGGTGAGTGTTCCCGCTGCCGCTCCTGCGGTTCCGCCCGATACTGGGGCATCCATAAACAATATGCCATTTTCGCTCGCGGCCGCTGCAACTTCCTTAGCCACCGCACTGTCGATGGTGCTGCAATCCACTACCAAGGTGCCCGCTGGCAGGGTGCTGAAAAGTCCGTCAGGGTCACAGTATAGCCCTTTCACATGCTGGCTGGCGGGCAACATGGAAATGACGCAGTCGGCACCCTTAATGGCTTCTGCTGCACTGGCGGCTTTGCGTGCTCCGGCCGCAGCCAAGGTATCCATAGTGGCTTCTACGCGGTCGTACACGGTCACTGAGTGTCCCGCGCGCACCAAGTTCGTTGCCATGGGTCCCCCCATGTTGCCTAGGCCAATAAATGCTACTGTTTCCATGTTTGTTTCCCCCGTTATGCACGAAAGTGGGTGGTGTTCATCAGTGCGTCAGTGCGCGCTGTCGGTATCTGGTTTACCACGGCGCGACAAAGTGGCCGCGGATATAACTTGGGTCTACCGTTGCTATGTCCTCAAAACGCCATTTCGGCTGTCGGTCTTTATCAATCAGCAGGGCTCGAACACCTTCTTGAAACTCGCCATAGCGGCAGCAGTTGGTGGACACAATGAGTTCCTGTTCGAAGGTCTCAGCTAACGACCAATGCTTGGCGCGACGGAGTTGCTCATAAATCAGCACGGCCGAAGCTGGGCTACCCTGTTTCAAGGTAGTGGCCGCTTTCTGCAGCCAGGGGTCGGCGTCCTGCAATTGTGTGATCGACGTGTAGATAGACGCCAGATCAGCCTGATCCGTGAGGCGGATAATTCGATCAAGATGCTTTCGTACCAGAGATTCGGCCAGCAAATCAGGCTCATGGGCAATGGCCTGCAGGGAAGCATCCCGCAGCAGCTGGCTCAGCAGTTGCTCGTCGGCGCGCGGCTCGCCATACCAGTTTTGCGCCTTCAGTGTTTCTAGCAGTGCATCGTGTTGTGAGTTGGGTAGAAATCGATCCGCCAAACCGCAAAAAAGAGCGTCTGCGGCATTGATCTGCGCGCCGGTTAAGCCCAAGAACAAGCCTGTCTTGCCCGGTAAGCGATTCAGGAACCAGCTGGCACCTACGTCAGGGTAGAGGCCGATGGTGATTTCCGGCATTGCCAGGCGCGACGTTTCGGTCACGACGCGAAAGCGGGCACCCTGCATCAAGCCCATACCACCGCCCATGACCACACCGGAAGCCCAGCACAGTAGCGGTTTGGGAAAGGTGTGTAGACGCAGATCCAACTCGTATTCCAGACTGAAATACTCTTGTGCTAATCGGGCGTCTGGCAAGGAATCCGTCGGTGCCTCCGCGCGCGCAGCCACCATGTCGCGATACACCTGAACCACGTTGCCGCCCGCGCAGAAGGCTCGATCGCCTGCACCATCCAGCCAAACCATGACCACTTGCGGATTGTCTTCCCACTGTTGTAGCTGCGGCAGCAACCGTTCAATCATCTCTCGGCTGAGGGCGTTCAGCGACTTCTCGTGGTTCAACGTGGCACGGCCCATAAGGTAGCCGTTGCTGAGTGGGATTTCCTGAAAGAGTACGACGTCTTGAGTCATGATGCCTTCCTATTTGTTTTGCCACACGGGCGAGCGCTTCTCTAAGAAAGCGTGCACGCCTTCGCGTTGATCATGCAAGTCGAACAGTCCAACAAACTTTTCCCGTTCCATCACCAAGGCCTCGGCGTGCGCGCCATAGCGCGTGTGTTGAATCAGTTGTTTGCACGCCGCGACCGCTTTCGGGCTTTGCTTGCAGGCCTGTTCCGCCATAGCCAGAGCTGCCGCCTGCGACTCGCCTTTTGCGACCACCTCTTCAACCAATCCAATAGACAGTGCGAGTTCGGCTGACACGCGTTGATTGCATAAGATCATCCGCTTGGCCCAACCTTCACCGACCAGTCGAGTCAGATTTTGCGTACCTCCGGCACAGGGTAACAAGCCCACGCTGGCCTCCGGTAATGCCATCTGTACGCCCGCTTCGGCAATACGCAGGTCACAGGCTAGTGCCACCTCCAGCCCGCCGCCCATGGCCCAACCATTAATGGCTGCAATAGAAACACCACGAAAGGCGCTGAGCGCTTCAAAGGCAGCCCCAAAAGCGTCCGCCATGGTTTGGGCCGTCTTTGGGTCACCGTCGGCAAATATCTTGAGGTCAGCACCAGCGGAAAAGAACTTCTCGCTGTCGCTCTGCAGAATAAGCGCGTACACAGAATCATCTTTATTGAGTTCAGTTACCAAAACCTCCAGTGCGTTCAGGCTCTCCAGCGTCCAGGTATTGGCCGGTGGGTTGTTGAAGGTGATGGTGCCAATATGGCCTTGCTGGGAATAGCGCAGTAAGTCTGTTTTGCTGTTGATCATTGAATTCGTTCCCGTACCTGTTAGATGTCTCGGTTGGTAGGAGCGCAGCCCTCTGCGCGAATAAATTGGCCATGATTAAACACGGAAATTCGGCCAGAGGGCTGGCCTCCTACGAGGCTAAAAGGCTCCGGCACCCTCGGCCAGCACACGCCGTGCGATGATCAAACGCATGATCTCGTTGGTGCCTTCCAAAATGCGATGCACCCGCGTATCACGCACATGGCGCTCCATGGGGTACTCTTTAATGTAGCCGTAACCTCCGAACAGTTGTAACGCATCGTCGCAAACTTGGAATCCGACATCGGTCGCATAGCGCTTCGCCATGGCGCAATACGCCGAGGCTTCCGGGTCTTGTTGATCCAGCTTGAACGCTGCCAAGCGCACCAGTTGGCGTGCCGCGGCAAGCTCGGTCACCATATCCGCCAGCTTGAACTGCACGGTTTGAAACTGGTCGAGTGACCGCCCAAATTGCGTGCGCTCCTGAATGTAAGCCTTGGCTTCGTTAATGGCCTGCTGCGCCGTACCAATGGAGCAGGTGGCGATGTTGATTCGCCCGCCATCCAAACCTTTCATCGCAAAAGTGAAGCCTTCGCCTTCTTCTCCCAAGCGATTCGCCACAGGTACACGTACGTTTTCGAATGTGACCAAACGCGTCGGCTGGCTGTTCCAGCCCATTTTTTCTTCCGCCTTGCCGTACACAACGCCTTCAGCGTCGGCCGGAACCACGATGGCCGAAATGCCTTTCGGGCCTTCACCACCCGTACGCGCCATCACCACCAACACATCGGTGGAACCCGCCCCGGAAATGAACATCTTCGAGCCGTTCAGCACATAGTCATCGCCATCACGGGTGGCCTTGGTGCGCAACGATGCCGCATCCGAACCGGCTCCAGGCTCGGTCAAGCAATAAGAGCCTAAGCGCTCACCGCTCACCATATCGGCTACCCAGTGGGCGCGCGTGGCGTCATTGCCAAAGCTGGCAATCATCCAGGTCACCATATTGTGAATGGTGAGATAAGCTGTGGTAGAGGTACAGCCCATGGACAGTTGCTCGAAGATCAAACTGGAATCCAGCCGCGACAACCCCAGTCCACCTTGGTCCTCTGGCGTGTACAGACCACAAAAACCCATGTCAGCGGCTTTGCGAATCACATCCACTGGAAACACATGGTCACGATCCCATTCCGCCGCCATGGGTGCCAGTTCCGCCTCGGAAAACTGCCGAGCACTCTCAACAAAGGCTCTCTGGTCGTCATTCAGATTAAAATCCACGTTCTTATCCTCTCTGGTATACATCGCACTCTTAGCTGTGGGCCTGACCATCTAACGCTGGCTTATCAGTTGCCGGCAGAGACAGGGGGTGGCAATGTCAGAGGGCAGGACGCCCTCGTAGCGCGTTAAGACCATGGATGGTCTTTCGCGCGGACATGCCACCCCCTGTCTCGGTTGGCAACGGTCTGTCCTGTGGTCGGTTAACGCTAGCAGCAGCTTTTGTTAGCCCAGTTTTATCGTCATATTGGCCTCGCCAGCCGGAATATCACTGTCGAACCAGCGTGCCGTAATGGTCTTGGTTTCGGTGTAGAAGCGAATCGCCTGCTTGCCATAGGCATGTTGATCGCCATAGAACGAGCCTTTCCATCCGGTGAAAGAAAAGAAGGGCAGAGGTACAGGAATAGGCACGTTGATACCGACCTGGCCTACCTCGATTTCATGCTGGTATTTACGCGCCGCAGCACCGCTGGCCGTGAATATAGAGGTGCCGTTGCCGTAAGGGTTGGCATTCACTAACGCAATGGCGTCGTCCAGCGTGTCTGCCGACATGCATGAAAGAACCGGCCCGAAAATCTCTTCTTTATAGATCGTCATGTCAGCGGTCACACCGCTGAACAAAGTTGGCCCCACCCAGTTGCCGTTAGGGTAGCCTTCGACACTGTGGCCGCTGCCATCTAATAAGCATTCCGCGCCTTCTTTTTTGCCTTGGTCGATCAGGCTTTCAACACGCGCTTTGGCTTGCGGGCTGATCAATGGGCCAAAGCCAGAATCGGGTTGGCTCCAAATGCCGGGTTTAACCTTCGCCAGCGCATCGCGCAACTCGGGTATCCACGCTTGCGCCTCACCAACAAACACCGCCACGGAAATCGCCATGCAACGTTGTCCGGCTGCGCCGACAGAGGCGCCGACCAAACTGTTAATGACCTGCTGCTTGTTGGCGTCAGGCATTACCACCATGTGGTTCTTGGCGCCCGCGAACGCCTGCACGCGCTTCAGATGCTGGGTGCCGGTGCGGTAAACGTGTTGTCCTACGGCGACCGAGCCGACGAAGGAAATGGCTTTAATGTCCGGGTGCGTCAGTAGCGTATCCACTTGGTCTTTCGCCCCGTGAACAACCTGTAACACTCCGGCTGGCGCACCGGCTTCGTTGAACAGCTCGGCCAGACGGTTAGGGGTCAGAGGATCTTGTTCAGACGGCTTAAGTACGAAGGTGTTACCGCAGGCAATCGCCATGGGGAACATCCAAAGCGGGATCATGGCTGGAAAGTTAAACGGGGTGATACCCGCACAAACACCTAAAGGCTGAATGTACGAATAACCGTCGATCGAGCGCGCCACGTTTTCCATGGTTTCGCCCATCATGCCCGAAGCCACATTGGCCGCTTGTTCTACTACTTCAATGCCACGCCAGATATCGCCCTTAGCGTCTTCAAACGTTTTGCCGGTTTCCTGTGCCAGCGTTTCTGCCAGCTCATCATGATGTTCTTTTAACAATGCCTGATAGCGCAGCATAACGCGCGCGCGTTCACTGACCGGCACTTCCTTCCACGTTTTAAAAGCTGTTTTTGCACTGGCGATGGCCCGCTCCATCTCGTCGGGGGTCGCACAAGGGACAGTACACAACACGTCTTGAGTGGCCGGATTGGTAACTGGAATTTGTTGTGTCGACTGGCTGGATACAAATTCGCCGTCGATAAATAGCGGGATCTCACGAGCCATGGTAGCTCCTCCTCACAGTATGGGTTCCGGTGGCGCACACAGCCGCCTGCCGATGTTGTTTTTGTTGTTGTATTGAAAAATAGCATCACATTAACGTTTACGCAAACGTAAACTTGGGCTATCGTTATTACATGGATAGCAGGACAGGCAAGTAAAGATGACAAAAGCGACTTGGAGCATTAACGAGTTGTCGCGGGAGTTTGATATTACACCGCGCAGTATTCGCTTTTACGAAGACGAAGGGCTGTTGTTTCCCACCCGACGTGGGCAAACACGTATTTACAGCAAGCAAGATCGGGTGCGTTTGAAACTGATTTTGCGCGGTAAACGCCTAGGCTTTGCCTTGGCCGAAATACGCGAGTTGTTTGTACTGTACGACGCCACCAGTCAGAACAACGACAAACAGTTGCAAGCCATGATCGCCAAAGTGCATGAGAAGCAGGCGGTGCTGGAGCAACAACTACAGGATTTAAAGATTGTGCAGGAAGAACTGCGCAACGCCGAAATTCGCTGCTGGAATTCGATGACCGAAAGCGGGCGGCGCAAATTGGAAGAAGAATTGGCGAATGAAACCCCGTAGGGCAGGTATTTATACCTGCCAGCTCGCGGGTGTGGCCATACAGAAAGGCACCCGCTCTACGTCCAAACGAATAAAGATAAAAATGAGGATTGCCCAATGATCACCCCATACAAAGGTCTGAACTTTGAACTCGGCGAAATGGTCGACATGGTGCGCGACCAAGTGAATGCTTTCGCCCAGCAAGAAATCGCCCCGCGCGCGACCGACATCGACCACGTCAATGAATTTCCGAACGACCTGTGGCGCAAATTTGGCGACCTCGGCGTGCTCGGCATCACCGTCTCTGAAGAAGAAGGCGGCGCGGGCATGGGTTATTTAGCGCACGTCGTTGTGATGGAAGAAATCAGCCGTGCTTCTGCCTCTGTTGCACTGTCGTATGGCGCGCACTCCAACCTGTGCGTGAACCAAATCAAGCGTAATGGCACGCCTGAGCAACGCGCGAAATATTTGCCCAAACTGATTTCCGGTGAGCATATAGGCGCTCTCGCCATGAGCGAACCCGGTGCAGGTTCCGACGTCGTCAGCATGAAGCTGCGTGCCGACAAAAAAGGCGACCACTATGTGCTGAATGGCAACAAAATGTGGATCACCAACGGCCCCGACGCCCATACCTATGTGGTGTACGCGAAAACCGACCCGAACGGCGGCTCGAAAGGCATTACCGCCTTCATCGTCGAACGTGATTACCCTGGTTTCGAACGCGCACAGAAACTCGACAAGCTAGGCATGCGCGGCTCCAACACCTGCGAACTGGTGTTCCGCGATTGCAAAGTACCCGCCGAAAACATTCTTGGCCAAGAAGGCCGTGGTGCTCAGGTACTTATGAGCGGCCTCGACTACGAGCGCGTAGTGTTGGCCGGTGGCCCATTGGGCATTATGCAAGCCTGCATGGACATCGTGGTGCCATACGTTCACGACCGTCAGCAGTTCGGTCAGTCCATCGGTGAGTTCCAGTTGGTGCAGGGCAAGTTGGCCGATATGTACACCACCTTGAATGCTTGTCGGGCCTATGTCTACGCCGTAGCCAAGGCGTGCGACCGGGGTGAAACCACACGCAAAGACGCCGCTGGCGTCATTCTTTATGCCGCTGAAAAAGCCACGCAAATGGCGCTGGACGCCATCCAGCTACTCGGCGGCAATGGCTACATCAACGAATACCCGACAGGGCGATTGCTTCGGGATGCCAAGCTCTATGAAATCGGTGCAGGCACCTCAGAAATTCGCCGGATGTTGATTGGGCGAGAACTGTTCACCGAGTCTAAATAGCGAGTCTGTGGATGATGCGGCCGCACTGAGCGGGTTCTGTGGGTATCACGTGGGACGCCGTAAATACGTCCCTGTAGGCTCGACAAGCGCATCCATGCGCTTGAACGCCCACTTAGACACCGCACAGAACCCGCTCAGTGCGACCGCCGATCATCCACGGTAGCCCAACGGCAGGTATTACATTCTTCCGTTCGTTGAAATTGAAGAGAAAAGACAAATGACCCAACTGACGACCCAAATCAATACTCGAACGCCGGAGTTTTTGGCGAACGACGAAGCCATGCAAGCGCTGGTGGATGATCTGCACGCCAAGCTTGAAGAATTGAAACTCGGTGGCGGCATAAAGTATCAAGAGCGCCACGTATCGCGTGGAAAACTGCTGGCGCGTGACCGTATTCGTCATCTGTTGGATGATGGCTCGCCGTTTCTGGAAATTGGCCAGATGGCCGCTTATGGCATGTATGATGACAACATCGCCTGCGCGGGCGTGGTGGCCGGTATTGGTCGGGTCAGCGGCGTCGAATGTATGATCGTCGCCAATGACGCCACGGTAAAAGGCGGTACGTATTTCCCCGTGACGGTGAAAAAGCACCTACGCGCGCAAGCCATTGCCGCGCAAAACCATCTGCCGTGTATTTATCTGGTGGATTCCGGTGGCGCTAACTTGCCGCAACAAGATGAAGTCTTCCCCGACCGCGAACATTTCGGGCGTATCTTCTTCAATCAAGCCAATATGTCCGCCGAAGGCATACCGCAAATCGCCGTGGTCATGGGTTTGTGTACGGCGGGCGGTGCCTATGTGCCTGCCATGGCTGATGAATCCATCATCGTTAAAGACCAAGGGACTATCTTCTTGGCCGGGCCGCCGTTGGTAAAAGCCGCCACCGGTGAGGTGGTTTCCGCGGAAGAACTCGGCGGTGCCGACGTGCACACCAAGGTATCTGGTGTGGCTGACCATTACGCCTTGAACGATGAGCACGCCTTGCACCTCGCCCGGCGCAGCGTGGCACGCTTAAATAGACCTAAACGCGTGGACATCGACAAGCAACCCAGCGTACCGCCGAAGTACGACCCGAAAGAGCTGTACGGCATTGTCGGCGCTGACTTGCGTAAGCCGTACGACGTACGCGAAGTCATCGCGCGGGTGGTTGATGGATCTGATTTCGACGAATTTAAGCAGTTATACGGCCCAACTTTGGTTTGCGGTTTTGCACGTTTATACGGTTACCCTGTCGGTATCGTCGCCAATAATGGGGTTTTGTTCAGTGAGTCGGCGCAGAAAGGCGCACACTTCATCGAGCTGTGTGCACAGCGCAAAATCCCGCTGATTTTCCTGCAAAACATCACCGGCTTTATGGTCGGTAAGAAATACGAGTCAGAAGGCATCGCCAAGCACGGTGCCAAGCTGGTGACGGCGGTATCCTGCGCGAAAGTACCGAAGCTGTCGATGATCATCGGCGGTAGTTACGGTGCAGGTAATTACGGTTTGTGTGGTCGGGCGTACGATCCGAACTTTTTGTGGATGTGGCCAAATGCGCGCATTTCTGTCATGGGGGGCGAGCAGGCTGCCGGGGTGATGGCGCAGGTGAAGCGTGATGGTATGGCGGCGCGGGGTGAGACATGGACGGCAGAGGAAGAGGCTGCCTTCAAGCAGCCAATTCAGGAGCAATACGAGACGCAAGGTCATCCTTATTACGCGAGTGCGCGGTTATGGGACGATGGCATCATCGATCCAGCCCAAACCCGAGAGGTTCTAGGCCTCGGGCTTTCAGCAGCGCTGAACAAGCCCATCGAGGAGACTAAATTCGGCGTCTTCCGGATGTAGTTGGTCATTATCGGAGCGAGCTTGGCTGGGGGTATTCCTTTCCCGCGCCTTGGGCGTCCTGCCCAAAAGGCGCTAATCGGGCTCCTGCCCTCTGGAAAGGAATCCCCCAGCCAGCCCACTCCTCAGGCCAACCCTGTAGCACCGCCACAATCCACGAGTTCTCTATTGTGGCTGGAGAAAGCTCAGACTTATCGGGAAGGGGTCGAGGGGGTTAGGGAGGACTTTTCCAGAGGGCAGGAGCCCGATTAGCGCGTTACGTACAGGACGTACGTTCGCGCGGGAAAAGACCTCCCTAACCCGCGACGAACCCGTTCTCATGCTGAATGGCGCGATAGAGGAATTAGGAAATGAGTGACTTGCTGAAAAGTGTAGATGAAAGAGGGGTGCTGACCCTCACGATGAATCGGTTGGAAAAGAGCAATGCCTTTGATGATGGCTTAATTGGGTTGCTGAATGCCGCGCTGTTGGACGCTGCGGGTGATTCGAATGTCAAAGTTGTGTGCCTGCGAGGTGCTGGCAAACACTTCAGTGCTGGCGCTGACTTAGGTTGGATGCAACGCATGGCCAAGTACAGCGAAGCGGAAAATCAAGCGGATGCCTGGCAGCTCGCGCAGTTGATGAACAACCTGTATCGGCTGCCGAAACCGACGGTTGCCGTGGTGCAGGGGGCGGCTTATGGCGGTGCGGTGGGGCTGGCTGCGTGTTGCGACATGGTGTTTGCCAGCGAGCGTGCCAGCTTTTGTCTGAGCGAAGTGAAGGTCGGGCTGGTCCCCGCCACGATTTCGCCCTTTGTGATTCGAGCGATTGGAGAGCGCCAAGCGCGGCGGTATTTCTTGAGCGCGGAAGTGATTCGCGCCGACAAAGCGCTGGCCATTGGCTTGGCACACGAAGTGATTGCAGCGGATGCCTTAGACCAAGCGGTAAACGAATGGTGTGACGCGGTGCTGGGCAACAGCGCGGTAGCAGTGGCGGCAGCCAAGCAACTGATTGACGATGTAGCCGGTGCAGATATCAACGAAGACCTGCTGCGCATGACAAGTGAACGCATTGCTGCCATTCGCGTATCGCCAGACGGGCAAGCCCGCCTAAAACAGTTTCTTGAGCGCTAGGAGGCCAGCCCTCTGGCCGAACCAATGAATAGCACGTAGGAGGCCAGCCCTCTGGCCGAAAAATTCGTCGGGGGTTCGGCCAGAGGGCTGGCCTCCTACAAACCAAACAGGATCACGACTATGTTCAACAAAATCCTCATCGCCAACCGTGGTGAAATCGCGTGCCGAGTGATCAAAACCGCTCGCGCTTTGGGTGTGCGCACGGTGGCGGTTTATTCCGATGCCGATGTGCAAGCGCAACATGTTTTGCTCGCTGACGAAGCGGTACATATTGGCCCTGCACCCAGTCGTGAATCCTATTTGCTGATTGATAAAGTCATTGCCGCAGCAGTGAGTACGGGTGCCGAAGCCATTCATCCGGGTTACGGCTTTCTATCGGAAAACGCCGAGTTTGCTCGTGCCTGCGCTAAGGCCAACATCGTCTTCATCGGGCCGCCCATCGGTGCCATCGAAGCCATGGGCTCGAAAAGCGCGGCGAAGCAGATCATGGAAAAGGCCGGTGTACCCTTGGTGCCGGGCTATCACGGTGCCGACCAAAACCCTGAGATACTGCGCAAAACCGCCGAAGACATGGGCTACCCGGTGTTGCTGAAAGCGGTGGCCGGTGGCGGTGGGAAAGGCATGCGTGTGGTGTGGCAGGCCAGCGAGCTGGACGAAGCCATTAAGGCCGCGCGCCGTGAGGGCGAAAACGCCTTCGGTAATGGCGATCTGCTGGTGGAAAAATACCTCACCAAGCCGCGTCACGTGGAAATTCAGGTGTTTTGCGACCAGCACGGCAACGGTGTGTATCTGGCCGAGCGCGACTGCTCCATTCAACGTCGCCATCAAAAAGTGATCGAAGAAGCGCCTGCGCCCGGTCTGAGTGAAACCACGCGCCAAGCCATGGGCGAAGCGGCCGTGCAAGCTGCGCAAGCCATCAATTATGTGGGCGCAGGCACAGTAGAGTTTTTGTACGACGAAGACGGTTCGTTCTATTTCATGGAAATGAACACCCGCTTGCAGGTTGAGCATCCGGTGACGGAGATGATCACCGGGCAAGACTTGGTTGAATGGCAACTGCGCGTGGCCGCGGGCGCGCCGCTGCCGCTGACGCAAGAGCAGATCAGCATTAACGGTCATGCGCTCGAAGTGCGCATCTACGCCGAAGACCCCGAGCAAGATTTCTTGCCCGCTACCGGCACGCTGACCTACCTGAAAACACCTACCGAGAGCCGCCATGTTCGCGTCGATACTGGCGTGGTGCAAGGCGATGAAGTGAGCATGTACTACGACCCCATGATCGCCAAGCTAATCGTGTGGGATGTCGACCGCGCCAGCGCTATTCGGCGCATGGTGAAAGCGTTGGAAGACTATCGCATCGGTGGTTTGACTACGAACGTCAGCTTTTTGCGGCGGTTGGCGAATCACCCTGCGTTTGTGGCGGCAGACCTCGATACAGGGTTCATTACGCATCATGAAGCGGATCTATTTCCTGCACAGTCGGTTCATGCCGCAGAGCTGCCGATTCTAGCGGCATTTATTGCCAATCAAGCCTTGCGCCGCCACCGCAGTGGTGACGACGACCCATGGAGCTGTTTGGACGACTGGCGCTTAAACGCCAGCCCACGACAAGCCATTGAGCTGGTGCAACAGGAAGAATCGACGCATTTTGAACTCGTGCCAGAAGGTAAAGGCGGGTTCGATATTCACCGTATGGCAGCGCCGGGTGAAGCGTCTGCATCACTCGGTCATATCCAAGGGCAGGTTGGTATAGACGAAGCCACCGTGGTGTTGAACGAACATCGATTCACGCTGGGTTATCACTTAGCGACTAAGCCGGAAGGGCAAGAGTTGAGCTTGTTCTGGCAAGGCGAGCGGCATGTGTTCTTGTGTCAGCCGACGCCGAACTTTGGTACGCGGGAGCAAGACGCGCACGGCCTTACCGCCCCAATGAACGGCACCATGGTGGCCTTGTTGGTCGAGCCGGGGCAGCGTGTGGAAGCCAATACGCCGTTGTTGGTGATGGAAGCGATGAAGATGGAGCACAGCATCCGCGCACCGAAAGACGGCGTAGTGAACGCTTTCTATTTTCAACCGGGTGAAACGGTGTCGGCAGGCGCCGAATTGGTGGACTTTGAGGAGGCCAAGGCATGAGTTTTCCGCAACGTGTTCGCATCGCTGAAATGGGGCCGCGAGACGGCTTACAGAACGAGTCCATGCACCTGACGGTGGACGATAAAGTGCAACTGATCGACCAGTTATCGCACACCGGTTTAACGTACATTGAAGCGGGCAGTTTTGTGTCGCCGAAGTGGGTGCCACAAATGGCTGATTCGGCGTCTGTGTTGCAGCAGATCAGCCGAAAGACCGGCATCACCTACAGTGCGCTCACACCCAATATGCGGGGCTTTGAGGATGCGCTGGCGGCCGGCGCTGACGAAGTTGCAGTGTTTGGTGCCGCTTCGGAAAGCTTTACGCAAAAGAACATCAACTGTTCCATCGCCGAGAGCCTGGAGCGCTTCGAATCCATTATGGGAACCGCGCAAAAAGCCGGTATTCGAGTGCGTGGATATGTGTCGACCGTGGTCGGTTGTCCGTATGAAGGTGACATCAAACCGGAGCAAGTGGCGTGGGTTGCTAAGGCACTGCTGGGCATGGGCTGCTATGAAATCTCATTGGGTGACACCATTGGCGTCGGTACGCCGTTGAAAGTAAAACGGATGTTAGAGGCCGTGCGCAAGCAGGTACCGGTTGAGCAACTGGCCGCGCACTTTCACGACACCTACGGCCAAGCTGTCGCGAATCTGTACGCGGTGTTGGAAGAGGGTGTTGCCGTGATCGACAGCTCGGTCGCTGGCTTGGGTGGTTGCCCCTATGCACCGGGTGCAGCGGGTAACGTAGCGACCGAAGACGTACTGTATTTGTTGCAGGGTTTGGGTATCGAAACCGGCGTAGACCTCAAAGCCATCGCTAAGATCGGCCAGCAGATCAGCGTTAAATTGCAACGCCCCAATCGATCCAAAGTCGGTATGGCGCTGGCGCCGTAGGAGCGCAGCCCTCTGCGCGAAAATTTGGCCTTGGGGCCGTGATAGGGTTCGGCCAGGGGGCTGGCCTCCTACAGCCAAACGCAATCCCAATGGGGGTAATCCCCTATATGCTCCACAATATTCGCTCGCAAAGGGTTTGCGACGATATAACGCGCGGTCGCCAGTAAATCCTCCTCCGCGCGAATAGCGTGGTCGTAGAAACCAGACTGCCAGACTGAGAAGCCTATTCGTTTAGATGTCACTGACTTAACGCGTTTAACCATCTGCGATAAATCACCGGCTTGCAGGGTAAACAACCAGTGAAGGTGGTCTGGCATAACCACAAAAGCCAAAGTCTGGGTGGTTGCTATGGCATCTTCTTGTTTGAGCGATTGAATGAGCGTTCGGGCAGCCGAGAGATCAGAGAAGAAAGGTCGACGATGTTGGGTTGCGGTGGTGATGTGGTAAACATGACCGGGTGCAGAAAACCGCCCTTTGCGTAGATTCCGTCCGTGGTAGTGCATGATAGTTCGTCGCTGTCGAAGGGATGTTATTGTGAAGAATAACGTGGGTCATGGGTACTCACCCTAGGGGTAGGAATGCAGTGTTAACGCGAATTGTCCCGTAGGAGCGCAGCCCTCTGCGCGAAAGTTTGGCCTTGGGGCTGGGTTGGGGTTCGGCCAGGGGGCTGGCCTCCTACGGAAAAAACGCCAGGCCTTGGTCAATGTGCATGTTCGGCCAGAGGGCTGGCCTCCTACGTGCCGGCGCTGGTATGATCGCGCGCTATGCAGCACGACTACCAAGACCTCATTCGGATCTTCAACGACCTCTTTCTGCCGACGCTCAACACGGAACTGGTGGCGGGTGATGGCGAGCCCATCTATTTGCCCGCCGATGCTCAGTATCCGCATCATCGCATCGTTTTCGCCAATCACTTTTATTCGTCGGCCTTGCACGAAATAGGGCATTGGTTGGTCGCCGGACCGGAGCGTCGCTTGCTGGAAGACTTCGGCTATTGGTACAAGCCCGATGGGCGGACCGCCGAAGAGCAAATAGAGTTCGAGCGGGTAGAGGTTAAGCCACAAGCGAACGAATGGATGTTGTCGGTCGCGGCTGGACACCCGTTTCATTTCAGCGCCGACAATTTGAGCACTGGACTGGGTGCGTCGCATGCCTTTAAATGTCATGTGCAGCAGCGAGTATGGTCGCTACTGGATAACGGTTTGCCAGAACGCTTGCGTGTGCTGGTTGAGCGGTTAACAGCCTTTTATGGGCGCGCACCCTTGCAGCGCGACTGTTTCAGTATTGAACAATAACGCAAAAAAATAACGAAAAGGATCACGACATGGCGTATTTGATTTTGGGTCTCGTACTGTTTCTCGGCATACATTCTGTGCGCATGTTTGCGGACGGTTGGCGCACCAATATGGTTGAAAAACTCGGTGAAGGTGGCTGGAAAGGCCTCTATACCGTCGTTGCCATTGTTGGCCTGGTATTGGTGGTTTGGGGTTACGGGCAGGCGCGCTTGAACATGGTGTGGGTGTGGATACCACCTATTTGGACCGCGCATTTGGCCGCCTTGTTGACCGTTCCGGCATTTATCCTACTGGCGGCTGCCTATGTACCGGGCACTCACATGAAAGCCAAGCTGGGTCACCCCATGGTGTTGTCCGTTAAGGTGTGGGCACTGGCGCACTTGTTGGCTAACGGTACTTTGGCCGACATCGTGCTGTTCGGCAGCTTCTTAGTCTGGGCCATTGTTAACTTTGCGAAATCTCGCCGTCGTGACCGTGCGGAAGGGGTCGTGCGTACGGCGGTCGGCGCATCGCGTGATGCCATTGCGGTGGTGATTGGATTGGTGGCTTGGGTTGCTTTTGCATTCTATCTGCATGCTGTATTAATCGGAGTGCGCCCGTTCGGCTGATGGGCCGGTAGGGCGCAAAATGCGACGCCGTTAATTCCTAACTACGGCGTCGCAGGCTTACTCGCCGTCGCTGCACTTTATCCCGCGTGCAGCGACGACCTCTAGGTACTTCGCGTTTGAAGCGGCGGCTCTGGTGCGTGCTCCTGCGCATTCTCTAAGGGTTTGGTCGCGTTCTTTTTGGGTAGCTGAGCCTGGGTTTGAGGGCGTGTTTGCGCGCTTGTCTCCCAGTCCTGCTCATCAATCGTACCCATGTCAAACAAACCAATATCACGCAGCAGGTGATCGCTCATAGGTGGCAGACCACGTACCTTGCCGTGTGTTTTACGATCAGCGCGCTCGCTTTGTTTCAAACGCAAAACAGCCAGAGAGTTTATAAGTAAAGTTAACATCGAAGATTTCCTCCAAGTGGTTTGGAGGCTGCGGATGGTTCAACGCGGAAGAGAGAGGAAAATCAACCTACTGCCCATGCAGACGCACGGATCCCATGATCAGGAAAAACCTGAGACGTGGTATTTTGAAGGGTGATTTGTCGAACTCGGCAGCTGCGGTGAAGATCCGCAGCCGTGATTTACTCAATCAGTCACTGCGAATTTCAAGCGGCATGACACCAGCGTTTAAGCGGTGTAGCCATTCGAAAATTGACTGTTGAGGTATTCATAGTTTTGTCCTATTTTTCTTCGCCAGTAAGGACGAAGTAAATCCAGTCTAAACGGCTTATAAATATATCGTCAACCCTTATAATCAAAAAAATTTAAATTAACTCAATCGGCGACTAGGGCGTCGTGTTTTTCAATTGAGCCCGCAACAACTCGACCACAGGTTCAAACGCTGTACGATTGGCGTCATTCAATTCCACTAAAGCCTCATGCGCGCGCAGTATCATCCGAGCTTTTTTATCCTCTGAGTGTTCACTGCTGGTGACCGCAGAGAAATCAACCGCCTGGTCGGTTGGTTGAGTAATCAATTCAAACACTTCGTCCAGACGCAAACTGACCAACTGATCGTTGATTTCCAGATGCGTAGAAAACAGCGTGGGAGCAGGTAAGTCCTGCGCCTTACAGTGGCGAGCAATACTGGCAAGCAGGCCTATGTGTGTGCTGTCCATGAAGGTGGCTTCATTGAGATCAATCACTACTTGAGCGCAGTGCAACTGGCCCTGACGAAACAGCCGATCGATCAAGTCATCCATCGCCGTAGCGTTGGTATGGCGCAGCTCACCACGTAACTTAAAAAAGCAGGTGTCGTTATGTTGGGCAAACAAAATGTGCTCTTGGGGCATGATTGACTCTCCGTTCATTGCGCGCTCCGACGTTCCAGCTTGAGCAGGGTGAGGTCGTCGGGCATAGCCGGGCGTGAGGGTAGGTCTAAGGCCTCGATGATTTGGTCCACCGTTGCATCTGGCGTACAAAGTTGTTCGCTGAGGTAAGCTAACTTGGCGTCGTTAGTGGGTTCGTCGAGTAAGTCCATAATGCCGTCTGAGAACAGAAAAAGGCAGAAATCGTCGGGCAGTGACATCTGGTGGTTTTGATAGGTGGCGAAGTCGAACATGCCCGCAGGCGTGCTTTTCAGTTCCAGATACTCCGCTGGACGACTCGGATAGCGCAGCAAGGGCCACGGATAGGCACCTGCGTTTGAGTACGTCAGCTCATGCGTACGAATGTCCAGCACCCCGTAAAACAGGGCGATGTACTTGGTCATGTTCTCGCGCAGTAATTCAGCATTCAGTGCCGATAGCACTTCGGCCGGATTTTCAATGCTGCCCGTGCCTTCACGAAGATAAGTATCTAAACAAGTGCTCATAAAGCGTTTCAGATAGACGGTCACAAACGCCGAGGCAACGCCATGGCCGGACACATCGGCGATGTAAAAGGCGACCCGGTCGGCATCAATCACAAAGTAATCGAGAAAATCACCGCTCATAAACTCTGACGGCTTAAGTTTGTGTGAAAAGCAGTATTCACCAAATCTTTGCTCGCGCGGTGGCAGTAACTTGAATTGCACGCGCTTACCGGCTCGCTCACCTTCTTCCAGCTCGGTAAGCGAGGCTTGCAGTTTGTCGTGTGCAGCTTGAAGTTCTTGCGTCCGCTCCGCAACCTGAGCCTCGAGGTTGCTGTTGAGTACGTCAAGGTCCTTAATGGCGATGTAAGAGCGCAGCGCCGACACCACACTGGTGATCAAGCGCTGCGCCGTCATCTCCGTTTTTGACCGGTAGTCGTTGATGTCGTATTGCAGCACCACCCTCTGTTCCGGAGCCTGACCAGGTTGCCCGGTGCGCAAAATAATTCGAATGAGCTTGTTGCCAATGGTATCGCGAATGTGGCGTGCGAGGTTCAAACCGGCGTCTTCCGATTCCATTACCACATCCAGCAGTATCAGCGCGATATCGTCTTGTTGCTCCAACACAGCACGGGCTTCGGAGCCGCTGTAGGCGCTATAAAATTCTGCCCGATGGTTCTGAAAGCGAAATTCACGCAACGCCATACGGGTGACTTGGTGCACTTCCGGTTCATCGTCCACAATGAGAATTTTCCAGACGTGGAGGCCGTCGTCGCTTGGATTTTCCTCGGCGAATTGCAGCGCATCGTCGTTGGTCTGTGGCTGCGAGCTGGTCATCCTATTCTCCTAGTTCACTGAACAATGCGTGGAACTTAGATGCCCCTAAGATAAACATAGTCAGGGTAGGGGGGAACTGCAACGTTGTTCAGCCACACTTAGTATTCAACGTCTTACTAGGTACCGGCGCTTAGACCACGAGGGTTACGCGGGTAAAACTTGTCGGGCAATCGATCCAACAGGGCGAATTTCCGAGTGTTCTTATACGGCATCTTCATAAAGCCAGACACCCCAAGCCCGGTGATCAGCGGCACCGCCTGAATAATGCGGTCTAGCGCCTCGGTAAAATCTTGCTGGCGTGTTTCATCCAGCAATACGTAATAGTTGTGAATCTTCAGGTGCGTCGGCAGCGACTCGAAGATGATCAACCCGGTGTGTCGAATGTCATTCAACAAGGCGATTTCGCGCATGATCTCTTCGGGCAGGCTGAGAAACTCATCGGGGTCTTGGCCGTCTTCAAAGTAAGAGTGATTGCGGCTTTTGTCCTCGCTCAGGGGCGCGGCGTGCACGTCGAATGGAATGCGCATGTCGGCGGGCGGAATAAAAGGCTCCGACTCAGAGGCACGGTCAATGTGCTGGGTGATCTTGGCATTGAACATACAGCACTTAAATACCCCTTCACGCTTGATCGCCCGGGCGAGCGTGACGATGTTGTTGACCGCTGTCACAAAGGATTTCTTCAGACTGACATCGTGCATGTTCATACTGGAATCAATGAACACCTCGTCGCCTTCCCAGCGCACCGCCAAGCCGCCCAGTACGGGATACTTGCCTAAACGGCTGATCGCGGCCAGAAACGCCCGCTCGGTGTGTCCCATGCCGTGCATAAAATTCTTGTAGTACTTCTCCAACTCCACGTCGTCCACCTCGGCCATCAGATAGTGGTCGAGATTACCGGCGCGCAGAAAGCTCTTGCGTGAGCTGTACACCACCGACTCGATATCCGGCACATCATCGAAAGCCCACACTGGAATCTGCGGTTTTTCGTCTTCCTGCGGTAAGTCCACCATCACGATATGGCGCATGTGCGGCATGCGACGCAACAAATAGTCGCCGGCTTTGCGGCGCTCTTGGTCGTTACCGGCCAGCAAAGTTTGTAAGGTCACGGCGAACTCTTGGGGCAGGCCTAACGAAGTGACTGGAATAGCGTCATAGCCATAGCGGCAGCTTTGTCCTGAGGCGAGGGCATAAAGCGTACCGGCAGCACCTTGCTCATCGAAGCGTGGTGAGCTGAGGCCACCGTTCAGTTGGTCTTCGCCGATGAAATACACGTCGCCCAATTTGGCGTTGGTGCTGTTCATATCTTCGCTCATCAGGCTGAACTGGTTGCGCCCGACCGGTTGGCCGTTGGCATCGGTCTGCGCGAACACGCTGGAACCCCAGTCGATCAGCTTGATGGTTTCGGTTTGTGGATCAAAAACGATATTGGACGGCTTGATGTCGCCATGCACGATGGGGCTTTCTGCACCTTCGTGTTGAAACTCGCGCAGGGCGAGCAGAACGTCGATTAACTGCGCTGCAATCTTTATCACCAAACGCGGCGACAGCTTGCCATAGCGCACTGAAAAGGCTTCGAGGTCCATGCCGCGCGCCCGTTCCATCATTAGCACCGACTGGCGTGAAATCTTGGTGTATTCGCTGACCTCGGGGATTTGCGGATGGACGACCTGGCTTTGCATCCAGGCTTCGTCTTCCAGGCGGTCTTGAATGTGTTGCGGCAGGTTGATGCGGGAGAACTTGAACACGTAGTCGGTGTCGTCGGTGGAGCGTCCACCAAACACAAACCCGTAAGCGCCCTTGCCGATGAACTCGATGTGACTGAAACCCAGCTGGCGTAACTGCGCCATACACAACTGCACCCAGTCTTTTATCTTTTGAGCGTCTTGGTGGCTCATCAGATAAATGGACTGTTCTTCGTTGATGTAGAACTGCTGCAACACCGGTTGGGTCATTAGGTTTTCGTTTGAATTTCAACGTTTGATGGTTGTGTTGGCGTAGGAGGCCAGCCCTCTGGCCGAATCTTCGCGCAGAGGGCTGCGCTCCTACGTCCTTATCTTCGCGCATGCGGTGCCCTGCGGGTGTAAAAACCCGCCCTACGGGACTACCGCAAATCCGCCATCATACTCGCGGGCTCTTCCAAATACACTTTCCACTGGTTGCAAAAACGCGCAATGGTACCGCCATCAATCACGCGGTGGTCGCCGGACCAACTGACTTGCATGATCTTGCGCGCCGTCACTGAACCATCGGCGGCGAAACGCGGCAACGACTGCACTCGCCCTAACGCCACAATGGCCACTTCGGGTTTGTTGATGATCGGCGTGGCCACCGTGCCACCCAAGGCACCGATGTTGGAGATACTGATGGTGCCCGACTTCATATCGCCGGGTGCCACGCGGCCCGCGCGGGCGGCGTCGGTTAGGCGATTCACCTCACGTGCGACGTCCTTCAATGTCAGGTTTTGTACGCCTTTCACATTGGGCACCAGAAGGCCCATTGGGGTGTCTGCCGCCATACCGATATTGATGTCGGCCAAGTACGTCAGCTCCGTACAATCGCTATTCACTCGGCTGTTCAAAACCGGGTAGTGCTGAATCGCCAGCGCCATGGCTTTCATGATGAATGGCATCATACTCAACTTGATGCCATCCGCAGCGAACGACTCTTTTAGGCGCGCGCGCAGGGCGTCCAGCTCGGTCACGTCGATTTCATCCACATAGGTGAAGTGCGGAATGGTCGAGGCTGAATCCATCATCTGCTTGGCCATGGCCGCTTTGATGCCCTTAATAGGCTCGGTGCGGTCGGTGGCCGACGGTTGCCAACTAACGGTTGAAGCAGGCTGTTTAGGATGCGGCGATGCGTCCGTCGACCCATTCACCACAGGCAAGAGGTCTTCTTTCAGCACTCGACCGTCTTTACCAGAGCCCTGCACCTGAGCCAAATCCAAGTTGTGCTCACGGGCAATGCGGCGCACCGCCGGGCTGGCGAGGGTTTTATGGCCGCGCAGCAGTGATGGCGCGGAGTTCTGGCTCGGTTCATTAGACTGAGTCGTTTGCGGTGTCGGTGCGGCTGCGGTCGGCGCTGGTTGGTCGGTTGTGCCTGCCGCGCTGTTATCACTGGCAATCTCAATTTCAAACAGCGGCTCGTGTACCTTGGCAATGTCGCCTTTCTGGCAATAAAGCTTGCTGACGGTGCCGGTGTGCATGGCGGTGATTTCCACCAACGCCTTGTCGGTCATCACGTCGGCAACAGGCTGGTCTTCCTGAATGTGTTCGCCTTCGGCCACATGCCATTCCACCAACTCGCATTCCACGATGCCTTCGCCGATGTCGGGCAGAATAAAATCAATTTTCATAGCGTTTCGTGCTCCACAAAATTCGGCTGATCAATAAGCGAGACTGGCCTTAATGGCCTCATACGTCTTCAGGTGATCGGGCATGTACTCTTTTTCCAGCGCGAGCGGGAAGGGAGTATCCATGCCGGTTACGCGCACTATGGGCGACTCCAAATAGAGGAAGCAGCTCTCTTGAATGGACGCCGCGATTTCCGCGCCAAATCCGCTGGTACGCGGCGCTTCATGGTTGATCAACAAGCGGCCGGTTTTCCTTACGGATTCGGCCACGGTGTCACGATCCCATGGCAGCAGGGTACGCAGGTCGATGATCTCGCAAGACACACCATCGTTTGCTGCCATGTCGGCCGCTTTCTCAATGGCTTCCATCTGCGCGCCCCATGCCAGCAGAGTAATGTCGGTGCCTTCGCGCACAACTTCTGCCTTGCCGAGAGGTAGCTCATAGTCGGTGTCGGGCACTTCCCCTACCGAAGCGCGATAGAGCTTTTTCGGCTCGAAAAACAACACCGGGTTGTCATCACGAATCGACGCCAACAGCAGGCCCTTAGCTTGCTCGGGGTTACGCGGCACCACCACTTTCAAGCCGGGCGTGTGCGTGAAATAGGCTTCAGGCGACTGCGAATGGTAGTGACCGCCATTGATACCACCGCCGTAAGGCGTGCGAATGGTCAAACTGCCGACATTGAATTCGTTACCGGAGCGGTAACGGAACTTCGCGGTCTCATTCACGATCTGGTCAAAAGCGGGGAAGATGTAATCCGCGAATTGGATCTCGGCAATCGCTGTCATACCTTGTGATGCCAAACCATTAGCGAAACCAATAATGCCTTGCTCGGTCAGCGGAGTATTGAAACAGCGCGCCCGCCCGTGTTTTTCCTGCAGGTGGCTGGTGGCGCGAAAAACCCCACCAAAGTGGCCCACGTCTTCGCCAAAACACACGGCTTTTTCGTCTGCACTCATCGCGGTATCGAGGGCGTTATTGATCGCCTGCAATAGATTCATCTTACTCATCGGCAAACCTCCACGATGACTTCTTGTACTGATCAGGGTATTTGCGAATGTGTGCACGCAAGGCGGCTTCTTGCTCTTGCAGGTGCCAAGGTATTTCGCTGTATACGTCAGTAAACAAGTCTTCCAGCGGTGGGGCAGGGATCTTTTCCGCCACTTTCATGGCGTCGACCACCGCTTTGCGATGGGCTTCTTTGGTGGCGGTGTCTTTTTCTTCGTCCCACCAGCCTTTTTTCATCAGGTAGTTTTTCATGCGCAGCACCGGGCATTTGGCACGCCAGGTATCCTCTTCCGATTTGCTGCGGTAACCGCTGGGGTCATCGGAGCTGGAATGCGCACCCAAACGGTAGGTCATGGCTTCAATCAACACCGGTTGGTTTTGTTCCACCGCCAGCTTGCGGGCTTCTTGCGTTGCCAACAACACGGCCAGCACGTCGTTGCCGTCGACGCGAATGGTCTTGATGCCATAGGCCGGACCACGTGGAGCGATGCCATCACCGGCGAACTGTTCATGCGCGGGTGTGGAAATGGCGTAACCGTTGTTGCGACAGAAGAAGATGGCCGGTACTTTTAATACGCCCGCCATGTTCAGTGCTGCGTGAAAATCGCCTTCCGAAGCAGCGCCTTCGCCAAAATAGCAGATCACGCAGTTCTTCTTGCCTTGCGCTTTGAACCCATAGGCATAGCCAGCAGCTTGCGGCAGCTGTGTACCCAAGGGGGAGGAAATGGTCATGTAATGCAGGTCGTGCGAGCCGTAGTGGATCGGCATCTGGCGGCCTTTGCCCAAGTCTTTCTCGTTGGAAAAGATCTGGTTCATAAACTGTTCGGGGGTGAAACCTCGAAACCGCAGCGCCCCCTGCTCACGATACTGCGCCATGATCATATCTTCTTGATCCAAGGCGGCAGCGCTGCCAATGTCGGTCGCTTCCTCACCGGTTTCGGTCAAATAGAAGCTGATGCGGCCTTGCCGTTGCGCCGCCAACATGCGCTCGTCCAGCGCGCGCACGAACAGGAACGTGTCGTAGATTTTTAACGCCAGCGCCTTGTTGATCTTCGGCAATTTGGCATCCGGGTAGATGTCGCCATCCTGCTGCAATACGCGCAGCGTCGGGATGGTCAGGTCGCTGCCGTCGATAAATACCGGCTTATGCACGATGCGGGCATCGGTTTGTCGTTTGTCACTCATAAGCTACCTTCTTGTTGTTGTCGCTACACTACCGATTTTGTCAGCAGCGCACTTTCTTGCGCGGCGGGGTCACCACCGACACAGACATTGGTTTCACTCAGTAACATTAGCTGAGGATGGGCCGCTTGTCCCGATCCGCAGTTTACGTAAAGGTTAGCTTATGAGGTAAGATTGTGCTCGTTTTTTCGCGGTACGCTTGTCTGGCTTGCGGGCAAAACTGGAATCATTTCTGAACACTTCAAGTTTTGCTCAGCCTAACAGGCGGTGCATCGCAATATTGTTATTTATCGTTAAACTTATACCGATGATTGCCGCTATCAGCTATAACAGCTACTAGAATAATAACACCGAGGCCGAATTCAGAGTTGTATGAATAGACCCGCGCGCTGCCCATACTGTTTTCGTGTATCTGTGATTGGCGCGGCCGCGTTGGTGTTCGTGATCCTCATGTTACAGCCGTCACGTTTCGCGATTTCAGAGCTGCCCTTTGTGTTGTATGAGTGGACAGGTGAGCCCGGTGCCTCCCTTGATGACTTGGCGGTGGCGGATGATGCACGTTGGCAACCCTTGCCACCTCGAACGGATGGCCTCGGATTTCGCCAGCCGGAAGTGTGGTTGCGCTTAACCCTGCCTCGGCAGTTACAAGAAGCTCCGGCGCTGGTGTTCAGTGCGCCTTACATAGATTACTTGGACGTTTATAGGTTGACTCCTGGGTCAGCCCCTGAATTGTTGGCGGCGGTGGGTGATCAACGGCCGTTCTTCGATCGACCCGTGTTGGTGCCGCAGGTAGTAATTCCTCTGCCAGCCGACATAAATGCCAATGATGAGCTACTCTTATACGTAGCCAACGATGGCGCATTGTTGTTTCCCCTGATATTGGCACCCTCTATGGATGCAGTGCTGGGCAGTTATTCTGCCCAGCTTTATTTTCATGGGCTCATGAGTGGTATCTTTCTCTTCACAGCAATGTTGGCGATTGCCATGGGGCTCACCCTTCGGCGCTCGGCGGAGTTGCTCTTTGCTGGTCTGATCATCAGCATCTTAGGGGTGCAGGCAGAACTTAACGGCGTGCTGTACGCCTTCCTATGGCCCACCTTGCCGCAACTGAATATCGCCATTTTCCCCGGCACCATGGCCGCGGCGATCTTTGGCGCGACCTTCACACTGTTGTTTCTGAACACCAACAAACAACCTAACCGGCTCAACGGTTGGATACTAAAGGGTTGGGTCGTCGTTCTCTGTTTATTGTTGGTGACTTGGTTTATTAACCACTTTTTCCTCGGATTCTCCGGCCAAAGGTTAGTGCAGATCAGCCAGATCGTGGCTGCGCTGGTCGGTGTCAGCATGGTGGTTGAAGGTATTCGAGCCTCGCTACGCGGCAGCGAAAAAGGGCAGATATTCCTCGCCGCTATGCTGCTGATCATTACAGGTGCTTGCCTGTTGTTCGCACGTTCGGCTGGTTTGCTGCCGGATTCTTTATTGACGGGTTCAGCTCTGGAGGTAGGGGCTGTGCTGGCCGTTATTATCCTCACCGGTGCTGTAATTCGAGAAACCTATCTCGAGAAAACTCAACGCATCGATACGCAAAAGGCACTGATTGAGCAGGAAGAGAAGAACGCTGAGCTGCAAAATAAGATGATTCGCCAAGCGCTGACGAATGACATCCTGGGCTTACCCAATCGGCAATCTCTGGTCATGTTTTTGGATAAGCACACCGAGAACAAGGCCTGCTTAATACTTATAGAGTTCCGGCACTATCACAATATAGAACGCACCATGGGCGTGTCGGTAGCGAACGACGCCTTAGTGTCCTTGGCAAGTCGATTGAAACTGTGGATAGCAAACCAGCGACAGCAACTCGCGTACCCGGATCATCCTGACCAATTGTACGCTGTGCAAGACAACGTCATGGGAATACTGGTCACAAAGGATTCCGTGAAACGTCTTCTGGCTTCCCTGCGCGTGGCATTGGAGCCCGGTGTATCCATCGGCAACTTCGAAGTAGACATGTCACCGGTGTTTGCATCCATAGACTGCCAAAAATACGGTATGAATGCCGAAGGTTCCGTGTTGGCGGCATTGGCGTCATTGGATCGCGTGGTGATCAGTCCAGACCATTTGGCCTATGAGCCAGCGCACCAACAAGAAGGGCGCGACAAACTGTTCCTGCTCAGCGCCTTGGCGTCGGCCATCGATCAGTCGGATTTAGAATTGTATCTACAACCGGTTATGAACCTGGATGACGACTCCGTGCCCGCAGCGGAGGTGCTGTTGCGTTGGAACCACACAGTACTGGGTGAGGTGTCGCCTGCGGTATTTGTGCCATTGGCCGAAGAAACGGGCATTATCACACGCCTTACGCTGTGGTTGGCAGGCGAGGTATGCCGTGTACACCATGAACTGCGCGCCGCGGGTATTGATATCGGGCTTTCCATCAATATATCCGCCGAAGATCTGGCTCACCCAGAAACCATTTCACGCGTGCTGTCGATTGCTCGGGAACGCACCGGCGGCAATTTGCGATTGAAGTTGGAGCTTACGGAAACCGCCGTGATGCGGTCAGGCAATGCAGTGCGTCAGTCGGTCGATATGATCAAAGCGTCCGGACTGGGTTTTTCAATAGACGATTTCGGAGCCGGGCATTCGTCGTTATCGCGTATTCATGAATTACCGGTGAACGAACTCAAAATAGATCGTTCAATTCTGGAACAGGCGCTGAATAGACAAGAGTTTTCAGTACTGGAGTCCGCTATAGGGTTAGCGCGCAGCTTGAAATTGCGGGTCGTCGCGGAAGGGGTATCATCGCAAGAGCAATTGACCCTGTTGCGCCGACTGAACGTCGACGCGGTGCAGGGCTTTCTCATTGCGCGACCGATACCCGTTTCTGAGTTTATTGAATGGTATGGCCGCCGTTAACCGGGTTCGAAAACGCTGATACGGCTTGAATCGCCTTGCTGATGTCTTTATCTCCCACATCCATATGCGTTACCCAACGAATACGCACCATTTGTCCGGAAGGGGCCTGATGGTAGCCATTGGTCACCAGTACATTGTCGGCCGCTAAATACGCCAACAAGTCTTGTGCGATATCAGGCTGCACGTCCATAAACAGAATGTTGGTGTTGGGCGAGTGCACAACCACCTTGCCTTTTAACAGCGGCGACTCCTCACAGACTCGGCGCAGCTCGCTGGCCAGCGTTAATATGTTTAAGTGATCTTCCGCCAAACGGTGCACATTGTTCTGCAAAGCATAATGACCGGCAGCAGCCAGAATACCGGCTTGGCGCATCCCGCCGCCCAGCATCTTGCGCACGCGGCGTGCTCGTTTGATCAGTTCGTGTGAGCCTAGCAGCAACGAGCCTACCGGCGCGCCCAAGCCTTTTGACAAACAGATGGACACTGAATCGTAGCCCTGGCATAACCGTCGTGCGGTGGCGATGGGGTCGCTGCCATCTTCCTGCGCGACCGACACCGCTGCATTAAATAAGCGTGCGCCATCGATATGCGTGGCTAAACCCCGTGACTTCGCCAGCTCGGCCGCCGCTTGCATGTATTCAGCAGAGAGGACCTGCCCGCCCACGGTGTTTTCGATCACCAACAACCGAGTGCGGGCGAAGTGCATGTCATCGGGCTTGATAGCCCCAGCGATATCGGCCAAGGCCAATGAACCGTCGGGTTGATTGGCAACGGGCTGTGGTTGAATAGAGCCGAGTACCGCCATTCCACCGGCTTCCCAGCGATAGGTGTGCCAGTCTTGGCCGACAATGGCCTCATCACCACGTTGGCAATGGCTCATGAGCGCGATTAAGTTGGTCTGTGTTCCGCTAGGGGCAAACAGCGCGGCCTCATAGCCTAACATCTCTGCGGCCATGGTTTGCAAGGCGTTCACCGTCGGGTCACTGCCAAACACATCGTCGCCTAAGGGTGCGGCCATCATAGCCTCTTTCATCGCAACAGAGGGTTGCGTGACCGTATCGCTGCGGAAGTCGCTCACATGAATACTCCTGATGAAGATACTGCAAAAACAACAATGTGCCTTCAGATGTCGACGAATGCAACAGAAGCTAACGGAGTAAGGCAGGTGTTCACACCTGCCGCGGTGCGGCGGGTATAAATATCCTCCCAACATGTTCTGTGGCAGAAGCAAAAAAACCCGCTATATTAGCGGGGAAAAGGTCTCTCTTGAATGAGTCGAGTGTTGAGCATACCGAACTGTTTAAGCTCACTCCGTGCGCTTCCACACTAAGCTACTTGATGCTGACGACCAGAGCACGCCACAGACTCGACCAGATATCAGGGTAGAAAATTTTCCAATACCCCAGAATGTCAGCCGCGCCATCGGCCAGCGTATAGCGCAAGCCAGCATCGCGCTTCTGTAGCCATAGACCAAGGCCTGCCCCGGAAAGGGTAGCAACCGCGAAGGCCTCCGGTGAAGTGAGTTTGTTGCGCAGTACAGTGGTGAGTGTACCGGTCTGAGACTTCAACTGTTGCCGCTTTACCGGTAACCGAAATGCCAGCTCGTCGATGCGTTGATCCAGATCTCGCGATGAAAACACTTTAATGCTCCTCAGTATCTTCTGCTATTGGGCGTAGGCTATGTAGCGTGGCAGGGAAACGCAGCAATCGACTGTAATGCCTGCGGCGACGTAGCACATACCACAGGCCAAACAGGTTGACGACCATGGCCAGCCCTAGGGATTGCCAGGCCTCCAGTGCCGTATGTTGAGCCAGCATGATGACTTGCGCCAACAGGCCCAGCCACAATGCCAACCCAAGTAAGCCGACCAACAAGCTGTAGGCCAGCAATGCCATTACACTGTTAGCAGCACGTTCGCCTTCGAGTGTGAACAACTGCAATTGATCGTGCAGGATGCTCTTGATCTGTCGCCACCAGCCGGAAAGCTCTACAGAGAGCTCAGGCGGTGCAGAAGCACCCGCCGAAGCGGGTGCTTCTGTGGTCTCAGCAGCCTTTTCAGCTGGCATCATGCCCACCGGAGCGGCTGTTCAGCCACATGGCGAACAGGGCTCCGCCGGCCACCGCTACACCCAAGGACAATAGCGGGTTGTTGCGAACATGAGATCGGGTGCTGTCGGTTAATTGCTGTTGCAAATTGTGCAATTGCGCATTCTTTTCTGATATCGCATCGGCTGCGTTATGTGCACCCTTTGCCATGCTGTCCACTGTATCGTGTGCGGTGCTCGTGGCTTTCTTGATGGCGGGACCGGCAGCATCCGATGCACTATCAATGGCTTTGTGCGCGCTGCCAGACGCAGAATCGACGCCGCTATCAAAAGTATTCTTGGCATCTTTAGTGGTGATTGACTCTATTGATTTACTCATTGGAACTCCGTTGATGCGCAACGTGGCGGATTTGCCATGGTTTGCTATTTAACTGGTTCTGAAGAGTTTATCGGTGGGGGAATGTTTGGTCGGTGCGCTATCGCGCATAGGAACAGTGAAGTGCGTCAAGTGTCAGCAAAGAAAGAATGCTCATGGCAGTTTTTACGCGATGGGTTTGCGCTCAACGTAGCGACAGAACGGTGGCGGGTGTAAGCACCCGCCCTAGGGTTTCTCTCGCGGCTCAATTAACCGCTCTATGCCCTCGCTGTTGCGCAACCGTATATCCACCTGCTGGAAGGCGATTTCAATGCCGGCTTTGTTGAACTCACGGTCGATGTATCGGTTTATCTCGTCGATACCAGGGTTACGATCCCCCAATGCTTTTACGTGAATACGCAACTCATGGTCGAGCGTGCTGTCACCAAAGTTCAGGAACAAAACCTGTGGTTCGGGGTCTTTTAACACGCGCGTATTGGCGTGGGCGGCCTTGAGTAAAATCTTGCGTGTCTTTTCCAAATCAGACCCATAGGCCACGCCGACTTTCACGATCACGCGCGTCACCGTATCGGTGAGCGTCCAGTTGATCAGTTGCTCTGTAACAAAGGTCTTATTCGGCACAATGATGTCTTTGCGGTCAAAATCGGTAATGGTCGTGGCGCGGATGCGAATTTGTTTAACACGTCCAGACAGGTTGCCCAGCGTCACAATGTCACCAATGCGCACCGGGCGCTCAAACAGAATGATCAAGCCCGATACAAAGTTGGCGAATATTTCCTGCAAGCCAAAACCCAAACCGACACTGAGCGCGGCGACCAGCCATTGCAGTTTATCCCAGCTCACGCCCAGGCTCGACAGCGCGAGCACCAAGCCCACGGTGGTGATGATGTAGTTCATCAGGGTTGTGATGGCATAGGAGCTGCCCTGTTGTAAGGTCAAGCGCGACAACACCAGCATTTCCAGTAGCCCTGGCAGGTTTGCCGCCAGGAACAGCGTAACACCCAGAATAAACAACGCCGAGCCAAGGTCCGCCAAGCTCATGGGGGTCAGGCTATCCGCATCGCCGTATTGCCACAGCACGAAACTGTCGAGGTAGCCAAAGGCCGTGAACAAGTCGGCCCATACCCAATACAGCAATCCACCAAAAACCGCCAACAGTAGGAAACGAGCCAAGCGCAACGTCTGCAAGCGCACCTTTTGCACTTCCGCTTTGATTTCCGGCTCAACCGTAATGCTCTGTCCGTCAGGCGAAGGGGCAGGGTTGGCCAAGCGAGCAGCTTGCGCTTCGCGGTCTCGATGCAATTGCAGGCGTGAGGTCGACAGTTCAACACCGCGCATGACCGTGACCTCCGCGATCACCCAACCAGTCAAAACATAGAACGTCGCCAAGAAGCGGCCCGTCAACTGCAAGGCGGAGTAGTAGTACCCAAACGCCGTCAGGACGACCAAACCAAGCGGCAGCAACACCAGTACCAAGGTCAGTAGCCAGTGTATGCCTTCCGATTGATAGAGCTTCGGCAACTGCTTCAAGAGTCGTGAAAAAAGGATAGCGATCCCGATACCGGCAGCCAGCATCACAAATACACCGAGTATATCGTCCGCCAATGCCATGGTTTGTTGCTCGGCCAAGGCCAGCACGAAACTTGTTGGCAGCAATACCCACGCAAACCGGCTGAGAAACAACAATAACGTGTGGCGTTGGCCGGACGACCAACTGAAATGCAGTTTGGCGATTCCGCTAGAACTGAGAAAACGGCGAAGAAACTGCACCACAAAAAGACTAAAAGCAAAGGCGGTTAAGGCCGGGCCAACGGCAGGAATGCCGTCGCTGCTGGTGTTACTGAGCAGAGTGCCAAAGGAAAGCACCAACAAACTGAGGGGTAAGGCTTGTAAGGCAACCCACACCAGGGCCGTAGGCGTTAGCCAAGGCGAAGGCGGGGTGGGTGCTTCGGGCAGATCGACTGCAGCGCCTTCCATCGGCGGTGCCTCCGCTTCGGACTCCGGCGTTACCTCCGCGGTCATAGCGGCCGCTGCCCAAAGCGCCTGGGCGTCATTGTAGACCTGGATCTCATTGTTTATGTCGGTGATGCGCTGCGCCAACCGAGCACGGATCGAGAAGAGGCCAAACGCCGAGATAAACAAAGCGATGGCGAGCAATACACGCCACGTCGGTAAATGCGCAGGGTCGAGCCCTAAACGAATACTGCCGGGTAAATTGGTGATCTGATTCGTTAGCTGGCCCGGCAAGGCCAGCAACCAGGTGACACCCAGAGGGCGATTACTGGGTATCCAAAACAACTGTTCCTCTAAGGAATCGCGCAGCCGGGCACTGGTCTCCGCCAAGGCGCGTTGTTCGGACTGCAAGGTCACTGCACTGGTCACCAGGTCCTGCAGTTCGTCGAGCAATTCTTCCAAAGGTAAAAAGGCGGAGAACCGCAGTGGCTCATCGCGCACCATGCGTTGCAGCTGCGTGACCTCGAACTGACGTAGGCGAGTTTCTGCAATGAGGTCAGACAATTGAGGGTCAATACTTACATCGGGCAGCGCTGTGCGTTGCTCTTGCAGTACGCGGTAAATTTGCACACTGCCCGACAAGGCGAGGATGTGTTCGTTCAGCGCTGCTTCATTTTGCTGCAAGCGTGCGTGTTGTGAACGGACGCTGTTAAGGCGTTCTTCCAACGTCTGCCGCGTGACGTTCAGCCGAATGATCTCAGCCCCTAGCGTTGCCGAATCGATCGTCGCTGTTTCAGCCGTTACAGTGGCGTTTTGACCCAGCACCGTGCCGCTTGACCACAGCAGCAGGGTGAAGAGCGCCAAGCGACGAAAGAGAGCAGGCATGGTAACCGTCCTTTGTGTGCAGTTGGTTATTACATTGGCGGGTGTGAACACCCGCCCTACTAGTTATCAGCCCCGAGAAACGGGTGTTCACACCCGCGCAACACCGACAAAGATCATTAGATATTACAGGCTTTAATCGCCTTTTCCAGCGCATCAATCGCTTTCGGGCGCGGAAAACTCGCCCGCCACGCCATCGCCACCGTCCGCGTCGGTGGGTTGCTGGTGAACGGCCGCGACACCAACCACTCCGAAGAATACGGCGTATGCTGCATGGCGCTGCGCGGCAAAATAGTTACCCCTAAGCCCGAAGCCACCATGTGCCGAATGGTTTCCAGCGAGCTGCCATCGGCCATGGTTTTAACCTTACCGTGAGGATCACGTGTAGACCGCGCAATCGCGGGGCAAGCTTCCAGAATCTGGTCGCGGAAGCAGTGGCCTTCACCTAACAGCAGCAATTCCGTTTGGTTTAATTCTTCCACCGTAATACTGTTCCGTTCCGCCAATGGATGATGCGTGGGCAACAACACCTCAAATGGCTCAACATAGACCGACTTGGTCAATACGTCGGTTTCGGTGAAGGGTAGGGCGACAATCGCAACATCGATTTGCCCGGTACGCAAGCGCTCCCGCAGCCGCGCGGTGTAGTTTTCTTCAATATCCAGTGACATATTCGGCACCAATGCACGCAACTGCGGAATCAGGTGCGGAAAGAGGTAAGGTGCAACGGTGTAAATAGCGCCTAATTTGAGCGCACCGTTCAAGTCGTCGCCGGTATTGCGTGCGATCATCTCCAGGCGGTCGGCCTGCTCAATGACTTTCTTCGCCTGAGTGATCAAGAGCTCGCCAATGGGCGTAACCATCACCATACTGCGGCCACGTTCGAAGATCTGCACGTCCAAACGTTGCTCTAACTTGCGAATGGCGACACTCAGTGTGGGTTGGCTCACATGACAACGCTCGGCCGCTTTGCCAAAATGCTGGTCTTCGGCCAATGCCAATAGGTAGCGCAATTCGGTTAGGGTCATGAATGCTCCTCGGGAATATGCATCATAGATTAATGCTATCTAAAATTATAAATTGATAACGATTGTACATGGAGCGCACTATGACACAAGCAAAAATATTGACCGTGGGGTTAGGCGATTTGGGGGGCCGAATTGCCCAGAGTACCCAAGCGGCCTTCCCCTCGGCACAGGTGGTTGGAATGCGCCGCGGAGAGGGAACACCAGCCGGCATATCGCTTCTGCGCCACGACGCAGCTGAACCTTGGAAGGATGCATGGGCCGAGCCGTCCACCTTGCAGGGGCTAACCGATGTGGTGCTCTGCATTTCGCCCGGCGGACGCACGATAGAGGCTTATCAACAGGCCTATTTAAAGGTTGCCCATCAGTCTTACGCATGGTTGCAACGGCATGCACCGCAGGCGCACCTATGGCTGGTATCGTCCACTGGAGTTTATGGCCAGCAGCACGGTGAATGGGTAGACGAAGAGTCTGCTACCGAGCCTGAAAGCCCAACCGCACAGGTATTGGTGGAAACCGAACAATTTTGGCTGCACAGCGCCCAGCCCGCTACCATTGTGCGTCCGGCGGGGATCTATGGGCCGGGCCGCGAATACATGTTCCGGCAGGCCCGCGAAGGCTTCACCATTGCTGACCCAGAGCCCATCTACACCAATCGTATTCACATCGACGATGCCGCGCGTGCTGTCGTGCATTTAATGCAACGCCGCGTACAAGGCCTCCCTGTTGCAGATCGTTACAACCTCACAGATAAGGACCCCGCCACCTTGCAAGAGGTCTTAACCTGGCTACAGCAGCGGTTTGGTGTGACGCCGACCGAGCAGCGTACCCTGAATCGGGGCAGTAAGCGCATCAGTAATCAGCGGTTGTTAGACACCGGATTCACATTGCGGTATCCGTCCTTCCGCGAAGGGTATGAGGCCATGTAGGAGGCCAGCCCTCTGGCCGAATGATCTTCCGTAGGAGGCCAGCCCCCTGGCCGAAAATTCGCGCAGAGGGCTGCGCTCCTACGATGTCGATACTCCACCACAAGGTGCCAGCACCTCTTGCCATAACCTCACATGCTCGCGAGTGACGGTACGCAATAACTCGGCATCCGCTTCCAGCATTTGCATATGCGTATCCCAAACCTCTGGGACAGCGTCCGTCATGGTAGCCAGCCGCCGCACGGCGCCCAGCAGTTCCTCCCCATAGCCGTTCAAGCGCGCAATATACGGCTGCACCTCGCCAATAAAGAACATCACCAGTACATTGTTTGCTGCAGTACTGCGCTGCGTGGCGCGCTGAGCGGGGCACAATCGACCCGCCGCCACGCCATGTTGCAACCGACTGTTGCCTTCTTCCAATCCGGCGATGCTTAACTGCACCGAACGATGCCATTGGCCCAGCACATTGTGTTGCCCCATGCGCTGGTACAGCGCTTCAAATTCACGATTATCCGGCAACGCTAACGACGGCCAGTTTTCGACCCAGCCAGTCATAATGCGCAAATCGTCCAGGGTGCCATGAATGCCCGGTATAGCGTCAGCAGGCCATGCGGCGCTTTCAGTTTGGAGTAAGTGCCGTACTTCTGGCGCGCCCAAGGTGCCATTCCAGGTCACCAGTGGCCAGTAAGTCTGCTTCTCGGCTTGCCACTCAGCCAACACCGCACGCAAATCGTCGTCGGTACGCGGGTCGTTCATGCAGGCTTCAATGGCACCTAACAGGCGTGATTCAAAACGCCAGCGCTGCGTCGGCGCCATGACGCGGCCGAGAATGCTGTTTCGTTCGCCGATCAGCGTAAACAGTTCGCAATGGCGGGTATCCCAAAACGAGAGAAGATTGATACGCACTTCCGGCACATCCCATTGCACAGCGCGGGCCGGTGGAGCAGTCACCACGCTCGGCACAGCCCACTCTGGCTTAGGCGCGTCCATTACATTGCTCAATCGGTTTAGGTAATCGTCGAATAAATCTTGGCCGGTTTTGGCACAACCGCTCAGCAGTAAAACTGCGACGGCAAAAAACAAAAAGCGTACCCTATGAACCATTCGGGTAAAGAGCTCGTAATCAGCAAGATCGAAAGGAGCCTTACACATGCCAGCAGTCACTCGTAAACAATTACTCACTTGGGGTCTTCCCGTCCTTATCTTGTTTTTTGCCTGGGGCATCTCGCGTTTTATGGCGAGTACGCCGCAGAATGTCGCGCCCGCCGTCGCTGAAGGCGAAGTCCGGGTGGCTGGAGACACCGCAACAGTCTCTGTATTCACGTTGCAACGCGCAACGTTGTCACCCGAGCTGACGTTGTATGGTCAGGTCAAGGCAGCACGCAGCGTGCAGCTGACGGCCCCCTACAGCGCCACGCTGGCCGAGCTGTTGGTAACAGAAGGTGAACGTGTCAGTGCCAACCAACTATTGGCGAGGTTAGACACTCGCGACCTCGAACGCCAGCGTGCTCAGCAAGAAACTCGTCTGCGCGACATCACTGCGCGGCTTTCACTGCAGCGTACTGAGCACAGCGCGAATGAAGAAGCCTTGGCCATCGAACAAGAACTCTTGGTGATCGCCCAGCGAGCCGCCGAGCGCACGCGCAATCTGCAAGCGCGTAATTTAGCCGCTGAAAGTGATGTGGAAGCTGCCGAGCGAAACCTGCAGCAGCAGCGCCTCAGTGTCAGCAGTCGCCGCTTGGCGGTGAACCGCTTTGCCGACCAACAAAGCCAACTGCAAGCGCAGCAACGTGAAGCGGAATTGGCCTTGCAGCAACTCGACGATCAACTGGCCGATGCGGAAATTCGGGCACCTTTCGCCGGACAAGTCGCGGAACTCAATATTGAAGCCGCCAGCCGCGTGACGGCGCAAAACCCGGTCATGACCGTGGTCAGCAATGGCGAAGCACGGGTTGAAGCCTTGTTGCCCACGCATCAACTGGCCTCAATCGAAGAGGGTATAAGAGGGCAGCTCGCCATGGGCGACCGCCAATACGACGTGCAACTGCTTGGCTGGGAGCCCATTACCCGCGGCGGCAGCGTGCGGGCCCGTTTTGCGTTTGATGCGTCGCCGGAGCGGCTGGTGGTGAATCAGTTTCACCGGCTGGCGCTCGAACTGGCCCCGCAAGCCGAAGTGTTTGCCGTGCCTGCACCCTACCTGTATGAAAATCGCTTTGTGTACCGCGTGGTGGATGAACGACTGGAACGTGTCACGGTCGATGTAGTGGGATACCGGCAGTCGTTGAACGGTAGTGGTGCGCCCAGCGACCTAACCTGGACCCTAATTCGCAGTGCGGACCTTGCCAATGGTGACACAATTCTGGCCTCTCGCTTGCCAGATGCAGCACCGGGCTTGGCGGTAATAGTGCGCGGAGAGGTGTTCTGATGGGCGGTATTATTGAAGCCTTTGCGCGCCATCGGGTAGCGCCCAATGTATTGATGTTCGTGGTGCTGTTGTCGGGTTTGTGGGCGCTGGACCGCCTCAACACCCAGTTCCTGCCGGATTTCGACCTCAGCATCGTGCAAGTGAATGCAGACTGGCCGGGTGCCAGTGCGCAGGACGTACAAGAAAGCCTGACCATTCCATTAGAACAATCTCTGCTCAGCAATACCGACATTGATGAACTGCGCAGTACCAGCTTCGAAGGTGGGATGAACATGAACATGACGTTGCGCGAAAGCGTGCGCGACGTCAATCAGGCGGTGGCCGACATTGAAAGTGCGTTAGCCACCGTACGGTTACCCGATGGCGCAGAAGAGCCCGAGGTCACGCAGTTTGTGTTCTTCGAGGATGTGGCCGATGTGCTGCTTTATGGCGACCTCACCATCGAAGAACTCCGCACCTGGGCTCAGCGTGCCGAACGCTCATTGAAGCAATCGGGTATTGCCCGCGTCGAAATAGAAGGTTTGCCCGATGCGGAGATCCGTTTGGAAGTCCCGGTACCGCAATTGCTGGACAGCCAACTCACCTTGGGCGACATCGCCCAGCGTTTGGGCAGTCAAAATGCCAATTTGCCAGCGGGCATAACCGGCGAGAACCAACTGGCCACACAATTACGTTTTCAAAATCGCGAACTGGAGCCGCTGGCGCTCGGTGAACAACTGATCCCAACTGAAAACGCCAATCGTTTTACTCGTGTGGGTGACCTCGGCACGCTAGAACGGGTCTACGACAACAACGACACACGCATCTATTTTGACGGTAAACCAGCCGTGCGCCTGAGCTTGAGTCGTGCCAGTGGCGAAGACACGCTGGTGGTGGCCGAGAACCTGCGCCAGTGGCAGGCCACCTTCGAGCCCGGATTGCCAGAAGGCATCGAACTTTACGTTTACAATGAAAACTGGCGGTTTGTGCAGTCGCGCATCAAGATCATACTCGACAGCGGTCTGGGCGGTATTTTTCTCGTCCTGCTGGTGCTGTTCGTCTTCCTGAACCATCGTCTCGCCTTTTGGGTGGCGCTGGGTATTCCAGTGTCGTTTATGGCGACGCTGATCTTTCTTGATCTGTCCGGCAACTCGATTAACCTGATTTCCTTACTCGGGTTCCTTGTTGCACTCGGCATCATTGTCGACGACGCCATCGTCGTCGGGGAAGATACCTATGCCCATGTTGAAGCCGGGGAGGACCCGGAAGATGCGGCCGTAGCCGCAGCCAAACGCATGTTGCCTGCGGTTTTAGCGTCCAGCGTCACCACCGTCGCTGCCTTCTTGCCGCTGCTGTTAGTCACCGGTCAAGCGGGCACCTTCACCAAGGGCGTCCCCATTGTGGTGATCTTCGCCATCGTGGCTTCACTGATTGAATGCTTCCTGATCTTGCCCGGTCACTTGGCGCACAGCCTGAAAAAACGCGGCACACGCAAGCCGAACCCGATTCGTCAGCGCTTGGAGTCAGGTATTGATTGGTTCCGCAATGTGCCTTTCCGCGCCGCCGTGCAGTTTGCCGTGACTTATCGCCTGGTGACCTATGCCGCCGCTGTTGCGTTCTTAATGATCGCCATCGGGCTATTGTCGAGCGGGCGGGTGAAATTCGTGTTTTTCCCCGATATTCAGCAACAGCAAGTCACCATGGAAGTGGTGTTCACCGAAGGTACTCCGGTGTCTGAAGTGGATGCGTTCATCCGTACCATGCAGCAAGAATTGCGTGACTTGGAAAACGAACTGAACTTCTCGTTCGTGAACACCTTGCTGGTGGAGCTAAACCGTGGCAGCCCGGAACGTGGTGCCCTGTTTGTGGAAATGGACGGTGACACCGACCGACCCGTACCTAACGGTGAAATCGTCAACCGCTGGCGTGAGCGCATGAACGTGCCAGCCAACGTGCTCAGTGTGCGCTTTGTACAACCCGCACAGGGCCCAGGTACGTCGGGCGTAAGTGCGCGCTTACGCGGTGAAGACCTCGATGAACTCAAGGCGGCCTCCAACTGGCTTCAACGTGAATTGCGTGGCTTTGGTGGGTTGCGGGAAGTGAGCGACAACCTCCCGCTGGGCAGTGAGCAGTTGTCGTTGCAACTGAACAGCGAAGCACTGGCACTGGGGCTGAGCGCGCAACAACTCAGTCAGCAAATCAATGACTTAGTCAGCGGCAGAATCGTCCAGACGGTGGCGCAAGAAGGCCGCGACCTCAGTGTGCGTGTGGCCCTGCCGGAAGCCGATGTGTCGACCTGGTTCCAGCTGCAAAACCTGCCGGTACAGGTTGCTGCGGGTGAATGGCAGCCGCTGTCGGCCTTGGTGACGGTGCAGTATGCCCAAGCCATCGACCGACTGAATCGTGTCAACGGTGAATTGTCCGCCGTGGTCAGTGCGCGCCTAGCGAGCGGAGACATCACCTTGGGTGAAGTCAACCGCTGGTTGCAGGACGACGTAGCCGCCCGGCTGCAAGCTGAATTTGATGTGGTGCTGCTGGTTGAAGGTGATCAACGCTCACAAGCACAATTCCTGCGTGACGTGCAGTTTGGCGCCATTCTGGGTTTGTTGCTGATTTTCGGGGCGCTGGCCTGGGTGTTTGAAAGCTGGTTGTGGCCGTTGGCGGTGGTGGCGGCGATCCCGTTTGGCTTGGTTGGCGCGGTTGCCGGACACTGGATCATGGGCTTGGAACTCTCGGTGCTCAGTGTGTACGGGCTCTTTGGGCTATCGGGGATCATAATCAATAACGCCATCGTGTTAATCACCTTTTACCGAAGGTTAAGAGGGGAGGGCATGAACATCCACGAAGCGGTGGTAGAGGCTTCGGTACAGCGTTTCCGTGCTGTATTGGTGACCTCCCTGACCACCATTGCCGGCCTGAGTTTCTTGTTGTTCGAAACCTCGTTCGACGCGCAGTTCCTGATACCGGTGGCGGCGGGCATTGTGTTCGGCTTGGCCTTCGGCACCGTGATCATTCTGTTCTTGGTGCCAGCCTTGCTGACCAGCTTGGAACGCATGAAAGCACGGTTGCTGAAGAAAGGTACAGACGGTATGGTACTGAACCCACATTCAACGTAATGAAGGTTCGCCATGGTCGATCTGTTCTCGCGCTGGGCTAATGCACTGCGCGGACTCGCCCCATTTTTTGGTTTATTGATCTTCGGTGGGGTAGTGGTAACGGGCTTATCCGTGTTGCCGGAGCGCTTTGACGACTGGCTGTACCCCGGCATTTTGGCTCTTCTGTGGGGCCTGACCGGATTGTGCTTTCTGTATTGGTTTCGGCCGTTACCACCGTCTGCGGAATTGTTGACCACCCGCATGGGGCGCTTCAAAGTCAAAATGAAGCGCTTTTTCATGGCCATCAAATGCTGGGTGTTTGTGTTGATTTTTTTCGGCGTGATCTTGCTGACGGTTCGTTTTACTCTGCTTTGGTTTTCGTGAAACGGCGGATGACGCCGTCGAATCCCGCTATACGTGATGATACTTTTCAATGTCCCTTATGTATCACTTACCCTATACGGATAATTAACGTATCAGTGTATTCTCAGCACAGTTGTCCAGTCATCAATCTTGATGGAAGCGCAGTGCAATTCAATCGTGAGTGCACCACCGCAGTGACTGTAATTGAAGAAGGATCATTATGAATCTCCTAAAAGCTTGCTCAATCCTGCTGCTCTCAATGTTTTTGGTTGCATGTAACGTAGATGAAGAACTACCTGCAGAGACAGATCCTATAGAAAATGTCGATGACAACGATTCATCGGGAGACAACGGTAATAACACCGATCCAACCGATCCGACCGATCCGACCGATCCGACCGATCCGACCGATCCGACCGATCCGACTGATCCCGTCGACCTCGCTACTGCGATTGAAGATGCTAAGGCATTTATCAATTCGTATCGTGTGGCATCAGATGCGGCACAATTGGCCTATTTCAATCAGAACTTTGCCGACTCCGTAGCATCAGACACCGAAGAGCTGGCTTCATTCTATGAAGAGGCAGCTATCCGCTACGTAGAGACTCTATTGGTGGCCACAGCAGTCACAGGTTTTTTTGCTGAAGATGCTTATGCTTCTGGGACTCAAGGTGATGTAGAGCCTAATCACGTATGGTCGGAACCAGACTTTAATGACTTGCTGGGGAATGAGACCACATGGTTAGTGGGTACATTGGACACGAGCTCAATGTCTGCGAGCACCGATGCTGATGGCAATATGTCTATCGAAGTTACTTTGCTTCATGAAGGTATCGCGACGACAGCTCAAATGGAGTTAAAACTTCCCAACCTAAGCACAGCGACTAATACAGCTCTTTTTCGTCTAGTTTCGTTAAACATCACTGATGACGTTAGTGACAACAACTTCGCTAAAGTCGATTTTAGCCTTGGTGGTGTCAACGGTAGCGATGCCGGTCGTTTTCAGGTGTCGTTCTATAACGACATTTCGATAGTGGATCATGAAGAAGTCTACGTTGAAGATATTTTTTTCCAAGAGTTTGGCTTCGACTTTAAGTCAATGCTGTTTGAACTCAATGACTTTTCATTGCGCTACACCAACGCCAGTAAGGGTGATATTGCATTCGAAGGTAACTTGGCGTTTGAGTTGATCCGCAATCAGGTTACTCAAGAAGTTGATGGGGAACTGGTGTTACCGAGTTTGATTGATCTGAACGGATCGCTGACGGTTGGGAATCACACAATTGCTGGCGGCGTCAATTTAGCCATTGAAAACGCAGCGGAAGCCTACCTTGTTTATGATCAGCTGCGAGCCCAGGTCGACGATACCGTTGATGTTAGTGCTTTTTTTACGTCTGAATACGACCCTGCCACGAGTACCTTAGTGTTGAGTTATTCAGAGGAAGTTTTCGAGCCTTACTACACTCGCACAGAGATCGAGTTTGATTTGAACAAAGGTACCTGTGATGGAAATAGTATTTCTGTAACGATTACGAGCTACTACTATGATCAACAGGAAGTAACATCAGGCAGTCATTGCCGTCCCATTACGGGGGGCACTGCTGAACTTGGATACTTTTGGTTCGAAACGGAATCCGAAAACGAATATGTCTTAAATGGTGTGAAATATTCGTTCATTGAGTGGCGAGAGTTTGAAGCCCAAGTCTCCGTTCCGGTCGACACAAGTGGCATTGTCTTCGTCGTGAATGAAGATGCTTTTGAGGTTGACGTTCGCTATCCATACTACGGGGTGTCCCTTTACTCCATAGTGGCAGAAGACGGTTCTAGCCATAGTTGCAACAGGTACAATTATCTATCCGAGTCTATCGGCTGTATCACCTCCGCGGACGACAACGTCGTCTGGCAAACAGAGGTCTATGTTGAGCTGACGACTGAGGGTCAACAGCGCCTGCGCGTAGGTATGGAAGGAGACTTTGCACAAGTCCCACTGGCTTATGACGAATATCGCGAGTTTGAAAACATACTTGGCGACACCGGCATTAAGCTGTCGTACGGTAACGAGTCTTGGTATCTGTATGGAGAATTCCCTAACGACTCATCCTGCGAAGCATCTACCATCACGATTCGCAATGCACCGCGCAGTGCAGATGATGCGATAGAGCTTGTGCTCTACCCGGACTGCTACGACAACATCGGTACATTGTCAGTGAACGGCACCCAAGTAGGCGACGTTATAGAAAGCGCCCGCAGCATAGTGGTCAAGTTCACGGACAACACGACGGAAGAGTTGTTGAGCTGGTAATTTGTTTAGACTTCAAAATCGGTAACCGAACCGAATAACGAAGCTACCTAACGGAGGCCTTTCGAAAGAAGGGCCTCTTTTTTTGTCGCTCTCTGAATCGCCACTATCCTGTTAGCAAGCCACCCACCAAAAAATTTAGGCTTCCATTTACGTTCGCTTACGTTACTATTACATTTCGTAATGATTCAGATTCCCTGTCACCAAGGAGTAGGTAAGCCTAGCAAGTATTAACCCCCCTTTATACCGGTTTACCTACGATCTGTAGTGGTCAAGTAAAACTGGCCACCGGTTTATAGTTAATCCAGTAGTTTTCCTCAGCCTGATTCGGACTCATTCCCTTGTTGTGCTGATGCGGCCGAAGTTGACTGTAATATCCAATCAAATATTTCACGATGTGATGCTCTGCTTGCATGAATGAGCGGTATCCATAAGTAGGCACCCATTCGACCTTTAAGCTTCTAAAGAACCGCTCCATCGGCGCATTGTCCCAGCAGTTCCCTCGTCGGCTTAAACTTTGTTTGATCTGGCATGCCCACAGCGTTTGGCGAAACCTGCGGCTTGTATAATGGCTGCCTTGATCACTATGGAACATAACACCTTTAGGACGTCCACGGCTCTCATAGGCCATGTTCAGCGCATTACGGGTCAGTTCACTGTCCGGCGATAGCGACATCGCCCAGCCCACTGGCTTTCGCGCAAATAAATCAATGACAACGGCCAGATAAGCCCAGCGGTTGCCGGTCCAGATGTACGTGACATCGCCACACCAAACGCGGTTTGGCGCTTCAACGTTAAACTGGCGGCCTAGATGGTTCGGTATTTCAACATGTTCATCACCTGTTTTCTTGTATGTGTGACCGGGTATTTGGCAACTGATTAGCCCCAGATTCTCCATCAGGCGTCCAGCACGATAGCGGCTAAGTGGCACGTCCTGAGTTGTTGCCATCTCGGCGATGCTGCGTGCTCCTGCAGACCCTTCGCTGTCGCGAAATAGCTCTTTAACCTTCGCAATTTCCTTGGCCTTTCTGATACACATCGGTCTTTTTGAACGCTGTAGCCAGTATCTGAAGCTGCTGCGATGTACGCCGAATACATCACACAGCTTTTTGACCGGGTAGCTCGTCTTGAGTTTCTCGATCAGCGAGAAGTGTTCAGGGAGTCCGACATCAAGAGAGCGGTAGCCTTTTTTAGTATGTCTTTTTCCATTTCAATATCCCGAATGCGCTTTTCGAGCTCACGGATTCTAAGCTGATCAGGCGTCATCGGGGTTGCTTTAGGGCTCTGTCCATCGCGTTCTTGGCGTAGCTGTCGAACCCATTTATCCATGGTCGAATGGCCAACGCTCATGGCCTCAGCAGCCTCTCGAACTGTGTAGTTTTGATCGACAACCAATTGAGCGGCTTCGAGTCGGAATTCGGGACTAAAATTACGTTTGGGTCTTGTTGCCATACTGTCACCTAATTGCTTCTTGGTGCATGATAACACCTCTAATTAGGTGGCCAAATTCACTATGCCACTACAATCAGTAGTAAGCCATAGAAGCTTGCGCTCATCACTGGTTTCCCAGTTTTATCAGTGGTAGTTCGGCTCTAATTTAGTCACTGCCTCGCCACTCTGCTTAATCATCAATAATGCGATCAAACATTTTGAACTGATTGAGGATTCTCTATGAAGAGCACAGCTTTATTGTTGCTTTTGTTAGCCAGTTTTATGGTTTCAGGCTGTTTGCCTGAAGAAGGCCTTGGCGAAACACCAACAGAAGTTATTGATGGTGACGGTGACGACACCACCGATCCGACTGATCCCGTCGACCCTGCTACAGCAATCGAAAACGCGAAAGCATTTATCAATTCCTATCGTTCGGCTTCAGATGCGGCGCAACTGGCCTATTTCAATCAGAACTTTTCTGATTCGTTTGTGGCCGACGCAGAAGAGCTTGCCGAGTTCTATGAAGAGACAGCTTACCGTTTTGTAGAAACACTCTTCGTATCCACTATGGCTGCCACGCTGTTCGCCGAAGATGCTTATGCGTTCGGTGAGCGCGGTGATGTAGAGGTAGGCTATCAATGGGACATCAATGATTTCGATGAGTTTGCAGAATCTTATTTGCCACATGGGTTAGTGGGTGAGTTTTCGGCAGCCAACTAAACAGCAAAAACTGAAACTGGCGGTAAGACGATTGTTTCCATCACATTGACTCATGACACCATTCAGACGACGGTCGACATCGAATTGGAACTGCCGAACCTGAGTGAACTGACCGATACAGCCCACTTCAGCTTAAAGTCCGTAAACATAACCGACAATGTAGGTGATTCTCAGTTTGGCAAAGTGGCGTTTAGCTTAGGTAATGATGCTAAAGTTGCCGGAAGCTTACAGTTGGCGTTCTTCAACGACGTTGACTTCGAGCAACTGCTGTATGACGAAGCATACAGTGATCGTTTTCAGTCAATGCTGTTTGAACTTAATGATTTCTCATTGCGCTACACCAATGCCAGTAAAGGAGAAATTGTCTTCGAAGGTGGTTTGGCCATTGAACTCGTGCGCAGTGCACAAACGCATACTGATGGTGGGGATTTAATTGTACCAAACCTAGTGACTATGGACGGTGCGCTGACCGTAGGACAGAGGACGATCTCTGGTGGTATACATTTTGGTGTAGAAAACGCTGCTAAGGCATATGCCATATACGACTACCTATCCGGAGACGAAGAAGCTGATCCATTGCCGAACTTCGTGAGCATGGCCTTCGATGAAGATGACGGTAATCAGCGATTAACGGTGAGTTACAATGATAATGTTGGTTATCCGGGTTTGCTTCGTACGGAGTATTTGTTCTTAGAAGACAACGATAATTGCAGATGGGAAGGCTATATAGAAGTTATTAGAACCGACTATCGCAGTAATGGTGACGTTGACTACGATGAACAATGGTGTATTTGGCCGAGCGAAGAAACGTACTTGGATTACATCTGGTTATACGGTGTGGTTAAAAAAGAAGCCACAGTGTTTGACGTTGATTACCGCTACGACCAATGGACTGATTGGGGTTTTTCAATCAACGTCGACCTTACTGACACTGATGGGTTTGTGATACTAGAGCCTACTAAAAACTGGTCATATAGTTCTATTTCGACCTACACCATCGTGGCCGCATCCGGTCAAGATCACTCCTGCGAGCAAGCCAGCTTGGTAACTCTCATCTACGGTTGCATTACAAGTGACGACGATGACTTATCATGGCAAGCAGAAGTCTACTTGCAGCTATCATCGGAAGGACAGGACAGCTTGCGTATCGGCATGGAAACAGACCGAGCGCCGATTGACATTGAGGGCGACGATTTCTTCGAGCTTGCTAAAACGCTGGGCGATATCGGTCTGAAGCTGTCGTACGGCGACAACTCTTGGTATTTGTACGTGGATCTCTCAGATGACTATACGACGTGTGACGCGTCTACCATAGTTATTCGTGATCTACCGCGCAGTGCAGATGATGCGATAGAACTTGTGCTCTACCCGGACTGCTACGACAACATTGGTACATTGTCAGTGAATGGCACCCAAGTAGGCGACGTTATAGAAAGCGCCCGCAGCATAGTGGTCAAGTTCACGGACAACACGACGGAAGAGTTGTTGAGCTGGTAATTTGTTTAGCCTTCAAAATCGGTAACTCAACCGAATAACGAAGCTACCTAAAGGAGGTCTTTCGAAAGAAGGGCCTCTTTTTTTGTCGCTCGAACTCTCTGAAGTAGCGTCGTCGTTAGAACTCCCGATCACCGTCTCATTGCCTTCGTCGTCTGTCTGAGTTAGCCGATAAGCAATGTGCAAGGGTACAAGTTGTTGGTAGGCGACATCGACCAACCAATGTCTGCGCTGGAACCTATAGCCCAATTCTGTGTCCCAGAGCCACGCCTCTGCATTGTCCAAACGATAGCGCTCATGGCGCTGTTTGCCATTAATGCCCAGTGTTATCCATGCTTCTTCAGCATCACCTGCCGCGATGATACGGTGGACCCCCTGACTGCTGTACCAACCCCAAGGTGACAAGGCATCTATTTGAAATCGGTGGCGTTCAGTATCTAAACGGGCATTTGCGTATAGACGCGGACGAAGACTGTTTTCTCTCAGAACAAGCCGGATGTCAGTGAACTCGGCGGTCTGTTGTTCATACTCAAAAGTACTCGTTAACTGCCAATTACCAACATCAACGTTTGTGCCCAGCTTCCAATGCTCCGATTGACCGACACCCTCCCATGGGCCGTCGCTCTGCGCCGTAAAAATACGCCCGGCCTGCGGGGTTTCTTGCCGTGTGTACTCCACATACAGCCCACTTTGTTTCATGAACCGACCAACCGCTCGCCATTGCGTGTAAGAGGCGTCACCTGTGTCGCCGGTACCACTGTAGAGAACTTTTACCGGCCCAGCGTAGCCACCAACGGCAAAGCGGTTCTGCGTTGGCCGTTGATAGTTGAGAGATAAACGCCCTGGTGGGTGGAGATCGGCCGGTAGTTCCCATTGTAACTCTTGGTCAGTGGCTTGCTTCGCACCAATGCCGACTATCAAACCCACGCGCTCTGCTCCCGCATGTACCACGGCCAAAGTCTCATCGTGACTTATCGTTACCTGAGGGCGAACCCAGGCAACTGAATCCTCTGTGTTAATTTCAAAGAATGTTTCGGGTGTCGCAGTGTGTAAAAAACGGTGCTCACCCATTTGCCAATTCGGTGTCGGATTGGTTAGGTCGGAGTGAAAAGAGAGGCTGATACCTTGCAAAGAACTGCAAGCCGAAGCGCGGGTTTGCTCCGCGCTCTTTACGATGTCTGGCACGCCAGAAAACGAGCTGTGTGTAATCGTTAAGTGCTGGCAGTCTTCCCACGAAATACGTTCGGGAGTTAGCCATTTTTGCCAACGGTAGGGAGACTCCAGCAAGTCGGCCGACCACGCGGGTTGCGCAATAGCCGTAGCCAAGCATGCTATCATGAACCACCGACTTTCATTACCCTGCACGAAATCACTCCATTTATAGACCCAGTATTTAACCACAGAGGTTGCGCAGAAGGTAATTCGTTCTTTCAGTCTTGTAGCGATTCCGTGGCGGGTATAAATACCCGCCCCACGTGATGCGGGTGGGGCAGGTGTTTACACCTGCCAGCATCGTCCACGCATACAATAACTATTCGCTGGTAGGCGTCCTAGCGCCTACACACAGCTTCTTCGTTTGGTTTATACTGCGGCGATTCAATGCCATGGAAGAACACCGTGAACAGATCGTCGTTAAACCGTATTTTTCTCATCTCTCTCACTCTTTTGCTCACCGCGTGTGCCAATAGAGGCTTGCAACCCATAGGTGTTTCGCTGAGCCAACCGAGGGCGATCACGGTAGCACGTGCTTCAAATGTACAAATCCCGGCATTGCCCAACAGTTATCGCGGTATTTTGTCTTGCGACGATTGTGAGGGAATTGACACTCAATTAGACATGCTGCCAGACGGACGTTTCTGGTTACATGAAGTTAACCTTTCCACACGCCACGCCCAGCACGATACTGGCGCTTGGTCGATAAACGGCAATCAGCTTTGGCTGCAGGGGCACAATGGAGCCCCCATTATCTATTACGCGTTAAATGACGGTGGATGGCTGAAATCAAGTGCTGACGGCAACCCGCAGGATGCACGCAATGGCAATGAGTTGGTCGATGTGGGGTGGCGCCCACGCAGCAGTGTCATTGTAGGGCAAGGCATGCTGCGTCAATTCGCTGAGCAAACCGTATTCACCGATTGCGCCACCGGGTTTGACTACGCCGTGACAGACAAAGGGCAATGGGCGCAAGTTGAAGACGCCTATCGGCGAACTCGCCTTAATCCAACCGGTGCAGTATTGGTGAATGGCCCGGTTCAGTATGAGTGGGTAATGGCTGAAGATGAACAAACGCACGTTGTTACGTTTACCGAGCTACCTGATATGAAATCCGGTCGCACCTGTGGTCGAACCGCAGTTGACCTAGAAAGCAGCAGTTGGTCTCTGACGCATTTAGCAGGGATCTGGGACATAGATTTGGAGAATGTGGCCCGTCCTACGCTGGAAATTCAGCAGTCACGCCTCAGTGGCAACACCGGTTGTAACGCCATCGCAGGGGAGGTGGTGATCGACGAGCAGAACTTCAGCGTTGGCCCCGTCGCCTCCACACGCAGAATGTGTGCGTCTGGGATGGAGATCGAATCAGCGTTTTTGCAGGCCCTGCAGAATGTAGCCTACGCCAGTAAAGAAGGGCAGCTGTGGGTGTGGTATGACGTTAACATGAATCGGCTCGCGGCATTCAAGCGAGACTGATATAGCTGTGTAAGGGTTATTGGTTATTAGGTGAAAAAAAGGCAGGATTTTCCTGCCTTTTTTTGCTTCCAACTTAAAGCGCGTGGATCACAAAAGGTCCTTCACTACCAACAATAAATTCGGCGACTAATTCATCGGTATTGTCATTCCATACCATATTCGCAATGTGTTCATCCTGTACGAACAGTTCGGCGATTTTTGACATAGAGTCAAAGTCGTTCGAGAACCGCAGAGACACATCGGCGTGATCACCTGTGCCAATAATAATTAGTTCGTATCGAGCATCACTAGACTCGGATGACGACGTATCTTGCCAATCACCAAGCTCTGCATCAAATTCCTCGGTCCAAGTGGCTATAAATTCATCCATTGCGCTGAGCTCGAAGATGATACCAAACGTATTGGTATTGTGAGTCAAGTGAAGTTGAACAGAACCATCAAAGTGCTCAGTATAAGTTTTGTTTCCCTCGTTTATGTTGCCGTCAAGAACGGATTCCTGCCGATCTTCTTGCGTATAGGTCAAGTGGCCGCTTACGGTGGCACTGACTGAATCGTCACCAACTTTCAGCTCAGTAGTAGCCGAGTATTCGGATAAGTCTAGCGTCCAGATGTCAGCCTCATCGATTGACATGGTGTAATTAAACGTGAACGCTAACTCGGTTGCAAAGTAACGATTATCCGCTGTGCGCAGCGCCCCTTCACTCTCAACTTCTAAGGTGAACGCAGCGACAAAGCTGTCATAGTTTGAATCTTCAACGTCACGCAATTCAATATCGAACTCTGCCTCATACGTCAGGCTGCCCAGCATTAAGGTGGCGCTGTCGAGCGTCATTGATAGTGCAAGTGTTGAAATATCGTCGATACTATCCTGTTCGCCTACAAGAGTATCGCCTAAGTTCAGGCCGTCTAGGGTAAGAGATAAACTGCTGTTGCTCATGGCTAAGCTGACATTAGAGCCATAGACGTGGAATTCTAACATCGCTACCGACATTTCAATGGGCGAGTCAACCAAGTTTGGCAACGCCAGGTCTAGGTCAAACACTACTTCAATACCGTCAAGGGTGGCCGAGCCGTTTGCTCTTACTATGCCACTACCATCAATACTAAAATCATTTTCGCCTTCGAATACAACATAATCGCTATTTTCAAACGAGTAAGAACTTGTAGTAGGCCAATCGTTGCCCTCCAAGCCTTCTTGGATAAACTCAGCAATTTGCCCAAAAACAGCAAACATCACAACAATCATTGCTTCCGTTTCTGCTTCTGGTATATCAGTAAACCCGGCTTCGATCTCGTCAAAGAACTCAACCGCAGGTCCATAGAACGTGCTCAACGAGGCCTGAAAATCAGCGTAGCTAGTCAGAAAGCCTTTACTCAGCTCAATCTTTCCAGTCGTATCTAAATCGGTTTGTCCGCCGCCATTGCCTCCGTCGCCATTACCTCCGCCGTTTGAAGTGCCTGTTTCAACGTTACACCCCACCAGTAGTGCCGAGCACAGCAAGGGGAGCCCCAGACGTTTTAATAGAGTCATGTTTTCTACCTTCCTTAGGTTGTCTGATTACACACAATTCGTGTCCCAGTCAGTTTTAGGTAAAGGGCGCGGTAAATCAAGCAGCATTTTGTGTATAAATTCGATCGAATCGCTCACGGTGTATTGTCCCTACAACCTAATCTGCACCCCCATTTCAAATCCGCCATATTGCGTATTTCTCGGTTGAGATCCACCCGGCTCGCCGGGTTCACTAGATGCGTCATCGTCTGGGTCATCTGGTATGTCAATGGCATCCCCAGAGCCCCATGTTGCTAGTGGAATCCACTGCTGTACCCATACGTGCAGCTCCGCCGATTGCTGCGTCGAGCGTGCCCCCAAGCGCACGCCCAGCAAAAGTGCATCCGTAAACGGTAGTGGTTCAAAGTCTTCTACAAAACTGGGAAAGTTTGTAGACGTAGCCGTAAACTCAACGTTGCTTTGCAACCACGTCAGTTGAAGTCGGCTACCGACATACCGGCCCTGTGTCTCTACCCAAAAAGAGTTCGCTTCGGCATCGGCTTCCGTACGCAACCGTGCGCGCTGGCCCTCCACATCAAAGTACACCACAGATGAATGCATAAACTGGTGTTGCGAAGCGCCAATGGCTGATAGGGGGTAGGGTAGGTCAGCCCCTGAATACTGAATGCCAATGACCTGGGCCGCTACCTCGGCGTCTGCCAGTTCAACATCTGCCTCGCTCGATGAAAAGCGGCTTCGTGGCCATGCCCGAGATTGCAGCTCAGCCCACAATGTCAGGTCCTCATGGCGAGTCCAGATACTCGCGTTGCCATCGTTACTGTACGCTAGGCGCAGGCCCGACCTTCCCCATTCATAGTCAAGCTGCCACTCTCGCCATGCAAAGGTAACGTCTTGCGGCTCCTTCGTGGTAGCGTCATTGAGATCAAACAACGACAGGCTATCAGCTCGAAACCGTTTAATACGGCCCAGTGTAATAAACTGTGCTGAATCACGATGGTAGCCCACCTTCCAACCGCTTCGCCCGGCCATGGCCAACCAACCTGATGGTGCATTCACGCCCACCAACGTTTGAGCTTCTTGAGAGCGGTACGAAAGCTCATTGCTTTGCCATTGTCCTACGACGGACGTTTGCCGCAAATCCAGCTCCCATGCCGGGCTCCACTCGTCATCCAAGCCCAGAAATCGACTTTGCACACGCAGCGTCGAAGAGCTCGAATCGTATTCATTGTCTCGATAAGGCAAGCCAGTTGTGTATTGGGTGTTCCACATGCCGCGCGCAACAGAAGGCGATAGATCGAGTACGTTTAAATACTCGGAAAGCTCTGAAGACATCGAAGCAGCAGACGAAAAACAGGCTATGGCAAGGCCAGCAATTGCGCGCAAGTTAACTCCGAAAAAGGACTGCCTTAAAACCAAAGAGGATGTACAAGGGCTAATGACTCCAGAAGCATGCCTGAAACAGGATACGAAAAGAAGTCTCCTGTGCATTCGAACGCTCGCTAAATTAGCGTTTACAAAATTATTTGATCTATCACTGGTAAAATCGTATCAGATAGCTATAGTTGAAGCACTATTGTAAAGGAGTGTATGTATGCACCGCGCCCTCGTTAGCGGTCTTTCCGCCGCTGTTTTATGTGGACAAGCTTTAGCATCTAATCCTCACTACCTCCCCGGAGGGCCCGCAACCACCGCTGGTGGGATGTCTAATGCCAAACTAAGCAGTTCCGGTTACTACAACCCTGCCGCGACCTACATCAACACCAATACCGCACGTTTTCAATTATTGGATGTGACCGGTGGTCTTGAAATTCGTGGTTTGGGTTCATTGTTGCAGCTGGGTGATGACGTTGGCGACAGTGTCGACAGATTCCAAACGCGACTGGATGAATTCCAAGACGAAAATAACGACGACTCCGATGTGAATCTTGTACTCGACGCGATCGACGACCTTGAAGCCACATTGGATGTCGGTATTGAGCGACTGCAAGGCCAATTTTCCGCTACCCCTGGCGTACTTTTTTCCTTGCCTTTGCTTCCTCTGCAATTGAACACACCTTGGCTGGACGGCCCGTTGACCATCGGTGTCTCGTTGCTGAGTGGAGGGCGTGCAAGCATTCTGCACAGCAAGGTTGAATTCAATATTGATGAAGACACCATTTCAGACTCTGATTCTGACTTTGAAGCGTCTGAATTCCTGTCCACCGCTTCGTCGTTGTACATGAAAACCGGGCGTGCCTGGAACTTCAGTGCCGGTTATGCGCAACCGATACCGAATTTTAATGTTCGCGGCGCCGAGTTGATTGTGGGCGGTCGTGGCAACTTGATCATGGCCAACTTGCATAAGCAGCTGTACCCGCTATCAGAGCTTATTTCAGAAGCCACCAGTGAAGACGGGGACATCGACGCGTATTTTCAGATGATTCAAGATGATGCCTTAGAAGGCTTGGCCGACGGAGACCTGAGTGCTGCCTTTGGTCTCGACCTTGGCGTCATGCTGCAATGGACAGATGCTCACGTCGGCCTTGCGGTGGCAAACCTCAACGCGCCTAAAATCCGGTATAACACCATTGGTGTGAATTGTGCACAACTTCCCACCGAGCAGGAGCAGAACGGCTGCTACCATGCCGACTACTTTACCTCCAGCGGTAAAATCAGCGCTTCGGAGGAGCACGTAATGGCACCTCGGGTGACAGTGGATGCCGGCTATCAGTTGCTGAACAACAACATCGCCTTCGGCGGCTCTCTGGACTTGGTGCCCGGTACGGATCTCTTCGGTGACCGCAGCCAGAACTTCGGTTTAGCGGTGCTCTTTCAGCCCACCGAGTGGTATTGGCCGCGAGCTCGGATCGGGTTTGGCAAAGACCTGCAGGATTGGGAACCCACCACCTGGGCTTTGGGCCTGAGCTTTTTCAACGTGTTGCAGATTGACCAGTCCGTAACCGCAAACTTCAGCGACGTGTTTTCTGATGACTCGGTGGACCAACTTAATGCCCTGCGCGGGTTCAAAACCAACGTAGCTCTGAACGTATCGTTCTGATCAGTCGATTAAGGAATTAACCAATGAAAGCATTCATTAAAACGCTACCTTTGGCCATCGCGGCAGTGACATTAGTTGCTTGTAATGCCGAACAAGATGGCGGCAAAAGCCAAGCACAAAACATGAACGGTCAAGCGGTCGATGGTCGCATCGCTAACGGCCTGGTGTGGGTGGATCGTAATGGCAATGGAAAATGGGACTCTGCTATTGAGCCGTCCGCTCGCACAGATAGCGAAGGGTTCTTCAGTTTCAACCCTAGAACCAACAGAGATTATTGTGCTTTGCCCAGTACCAGTCTGAGCTATCGCCATTGCTTGGAATATTCTAGCAACAACAATCAAGCACAGATTATGATTACCGGTGGTATTGATGTTTCTACGGGTGAACGCTTAAAGGCCGCCATGGTATTGGGTACCACTCTAGCAGACGCCAGCAATACCAATGGTGACACCATGAAACGCATCTCACCGATCAGTACGCTGTTGAACGCTGTTGACTCATCAAATGACCGAGCCCAAATTCTAGACGCCATAGCCGGTTCTGGCGCAACTGAGAGCGAAGTGTTGACGCAGGATTTTTCTGAAGCTAGCACCTCTGAACAGCGTCGCCTCTTAGCGAATGCCGTTACCGTTGTCTCTCTGCAGAATTTAATAAACAGCGTAAAAGGCAGTGAAGGCAGCAACCAAACCACCGCCCAACGCCAGACAGCCATTGCAGCAGAAATTGCCAAACGCATTGCAGAAGTGCCGGGGCTTTTGGACGATCCCGCCGAACTCGATAATTTCCTCGATGAGCAATTGAGCAATGTTGATGCGGCTCGGCTCCAGGTAGCTAAAGACAGTGCGCGCGCAGTCCGCACGGCTCTTAAAGCCATTGAGGATGCTGTTATTGCGGATACTGATGATGCCAAAGCCAAAGTCTCGTCGCTTGTTCGTACCGCCGAGATTGCCTTCCAGCTTGCGCGTCGAGCTGCGGTTGACAATGATGCTGATGCCGCTGTGCGAGTTCAGGAATTCACTACAGCAGTCGCTCAGAACATCGCAGACCAGTTTGCTACGTTGGGCGCAGATGATGATCTCGATGTGCAAAGTTTCACCAATGCCATTAAATCTCAGAGCTTGACGGGTGCTGACTTCGCAGCGGCCAAAAACGGTGCGCGACTGCAAGGGCTTCCCGAAGGTGAAGTGTGGGGCGGCAACACCTGGCGAGTGTTTAGGGTAGATCCCAACTCAGACAGTGGTGACACCGATGATATCGATGTAGACAACACCTATATGGCGATGTTGTTTACCGATTACGCAGGTCAACCGGGAACCGGGCAAATATGGGCATGCTTTAACGTAGAATTTGATGACGAGGCGGAAAACGATACGGGCTTCAATCTGAACAAGCAGTTCGTATTCGGCAGTTGGGACCAGCTTAGCCGTGCCCGCATTGCCATCGAATTGCAGTGGAATCGCTTTTTGCGCGATGGTCAATTGGTCTACGGCGGCTTGCGTGACCCAAGTGACTCAACAAGTGACGTTTTATACCGCATCAACCACGACGGTGAAGAAGCCAGAAACTTCAACGAAACCATGATACTGGACCCGGAATTAACGGCTACGTTAGCTGATTATGGTCCAGGTGGAAGGGGGGCTGGTTCGCCAATCAGTAATGCCGGTTGTCAAAGTATCCACAATATGTTGTTTCCATCCGATACGTGATTTCATGATCGGTTAAAAAAGAAAGGCGACCAGATGGTCGCCTTTTTTGTTTGTCAGCACCGCACACATTGGCCGCTAACGATCTAATAAACCATCGGTATTCTAACAAACTGTGGACGCCATCCGCCGTTGGCGAAACTGTCTAGTAGCACAGTAGCGTGACCGTATTCATCAATGGCGACATCAGCCACTCGGGCTGCATCAGCATGAGTAAGCTGGTTGCCCGTCCAGCGGTGAGTCTCAATACCCGAAGCATTTAAGCGCACTAAAATAGGCGAACTGCCGTCCGTGTGCCCTCCAATAAACACGCCGCCATCCGGTGCAATCCGCATGACGGATGGTTCATACACATCACTCGACACCCACCCCCAATAACCCGCCTGGTCTTCGCCCCAGTTCGTCGTTAAATCGCCATCGGAGTCCAGCCTTACAATACGTGCGCTCTTGTTATCTACTCGCTCGTCAAGCACAAACACATGTCCAGTGGCGTCGGTTGCCAGTTGCACAGCATGCACGTGGTTATTCGATGCAGGGGCAATGGTCCAGTTCGGACTGTCTGTCTCGAACTGCTCGTACTTGCCGACCCACCAAAAAACATCAGGAGAGGTTTGTTGCATCGCGACCCATATATCACCTTGGCCGTCTTCCAGAGAGTAAACAGGGAATTGAGGCTGACCGTTGGCAAAATTTCCAGGATTTAGAGGCCAATAATTCGCTGCCTGTGCACCTTCATAGGGCAGCGGCACAACGTCACCTTCGCGATTAAAGCCAATGATAAAATGCTCTGGCCCGAAACCACCATGCTTGGTGACCGACACCAAAAGCCTATCATTCACAAAAGGCGATACGGAATGAATTTCACTGGTGTCGCCAGAGCTAGCATTCAGCAGAACACTAAATTCAGAGATGGAATTGGGCGCATCATTCCCTGCATTGAGGCCATTAACATCTTCCAAGAAAAATTGTCCCATCTCAACGCGATTATTATCGTTGCCAATAATGTTGTCGCCATTCACAAATAACAGAAGTTGGTTGCGCTCTGTGGGTATCAAACGCTGAGCTAACACGTTCTGCATTGCTGCGGTGCCAAAATCGCGCGGCGCACAGTTCTCAACACAGCCAAATCCAGTTATCGCATTGCCGTTATAGTCTAAGCCCCACAACACCGCGCTTCGTACAGGAGACTCGATGTAGCTCAACCAGTCTGCTGCCAAATACATTTGGCCACTGGGCGTCACTGCGATACTGGTGGCCTCATCGCCAAAAACGCCACCAAAAACCGTCGTGCCTGCATTGGTTTTGGTGGTATCCACGAAGCCGTTTGGAAGTAGCGCCGTTACCCCAAAGCTTTGTGAACTCTCCCAAACGGTATAAAGCGAACCACCTTGAAATACCATTGACAAGATGCTGTTAGCGCCCTGAGCCCGATCTGACATGGGGGCAATGCCTTGATTACCCCAACTAGGTACTAAGTTGCCATCGGAATCCAATTGAGCAACGGCAACAGCAACAGGTTCAGCAAAAGGATTTTGCGGGTCGTAAGCCGGCATGACACTCAATGCAACAAATAGGGCATTATCTTCATTCGACTCAATCCATCGGTTATCCCGAGAGTAATCTTCGCTGGCGTAGGAGTAGCCCTCGAGTACGACGGAACCGGAAATTCCAAACGATAGGTCGAGCGCGCCAGGGTCGGCTCCAGTGAGAGCAATCTTGGAAATAACCACCTCATGCCCATCATCGATATCGATGCCGTTGCTATAAATGTACAAATGTTCTTGGCCATTTAGGGTAACAAGGCTCATGGCTTTTACGAATAAATCAGAGTTTGCGGAAGACGGTAGTACAACTTTGCCTGCCGTACCAAACGTAGAGTCCAAAGTGCCGGTATTATTGAACTTCAGCAGAACGTCGTTGCTGGCCTCTAGTAGCACATAAATATTGTCATTGCTGTCGACTTCCAACCCCATGACATAAGAGGAGAATTCATCGGTAGATATGGCCCAGTCCATACTGGTGGCGCTGACCTCCCCATTGCCGGCTGGTGACAGGGCATAGCGGTCTAGTACTAGGTCACTGCTGAAACCAGCAATGACAAACCCATTCCCGTCATCAATCGACCTTAACCACCATGAGTTACCGCTAATAGTTTTAGTCCCAAATGATGCATCTAGCTCGCCTTGCTGGGTTATACGCTTAATCACATAATCACCGTCGCTATAGCCCGCAACAATCACTCCCCCGAAAGAATCAGGCAAGATGGCATCTATCGCATCGCCACCCAACACAGATATCTCACTGAAGAGACTGCCACGCCCCTTGCCACGCACCCATCGCTCACCCGCTTCTAATTGTGCAATATGCCAGCCACCTTCCGTGAACCCTACATACAGCGAGTTATCTTTCCATACTGCACCGGCAAAACTGCGGAAAGAATCTGTCGAGTCGTTATAACGCTCCTGAATGCATCCATTGTTCAGCGCGGGAAACTCATCTATTGCATAGGGGTAAACGACTTGTGGACGCCGTGCACCCGCTTCAGATGGGTGGTTGTGCAAGGCCAAAAAGCGCTTACCAACAGGATTGCCCACAGAACGCACGCTGGCGAGCAAAGCCTGAGTGTTAGGGAATCCTGTTATGGTTTTTTCGGTATTGCTCGGACCACCGAAATCGGGGTCTAACGAACCGTCCTCAAGGAAACGCCTGAAGTACACGCTCGTGTTGCGTGAGTAAAGTTCGTAGACCTCGTTATTTCGTCCGTGCAGCAAGCCCATAGCACGATGCTCAGTTGCTGCGGTTGGCGCATTCACGCCATAGAACCCTGCGGGAGAGTTATTTTCATTGCGATTCAGGTCAATACCCACATGGTATTTTTTCCGGTTCGTACCCTCCGTGTCCGCCATACCAGAGAACCAGAGAAGTCCGGCCTCGGTAATGACATGGTGTTCTATGTTCGGGTAATGCGATATGGGAGTGAGTGGGTCACCCGAAGAACCCGACAATGGGATTATTTTACCGGAAGGTGCCAAGTCGTTGTCTACTTGCCATGAAGACTCGGTTGAATAGCGGACGATGGCTAATTGGTCTGCGGCAGTACTGAATTCTTGTGATACCACCATGATTTGGGTGCCACCAGGCACCGGCGCCATAATACGCACACGTTGGTTGCTGCCAGAAAACAACGGGTTATCAAAGTCAGGTACTGTATCGGTTGTGGTCTGGGTAATCGAAAAACTGGCTGGCCGTAATCGAACCACGTCACCGTCTACTTCGCGTGTAACCCTATTACGAGCAACCAAAACTTCGTTGGGGTTTTTAACAGTGATCGCGCCAATTTCCTTGTCATCCCCCGTGCTCTCATTCAGCCAAGGCACAAAAACATCGGTCGAGACTTCTGTGTTAAAGCGATGGCTCAGCGAGCCGTCAGGCGTCATACGGAACATAAAAGCTGCGAGCCACGTGATACTCTGAGCCTCGTCTTCAAATTCAACATAGCCGCCGACCAACCAATCATTGCCTATCGGCTGTACTACTTGAACACGTGGCTCAGCACGCGTTACGGTGCGTCCAGAAAGCGAGGAATTACCAAAGGGTATGAGCGCTATACCATCGTTACCAAAACTGCTGTCACTTACGCCAAAAGCATCCAAACGTGCAATGTATAGCTCAGCAATATCCGCTTGCGCAGGTGTTGTAGCAGGGCCAAAAGCCAAAATCCCGCCTCGGCTATCGGGCACAACAAGGTCAATATTTTCAGTGTTTGCAATACTGAATTCGGGCACGGCTGCAGTGGCGTTAAACGCAGGTTTCGCCGTTATATTGTAGGGGCCAAAGGGCTCAACGCGACCATCACCATAGTTTACTTCGAATTCAATACCGGTGTAATTCGCCGCGCTTGGGTTGTTTATTGTCGCTATATTGTCGGACAACAACAGGCTTAACCCACCTGAGTTGGTCACGGATAGTTGAGCACCATTAGCCGTTAAACTAGCAGGGACTACAGACCACGCTGTTGAGCGGTCTGCGACCACTTGCGAGGGGACAAACAGACAAGCCTGAGCTGACTCATCATTAATACGACGAATATCTATAGATAAGGTGGCGTCGGCCGTTGCAAACCCATTGTTGACGGTGTAAGTCACCATGACCATGTTGTCTGTACTGGCAGGGCTGTAGGCAAATGAACCGTCAGAGTTTAAAGACAAGGTGCCACTGCCTTGAGTGATCACATGCCCCGAAACGGTTAAAGCCAGGCCTTGAGGGTCGGTATCGTTGGCCAGAACACCTTGGGCAGCGGGTATCTCGATGTCCGAGAATCCGTCCCAAAGCCAAGAATAACTATTGTCGACCGGCAATGGCGACCCATAGACTGTAATGGTACCGTCTTCGCTGGTGCTATTACCTACGGCATCGGTTGCCATTACTTGGGCGTTCCAATCACCAAGGGCGAGGTCAAGTGGTGTAACGTCAAAAGACCAAGAGCCGTTGAGCATATCTGAAAGCATATGCGCACCAGGGCCGTCTACTTCCGTTAGGGTCAGCTCAATGGTTGATAACTTGCTTACGGAGCCCTCAATAAAGGAGCTAGTATCGGATACCCACGTGGTATCAAGGGTCACACTGGGTGGCGTGGTATCCACCCATATATCCTGAAACTCTACCAGAGTGACCCCATAGATAGTCACTAGGGTGACCTCTAAAGCGTCTTCATAGAAGTCGTCGCTGGGCAGGGGCCATTCAAGTAAGCTGGCTGCCCACGCGAAGTCCGAAGTAATCACCATGAAAGCCCCAGAGATCTCATTCACAGTGTCGGGGAACAGCCGAACCGTCAGCGATTCGATGTCGTCGGCTTGTAGATTGGTAGTGCCATTTACCGTGAGGGATAGATAGCCTTGAGCGTTCACCACAATCGGGTTGATGGTCAGTTCAGGGGCTGGTAGTCCGATCTGACTGACCGAGCTGTGAGCAACTTCGCCGCTGCTGTTCAGGCCCGTAACCCAGAACGTAAACTCAGATGTCGACAGATCGACTACAGCCTCAAGGCCATCCGAGACGGTAAAAAACCAGCGGTCAGCGCTCGCCGATTGCGCGGATTGCCGGTCTGGATAATGGCCTGCAACAACATACAACCGATAGTGCTGTATGCCTGCCAGTTCCTCCCACCCAACGGTCAACGTACTGCCACTGAAAGAGGATGCACTCAATTCAATGGTAAGCGGTTCCCAAGTCAGATCTACCGTCGCCACAACCTGCGCCTGATCTTCAGTGTTCTTAACCACTAGGTTGACAGTAAAGGCTTCGCCTTCAGGCAAATTGAGCGTGCGTGGGTCTAGGCCGGACACCCAGCCGGTAACAAGGTTGGCGCCGCAACTATTGGCACACAGGGAAAAAGTACCGACAGAGAGCTCGTCAGCATCCAGAATATCCAGATACAGTTGCGCAATCAGCAACGACTCAGAGGCCGCCTGTATGCGGAAGCGCCAATTGTTGGTCGTGGCATTATTTTCGTCGGCATCAACATACAAGAAAGCCCCGGACAACCCCAGATTCTCGTCTGGGTCTGTCAGAGAAAAATTGCGCGGCGACTCTGTCAGCACCAGCGCACCGGTAGCACCGTCGCCCGACGCCTCTAGGTTATCAGAGGCTGGCGTGCATCCTGCCAAAGCCAAAAGGGCAGCAAGGATGAGTGTGATTACTCTTAATGTATTAGCCATGAAACGCCCATCACAATACCATTAAGATGGCCCATATCAGTAAGCTGCAGGTATTCGGCTGATCACCGTTTGCCACTGCCCATCTTTGAACGCCGACTGCAAAACGTTCAAATGTCCGCGAGGGTCCAACGAAAAATCGACAACGAAACCGGCATCCGTAGTGACCAATTGTGAACCCGACCATTGGTGCGTCGTTGAACCGGTGCTGTTTATACGGGAAATGAAGGGTTCACCATTGCTGTTGGCACCACCGATAAACAAAGCGTCGCCAACGGGCAGCAAGCGCCAAATCCTTTCTGGGGTGTTATCACCAGTGGTGGTGAATGTCCAAGATGAGTCTACCTCGCCCATTGCGTCAAGACGAATCAGGTTTGCTTCGGCAGCCAATGGACCAAGTGGCTCAGAAATCGCCACGATCAGCCGTCCTTCATTATCAACCGTTATGGCAGTGCCATCGCCGCTGGCGTGGCTGTAAAAGGGCTCGCCTTCTGGGTTCTCCGCGTTAAATCGGAGTACGGCTGGGGAGCTAGTGCCAGTCAAGTCATCGAATTCATCGACCAAGGCGTAGATGACGCCCGAACCATCGTATTGCAGCTGCATCAAATCATAGTATGAGCCAGGCTCATTAAAAACGAACACGATATCAGGGCTTTCTGGGCCGAATGGAAGACTTAGAAATTCACCACGCCGGTTGATTCGAGCTATGAAGTAACTGGAATCGTTGGTTGTTGCGCTGTAGAAATAGCCTCCCAGTAAAGCAGCGTCGTCGACAAACGGTGTGTGTAACGAAACGTCAAATTCTGCGTCGGCTGGCCCAGGCCATGGTGCTGAAAGGACCGTTGGGTTGCCATCTTCGCCTGGCAATGCCAAGTCGTGCTCGTACAGCTGGCTAAATTCCCCGACATCAAAGCTATACTCGGAGGCCGATAAAATCAGCGTGTTCTGACCGGTAGGCTGCAGCCCAGAGGCTTCTATTCCACTTAAGTTGACGCTGCCCAAGTCGCGCAACGGATCGATGGTCAAATTACCAAAATCTTGAATGCGTGCTCCGGTAGCTCGAAGCCCCCAGTAAACACTGCTTACTTCGGAAAAATCTTGCTGCCTCATCAACGGAAACATGCGACCACTGGCATCAGTGCCCAGTTGCATAGCGATCTCATCCGGCCAACTGCCAATGCGCACCATGCCGCCATTGCCGAAAAATCTGTCAACATGACCTTCAGGCGTCAGTTGTACTATTTCGTACCGACCGCCAATTTCCCACAACGCCTGAATTTCATCCAATGTGCCAAGTTTGACTCCGGCAAACGAGCCTATGGCATTGAACCCAAGCGACGGCAGTTCGACACGGCCACCAACCCCGAAACCATTGTCCAAAATGCCTTCATCCGTTAGCCGGAAAACAGCATTAATGTTGTCATCGCCATTGAAAAAAGCAGCAGGGAAGTACGCGCGACCCATGCCGTCGACCACCAAACCTTGAGCCATACGGCCACTGCGCGAGGGCAAGGTATTGAACCAATCTTCGTTTACCGCAAAGGTGCCGCCTGTGGCGAAGCTGCCGTCTACAGCGCCGGTATTACTGAGAATACGACGAACGATCAATGGACCGTCGGGGGAGTCTGAAGAGAGAAGCAAACCACGGTTCTCGTCATCCAGCGTAAAGCCCAGAGGTAGCTCATTGTCAGTAAGTGAAGCGGGCAGGGGTAGCGTCTCATCCCATGCTACAGCTAATGGGTCTGTGGGGTGCGATATCGGGTTGCGACGCTGTATTTGCACGAAAGTAGAGTCACCGTCGAGCTTGCTCAACACCAGCCATAGGTAGCCGTCGTTATCCACATGAGCAAAGCGTAAAGAACCGCTCAAACTTTCATTTTCGACGAACTGTTCGAGCTCAGAGCGAATAATCAGTTCAGAAGCTGAATTTGCGTATAGGCTAATGGGCGTGTTACCCGTACCGTCAGGCATCAGCACAATGAAGTCAGCAATCTCAGCGGTACCAAAGAGGGGCGTCACCTGCCCGTCGGACAGATTTAGGCTGACCACACCGCTGGTATAATTTGAACCTAAGCCATCGTCATCAAAAAGGAAATTACTGAATACACTGGCGAGCAATGCATTTGATTCTGGATGATAAACAACGTCGTAAGCGCCGCTGGAGCTGCCTGCCATCAATGAATTCGTCAGCGCTTCGGAACCTGACAGATCCCAGCGCTTGCCATCGATTAATCTGGCGAGCCGAAGCCGGGGAGATGCACTCTCGTCGCTCAGCACAACATAGTCGTCCGTGTTCACGCGAAAGCTACTCTGCAGTGCGAGCGGCGGGTACATGTCGTCTTGAGTTTGATTAGACTCTCGCAGAGCGACTACTCCGCACTCAGGTTCTTCTAGCCCCTGATTATTGTCTAAAGCATAGGGTAAGTAGCGCGCAACTCGGCGGACAGATTGCGCCGAACTTAAGCGATAAGACATCAAAATGCGATTGCCTGGCGCGACGGCACCACGAACGTCCGTTTCATAGTTGCCCGAGCCCATGTCCAGATTGAAGTTCAGCGGATTATTGAGGTCTAGCGGATTGTTAAATACGTAGGATGTTAGTTCGTAGCTGCCAAACGGGGAATTGGCCACAGTCAATAGGACGTCTTCATCAGTGCCTTGCATTAAGCCAATCGGCTGAGTGATGCCAAAACCCATGTTTTGTAATATTGCAGATTCGGAAGCAACCCCTGTCAACGATAGTGCAACGGCAAAAGTTAGCTGGCTGTTGGGGTCATCAGTATCTTGTTTACCTGTTAGCCACAGATAACCCTGCGGTGTAATCAAGCTGTCCGTTACCGTAGGGATGCTTGTCGTAGTGCTGTAATGTGTGTAAGTAGATGCTGAATAATCACCGTCAAACGCCCACTCAGAACCGTTAAAAATGACACGGGCACTGGAAATTAACGAAGCAGTGCCATTCCACCCTAGACCCGCCAGCACAAAACTCTCCGAATTCTTCGGCACTGGGGCAATGGCGCGAACGCGTAAATTGAGCGCAGAGTTAAGATCAATCAACACCCCCAGATCGAAATCAGGTGCCTCAGCCCACTTATCCAGTTTCAGTATACGAGTTTGCTCAGAACGAAGAGTGCCACTTGCCCAATCTAGAGTATTCAGAGCCACCAGTATTTCATCGGGGCCGTTTACCAAAATGGCCCCCACCTCTAAATGCAGGCCGGATTCTTCAAAATACCACAAGCCATTGTCGGCAAACTCGGTGACCGGATCGCCATTGCTGTCAACGCGCATTAAGAAGGCTGAATGCCCTACAATAATCGAATTGGCATCGTAGAGTTCCACATAGCCGCCAATTAACCAGTCGGCCCCCAACGGCTTTGCCGTTACTGCGATAATGCGAGTGTTGTCTACGTCCATTGCGGTAGGGAAGCTGGTAAACCCACGCAAATCGATTTCTTTGCGCCCAGCGGTGCCAAAGGTTCCATCAGCAACGCCCTGTTCTGTCAGGCGAATCAACACGAGGCGTGAAGTATTGACAGGGTCGTCACCTATCAACCATTGCCGGCCAAAGGCGTCGGCGCGACTAAGATAATGTTCAAACGTGTCGGAAGAGGCCGCCGTCACCGCGTCAGTGCTGTAAGCGGGTTTGATTTCCAAGCTGTAAGGGCCGTACGACAGGTCGTTGTTTTCAGAATCTGATACGGTGAAGTCCAATTCTCCGTAGAGGCCGGGTTCGGGAGCGGAAAAGCTCAGCTCAGTGCCGCTCAGTGACGCACTTAAAGCACCCGACCACCCGTTTATACTTATTGTGCTGTCGCCCAGCGAGCTCCAAGGGTCAACGTCCCAAGTTAGGTTATCGGCTTGGTCAGCGTAGAGCACCGCAGGCATGAAGAGGCACAAACTGGATGCGTCGTTGGTATCTCCACCGCCAAAATCGGGGTCAGAAGGGTCAAGGGGGTCTGTATCCCCGCCAGTGTACTCCAAGGTCATGACGTCAGACTGGGCAATCACACCGCTGGCGTTGACCGCCTCAACCGAAACGCGCAACGCCGGAAAACTGGTATAATCAGGCGCGAAATCAGGGTTCGGATGCGTCGCGGGGTCAAAAGCGTAAGCGTTGCTGTTCAGACGATGAATGGTGGATATATTTTCGTCGTCCGGATTGTTGATGGTCAGCGTGTAGTAGGTGTTCTGCCCCAAGTCTGACCAGCTTATTGCCAATGCGCCGTCGCCTAAAAAGGTACTGCTTTCATCAATAGCGAGTGTGGCGGGTGCCCACGAAAATGAAGCGTCCGCTAATGCATCGCTATTGGGCTCAAGCTCTTCGATGCCGACAATGTGTAATTCGGCGAAATACTGACCTTCACCGTCGGCCACGTCGTATTCCCATGGGCTGATGCCCGACACCCAGCCGCGTATCGTCGTACTGCCGTCTAAACCGCAGCCAGCGGTGCACAAGGGCACTTCCGGGTGGGCCCCCAGGGAGTCTATCTTGCCGATTCGCAGGTAAACTTCTTCTATGCCATCGGGGTGGAAAGCCTCAATCCGAAAGCGCCAATTATCCGGTCCAAAATCGACGCCACCGCCGAACAAAAAGCGTCCGACTGGCTCATTATCGTCCATCCCTTCTACAATGACGCCTTGCTCCCGCCCTTGCCAGCCAGAGGTGCTCACAGCCGTGTCTTCAGGCGCGCTCGGAGCCGAAGCGCCTTGTTCATTGTCTAGGTTACAGGCTGCTAAGGTGGATAATGCAGCCAGCAAGAGGTACTTGAGGGTTGTATGAGGTCGAAAATTCATGTCAGCGTCCTACCTGATACGTGCCGGTTACGGTGACAGGTTCGATTTGAGTATCCGTCAGTTCAAACGTACCGTTGACTTGCTGTGCGTTGTTGCCGTGAAAGGTGCCGGTTATGGTTCCACTGGCTTCGAAATTACCGTGCGACACCATATGTTCAGCAACACTGAAGTTAATGGCGTTGTTTAACACTGAGCCGCCTTGTATTTTGTTGCCTTCAATGCCGCCCTCGAACAAAGCAAACCAGTAACTGAACTCGCTGGTGGAATTCAAAGTCAGTTCGCCGCTGTCTATCGTCCCAGTGGTGAAATTCACTTTGAAGCTGAGCGTCATCACGTAGTCAAAATCGGGGATGTTGTAGGTCAATAAATTGTCGTAGGTCAGCGTGCCAGTTTTAGCCGCTATTACACTGGGCGGCGTGGGTAAGTTCAGCTGTGGGCCAGTAATGACAACAACAGGCTGCTGAGGTGATGGCGGTAGCACAACGGTCTCAACCGACGTTGCCGTAGTTGTAGTTGTGGCTGTTGTGTCTTCAGTGCTCGTAGTGCTGTCGGTGTCGGTATCACCATCACTTGCAGCGTCCTGTGAATCGGTGTCTGAACTCGACTCGCTGTCGTCACTTGACTCGGTGTCTGAACTCGATTCGCTGTCGTCGCTCGACTCGTCCTCGGTGTCGCTATCCGACTCATCACTGGCATCAGTGGTATCGGCATCGGATTCAGAGTCGTCGCTGTCCTCGGCAAATACGTCGGGCACCTCAAGGTAGAAGGTAACTTCGCCACTGTCATCTACAGACGCATAAGCGAAGTCTTGGTCGTCGCCCAGTAAGAATTCAGGGCCAGTACCGGACGCCAGTCGCACCTCGATTTCACCGTCCCACACCGCCAGAAAAGTCTGATTGTCGACCAATTTGACTTCATACGTGGTGCCGCGAATACCGATAGACGCCGCGGCAGTGCGTAGCTCGTAATCGGTGTCGCCTGAAACCGGTGACACCAGTCCGGTCAGCGTGCGCAGCCCGCCAGACACTAACTCCATGATCACACGGCCTTCGCCAGACTCATCGTTGTACTGATATTCGGCAATCACGAGCTCGCTGTTTTCAGCCAACGAGATCAACGCATTGTCCGACATGCGAAGCTGGGTTTGCGACGCAGCGCCCGTCAGAACACGGTCGATATTGAACACCTGAGATCGTCTGGCCAGTGGGCGGTCTTCTAACAACACCAAGTCGGTAGCCTTTACCTCACCGCGCGCCGCTAAAACCGTACCGGCAATCTCTTTGTCTTGTGCTTGGGTTGTGCAAGCCAACATGAGCACCATGAGCCCGCTTAGGCGAAAAATCGGTTGTTTTACCATTGGTGCTGATACCCCACTGCGATCTCTAGGCCTTGGTAATCGTTCAGGTCTTGATTGCTCAAATTGCTGAACGCGCGCAATCGGCTAGAAATGGTTCCTTGGCGTCCCAGTGCACGCGCAACTGAGATCTGTGAATTCAACAAAACAGCTTGTTGTGTGGTGCCAAACACCTCATTTTCTTGTAGGTCAAACTGCACTTGAGCGCCGGCCAAGCCTTGAATCTGAATAGTCCGCCCCAGCATCATGCGCGGAGCAAGCGTCATGCCCACGCCAGCAGAACTGGGACTGAAATCGTCACTCAGAGCAAAATGGCTGGAAGCAGCTGCGAAAGTGGTTATTCCTCCGGTCTTTACTTCGCTCGACAGCGACCCCTGCACTCGATAGCTGTTGCTCTCACCGAAACCCAACACCAGAGCTGCATCGGCCGCTATCGGCCCAAGTAGATCAGCCCGGCCGCCAGAGAGTACCGCGTTTAAGCCGAAGGACTCCGTGTTTAAATAGGGCAGTATTTGGGCACCGTAGCGCAGCCCGTTGCGGCGTTGCCAGCTCGCAGCCAATACGCCGCCGACATTATTGGCATCATCGAAGGTGCTCAGGCGCGAGGTGATGCCGACTTGGGTACTGCGTGATAAACGCTGCGTACGCTGTTCCTGTCGTTGATACGCCGCTTGCAGAGCCAAAGCAGGAGCCGGAGCGGCTTGAAATTCTTCACTGGGCTCAAATACGCTGCCATCCGGGAGGTCAATGCTGTTGTAATGCGTGCCAACATTGATGTTAGTGTGATATTGCGCTTCAGCAAAAACCACAAAACGACTGGTCGTTCGCTGTGCGGCTTCCAGTGCCAAAAGCTCGGTAAACAAACGCTGGCGGCGTTGCGACTGGGCAGCGGTTAAACTGTAATTTTCCAGCAACGTAAGCTGACGGCGCGCTAACGCAGTGTTACCTTTTCTCAGGTACCCACGTGTGCGCCACAAGCGCGCTTCAGCATTACGCGGCTCAACCAAGTTAACGCGTTCAAAGGCAAATAACCCTTTGTCTATTTCGCCGACCGCAAACGCAGCTCGCCCGTAGTAAAGGTCAAAAAGGGGTTCCCCTTCAAATTCCGACCGCAGGCGCTCGCCTTCGGCGTATGCTTCAGGCCAGCGTTGTTGGTTTACCAAGTCGACCAACGACTGGACACTGGCTGGTGAATCGTGGTCAAACGAGCGTACGACCATCTGCGCAATCTCAAACGACAGCGGCGGCAGAGCAGTCGGTGTTGACGACGGATGGTCAGCGATGGCCGGTGCGGCAACGGCGCAGAGCAGAAACGCAGTGAGAATTGAGCGACCCGTGTGTTGCTTAGTTACTGTGATGATCGAATTCGGCATAAGTCGAGGGCGCTCAAAGTCCATTTATATGAGTATTAACTTCTAGGCATATTGTCAGCAAATTGCAAATAATTTTTGCTTTTTTGTGCCGCCAGGCTTTGTCAGCGGAGACACAACCAAATATACAAAAGTAGGGCGCGTCGCTATAATATGTCGCTCAGTGTTCGGCTAATGATTAAAAAGCAAGGCCAGCGAAAATCATTGATGGTAGGTAAGAACAAATGACGGATCAGCAGGATCACGCGTGGTATTTGGTTCAGTGCAAACCCCGCGACAGTTTTCGTGCAGCCATGCATCTGCAGAATCAGGGCTACAGCACATTCCACCCAACGCACTTGGTGCGTAAACGTGTCGCCGGAAAGGCCAGTATTGTTACGGAAGCACTTTTTCCTCATTACGTCTTTGTCAGGCTGCACGACGACGTTAATTGGTCCAGTATTCGTTCTACGCGCGGCGTCACCAAAGTGGTGAGCTTCAACGGCTGGCCGTGCAAAGTAGAAGACGTCATCGTCCACGGACTGCGCTATCAATGCGCGCTGTTGAACGGCGAAGTGCCCGACACCCTGTATATGCCTGGCGAAAAAGTCACCATCGTCGACGGGTGTTTTAAAGACCTACAGGCCGTGGTTACCGCCAACAAAGGCGACGAGCGTGTGGTTCTGTTGCTAAACTTGCTGAATCGCCCGCAGTTGTTAGAAATGTCGGTGGATGCTGTGTCTGCCTGTGCAGACTGAGCATGGTTTTACTGGCGGGTGTTTACACCCGCCAATCGCGCTTTTCATGCCCGCCAATCGCGGTTTTTGATGGGCGTAAACACCCGTATTGCAAAGGAATAGATATGAGCAAGTCGGTGAAGGTTGTCATCATTGGGTTGTTATTCAGCGTCCTAACGCTCGCCGGTTGCGGCAATAAACCCACGCCCACCAACGTGCTGGACCGCACCGAACGGCCTGCCTGGGTACTGTCCCCACCGCGCAGCGCCAGTGTTGTCTACGGAGTCGGTGGCGCGCCCATGGGCCAGAACGAAGCCACCAGTTTGCAGCAAGCGCGTAATGCAGCCACCGTAGACATGCTGCAGAATCTCCAAGTCAGTATTCGCTCCGACGCCCTCAGTGAAGTCAGCCAAACCAACACCGATGCCGCCGAAACCCAGTTTCGGCAGTCCATCACCAGCGTCGTGCCCGACATCACCATAGAAGACACCCGACTGGAACAAACTTGGGAAAGTCCGCAAGGCTTTATCTACGCTCTGGTTTCATTGGATACCACGCAAGCGGCGCGCCGTCAGGCTAACCTGTACCAAACCGACCGCGAAATACTGAACAGTCAAAACCCCGCGGCACAGGCGACCACTTGGGCGCAATATCAAACTTGGCACCGAAAAATGTCTACGCTGGGTAAAATGTCGGCGCGCAACGACCTGCATCAGTTCCTGGTGCGTCGTCCGGTTGACGCAGGCTGGGCTAACTTGCAGGCCGACGTACAACAGCAATTCAGTGATTTTCAATCGGGCTTAAGCATGGCGTATGTGGCGCAAGACAATTTAGCCGCGCAAAGCCAGGGGGACGTAGTACAGATGTTCGCGCAGCAAGGCATAGGCTTTGCTTCCGCTGTGAATGCCGCTTGGACGCTCACAGTCAGCATGGCTTCTGAAAGCCAAGCCCAGCAAAACATACACTATGAATTTGTAACCGCCACGATGTCGATCACCGACGAATTGGGCGTGGTGCGCTGGCAAGCCAATGAAACGCGCCGAGGCTCGGCCGGTGGACCCGAGAGAGCCTTACGTCAAGGCATATCCGCTGTGTTAGACGCCGTACGTGCCGATTTCGTTGGTGCATTGGATTGAATACTGGCCATCGGTTGGCGGGTATAAATACCCGCCCTACAGCGGTAGGGCAGGTGTGAACACCTGCCGACCACGCAGTTGCCGGTCGTCCGCCGTATTCGCGGTGTGCCTTGTATTGGCATCTGCATCCTTAGCTCAATCTTTCGAAAGCTTCCAAGCCCAACAGCAACAGGGCTTTGCGCAATTCCAACAAGACCTCGACGAGGGCCAGCAAGCCTACCGCGACGCCTTCGAGCGCGAAATGCAGCGCTATCAAAATGAACTAAGCCAATTCTGGCGCAATCCCCAACTCAGCACCAACACCCGTTGGGTGGAATACCGTGACGGCAACCAAATTCGTACCATCGTCGACTACGAGCGCAATGAAATCATCATCGAAGTACCGGCAGAGCAGGGCGTAGAAAAAGGCCTCGACGTGCTCTCCGACTTACTTACCAAAGACCTCGGCAGTGCTCGCGCCGACGATGTTGTAGAACAACGCACCCAGCAAGCTTTGGGGCAGCGTGATGCGAGCCGTGCCTCAGACGACCAGCAGCGCGTGTTGAGTGAAGTAGCACCGCAAGAGGTACCGGGAATGTTAGAACAAGCCACCGCCGAACGTCGCAACGAACGCAGCGAGACTGGCGCCTCTCGGCCCGTTATTGCCATTACTGTGCCGCTTCCTGCATCCCGCACCAGTGACAAAGCCCGAGAATACCTTCCGTTAGTGCAACGATATGCGCAGCGCTATCAATTGGAGCCTGCTCTGGTGTTAGCCATCATGCACAGCGAGAGCAGCTTCAACCCCATGGCACGCTCCCATATTCCAGCCTATGGTTTGATGCAAATAGTGCCGGGATCAGCCGGGAAGGATGTCGCCGAGGTGCTCTATGGCGAACAAAAGCTGTTGTCGTCCGACTATCTCTATCAGGCAGAAAACAACGTGCGCGCTGGCAGTGTGTATCTGAATATTCTCGACCAACGTTACCTCAGGGGTATCGAACATCCAGAAAGTCGGTTGTACGCTGTCATAGCCGCTTATAATACGGGCGCTGGTAACGTAGCGCGTGCTTTTGTAGGCAGTAATAATATAAGTGCAGCAATACAGCGCATTAACCAGATGTCGCCCAGAGATGTATATCGAACCCTGCAGCGCGACCTTCCCTATCAAGAAACCAGAGACTACCTAGAGAAAGTCACCGCCCGTCAAGCCGCCTATCGCTCGTTTTGATCGCGCAAACTATGTCGGCATAGCAGGTTTTGGTTTAAACTCAGAAAACACAACAAAACACGTAGAGGGATATTGCATGAACATGAAACTCATCACCGCATCCATCGTAGCCGCCACCGTATTAGTTGGCTGCTCTAGCCGCTCTGTTGATACCGAAGCCACGACACGCAGCGGTGCCCCTATGTGGGTATTTAACCCCAGCGTCGACGGCGGATTAGCCGCAACTGGCTGTACGCCCGCTTCAGGCAACATCAGCCTAGACAGCAACCGCGCCGACCTATTAGCGCGCCAGCAACTGGCCAGCTCTTTAGGCACCCAAGTTCAAGCCATGGCTGAAGACTTCCAGCGTCGCGTTGAAACCACCGAAGACGGCGTCGCCACGGGCGGCAACTTCGAGCAAATCGTACGTGAAATCGTTGATGAGCGTCTCGTAGGTTCGCGTCGTGTCACCGCCGATTTTGTTGATTTGGCCGGTCGTGAGCACTTTTGTTCAATGGTTGCCGTTACCGAATCGTCCATCGACAGCATCTTGGCGGCCTCTGCAGCAGCCAGCAACGTCGAGCCGGACGTATTCACGTCAACGCAAATGCGTGAAATGTACATGAGTCAAAACGCCATCAATCGTTTGAACGACGCATTGGGTCAGTAGGGCAACCCATGATCGTACCGGTAATACTGGCGGGCGGCGTCGGCAGTCGGCTTTGGCCGCTGTCGCGCGAACAGTTCCCGAAACAGTGCATTCAGCTGGTATCGCCTGAACACAGCCTGTTTCAGGACACCGTAAACCGCTTCGCCAGCCTGCCGGACGTCGCGACGCCCGTCGTCGTCTGTGGGGAAGAACACCGCTTCCTCATGGCGCAACAACTGCACGACATCGGCGTAGCCGGGCGCATCATCCTCGAGCCCAGCGGCAAGAACACCGCCCCGGCCATCGCCTTGGCCGCGCACTGGGTGGCAGAAGAGTTCGGGCCAGACGCCATCATGCTGGTTGCCCCGGCCGACCACGTATTCACCGATCCTTCCGGCTTGTTGCGTGCCGTTTCGTCCGCCGTGCAGAGAGCAGAGCAGGGCGGCATCGTTACTCTGGGCGTCAAACCCGACCGACCCGAAACCGGCTACGGCTACATCAAAGTACGTAATGACGCCGATGCTCAAGGCTGCATGTCCATCGACGAATTCAAAGAAAAGCCCGACGCCGCCACCGCGCAAGCGTATTTGGACAGCGGCGAGTACCTTTGGAACGCCGGGCTGTTCGTCGTATCCCCCAAGGCCTACTTAAGTGCCTTGGTGCAGCACGCCGAAGCCATCCATCAAACCACAGCGCAAGCCTTCGCCGGGCGAACCACTGACCTCGATTTCATCCGCGTCAACGCAGAGTCTTGGGCCCAATGCCCGGCCGACAGCATCGACTACGCCGTAATGGAACGCATCAACAACGGCTACGTGCAGCCCCTGGGAGCCGGTTGGAGCGACGTCGGCAGTTGGGCCTCGCTGAAAGAAGTCCTGCCGCACGACGCCAACAACAACGTCACCCACGGCGACGTACTGCTGCGCAATACCCGCAACTCGTACGTCCACGCCGAGACTGTGCTGACCACCGTTGTGGGGATGGACGACGTGGTGGTGGTGCAAACCGACGACGCCATATTGGTCGCGCACACCGACGACACCCAAGACGTCAAACACATCGTTGAAACGTTAAAAAAACAGCATCGCACCGAATACGAAAAACACCTCACGCTGTATCGCCCTTGGGGTTGGTTCAAACGCATCACGCAAGGCGACCGCCACATTGTGAACAAAATCATGGTGAAGCCGGGGCATCGTATCGGCGCGCAAAAGCACATGCACCGCGCCGAACACTGGGTAGTGGTACGGGGCACCGCCAAGCTGATTGGCGAACACGACACCAAGCTGATCACCGAAAACGAATCCGCGTTCATTCCAGTGGGACAAATTCACTCACTGGAAAACCCAGGCAAGATGCCGTTGGAGTTGATAGAGATCCAAACCGGCAGTTATTTGGGTGAAGACGACATCATCCGGGTGCCGCTGTCGTAGGAGCGCAGCCCTCTGCGCGAATGTTCGGCCAGGGGGTTGGCCTCCTACGGGAAGCGATATGGCCGGGGGCTGGCCTCCTACAGGAAGCGATATGGCCGGGGGCTGGCCTCCTACGGGAAGCGATATGGCTGGGGGCTGGCCGCTTAAGGGTTTGGCTAATACGCGTCAACAAATACGAATAAATATTGTGATGCCCTTCACGGTTCACGTACAATTTCGGGTCATTGAATTATATGAGTAGGAGTTCAATAGGGATGTCAGGTCAAGAAAACCAGCAGGGTGTCACGCCGCAAATGGGCTACGGCCACTCCGTAGATGACGAAATAGACCTGCGAGAGCTGGCAAATATCTTGATCGACGGCTGGTATTGGCTGGTGGGTAGTGTGCTCCTGGCAACGGTATTAGGCCTGTACATCGCTTTGTCAGGTGACCGAGTTTATGAAACCACATTCAATGCAATACCCGCAGACGGCGCTAATTACCAAGCGCTGAATGAACTTCCAGGCTTGGCACTGGGTACCGGCTCTGTGTTTCGCGAGTTCGGTAATCGCTTGAACAGCTTTCAGAATTACGCCACGTTGGTCGAGCAATACCCTGACCTATACCAAGGTGACGAAGAAACGTCGTTACTGGAGCATTTTACCTCTAAGTTCTCCATTGAACTGAGCGTCAGCAATGAACCCAATGGAGTGAGCTCTTTGAGTGTCACCTATGCCTATCCTGATGGTGTGAACGGCCCAGAACTAGTCAATCGCTATATAGCGCTGACGGCCGAGGCGATTTGGAAGGACTATTTGCAGCGTTTTGAAGTAAGAACAAACAGCGCCATGGCACGCTACAGCAATGATATAGACATTCAAAAGCAAGGCTTGAAAGCCTTCAGAGAAGAGCGGCTATTTGAGCTCACACAAGCCAGCACCATCGCGCAAGACCTAGGTATTGAAACACCCACAACGCCGCAAGATTATGGCCGCCAACCAGCAGGGTCAGAAGTCATCTACGCCAACATTAATGCCGACGGTAGATTACCACTGTATTTTATGGGCTCCAGAGCGTTGGAGGCAGAAAAGAAGGTGATTGAGGAATCTTTTGACACGGGCCTTCTGAACCAAGCCATTCGAGCGCTGCAGCAAGAGTTGTTGCGCCGTGAAATAGTGCGTACATTGCTCTCGGAGGGAGAGTTGGATAATTACGTCGGCATGAGTCACATTCCCTACACAGAGCGTTTAGTCACTGTTCTCGACTATGCGTTAGAGCCACAACGTCCGGTCGGGCGCAGCCGCGCGCTCACGATGATTGTCTCGGTATTTGCAGGGGGTATGTTTGGGTTGGTTCTGACCTTCCTGGTTAAGTTCGCGGGTAGCGTATTGAGCTATCGTAGAGAGAAGGCAAAGTCCTAATAGGTGCCCGCACCCTGTGTGTATGGTTTGAATGGCGACCCTCTATCGGCTAGCCTTCAATCCATGCACGAACCCTATAAGTACATACGAAGATAATACAAGACAAACACTTGCCAGAAGGCAAAACTATCACTAGTATTGCGTTCAACAACTGAACACTCCCTTGGGTATGCCCCCACTATACGGTAGGGCGGTAGCCAATCTAACGCGCTTTACACTTCTCCCCATGCTTACCGACGAATACCGATACAAGATCATGAAGCAGATTGAGGCTAATCCGTCCATTAGTCAGCGCGAGCTTGCGCGTGAATTGGACATCAGCCTAGGCAAAGTGAATTTCTGCCTCAAAGCACTGATCGACGTGGGCATGGTGAAAGCCAGCAACTTCAAAAACAACCCGAACAAAAGCGGTTATTTGTACCTGCTGACACCGGCCGGTATAGAAGAAAAAGCCAAAGTAACCGCACGCTTCTTAAAGCGCAAAACCGAAGAATTCGACGCCCTAAAGGCGGAAATTGAAACCTTAAAAGCGGACATTCAGCCGCGCTCATAACTTTCGTACACCAAACGGACTCTATTGCATGAAAATCGCCGTCGCAGGAACCGGTTATGTCGGGCTCTCCAATGCCATGTTGTTGGCACAACACAACGAAGTGGTTGCACTCGACATCGTGCCCGAAAAAATCGAGCTACTTAACAACAAGCGTTCGCCCATTGTCGACACGGAAATCGAAGACTTTCTACAGAGCAAGAAACTCAATTTTCGCGCCACACTGAATAAAGAAGAAGCCTACGCCGGGGCAGACTTCGTCATCATAGCCACCCCGACCGACTACGACCCCGAAACCAACTATTTCAATACCCGCAGTGTTGAAGCCGTCATAAAAGACGTTATTGCCATCAACCCTAACGCCGTCATGGTCATCAAATCGACCGTGCCCGTGGGTTACACCAAAGAAATCAGTGCCGAGCTGGGCACCAGCAACCTCATGTTCTCGCCCGAATTCCTGCGCGAAGGCAAAGCCCTGTACGACAACCTTTACCCGTCGCGCATCATCGTAGGGGAGCGCACAGAACGCGCCGCCGCCTTTGCCAACTTATTGAAGCAAGGCGCCATAAAACAAGACGTTGCCACGCTGTTCACCGACAGCACCGAAGCCGAAGCCATCAAACTGTTTTCCAACACCTACTTGGCCATGCGCGTAGCCTACTTCAACGAATTGGATTCATACGCTGAAACACACGGCCTCAGCTCTAAACAAATCATAGAAGGTGTTGGGTTAGACCCTCGCATTGGCAGCCACTACAACAACCCCTCATTCGGTTACGGCGGTTATTGCTTACCGAAAGACACCAAACAACTGCTGGCCAACTACCAGGACGTACCCAGCAACATGATCCGCGCCATCGTAGACGCCAACACCACGCGGAAAGACTTCATCGCCAGCAGCATACTGAAGCGCAACCCCAAAATAGTGGGTGTGTATCGCCTGGTGATGAAAACCGGCTCCGACAACTTCCGCGCCTCCGCTATTCAGGGCGTGATGAAACGCCTAAAAGCCAAAGGTGTTGAAGTGGTGATTTACGAGCCCGTGTTCCAAGAAGACACCTTCTTCAACTCACGGGTTATTCGTAACCTGGACGAATTCAAACAGATGTCCGACGTCATCGTCGCCAACCGGTTGTCCGACGCCATCAGTGATGTAGAGCATAAAGTTTACACCCGCGATTTGTTTGGCAGCGATTAATCATGAAAATACTCGTCACCGGCGCCGCCGGCTTCATCGGCAACGAACTTGCCTTACGCTTAACCAGCGAAGGGCACACCGTAGTAGGCATAGACAACCTCAACGACTACTACGACGTCCAACTGAAAGAAGACCGCCTAGCGCGCCTAAACGGCCGCAGCAACTTCACCTTTATTAAAATGGGTGTGGAAGACCGCCAAGCCATGGCCGAACTGGCTAAAAACCACCAGTTCAACCGCATACTGCACATGGCCGCTCAGGCAGGTGTGCGCTACTCCATCGAAAACCCCAGCGCCTACATAGACGCCAACCTCGTCGGTTTCGGTAACATATTGGAACTGGCCCGCCAGCAGCAGGTAGAGCATCTGGTTTACGCCTCATCCAGCTCGGTATACGGCGAAAATGAAAAACAGCCGTTCTCTGAACACGATCCGGTAGACCACCCCGTATCGCTCTACGCCGCCACCAAAAAAGCCAACGAAGTCATGGCGCACTCATACAGTCATTTGTACAACGTGCCGACTACCGGCTTGCGCTTCTTCACCGTGTATGGTCCCTGGGGCCGCCCCGACATGGCCCCCTTTCTGTTCACCAAAGCCATATTGGCGGGCGACCCCATCAAAGTGTTCAACCACGGGGAAATGCAACGGGACTTCACCTACATAGACGACATCGTAACCGGCGTACTGCAATGCGCTGACGTACCACCAGCAAAATCAGACAGCAAAGAAAACACCCCGGCCAGCAGCGCCGCACCGTACCAAGTGCTTAACATCGGCAACTCCAAACCCGTAAAACTCATGGACTTCATTGCCGCTATTGAAAGCGCTTCTGGCAAGCCCGCCGAAAAAATATACATGGACATGCAGCCGGGCGACGTACCCATTACCTACGCAGATACTACATTGCTGCAACAGGCTACCGGATACCAACCGGATACCGACATCGTCACCGGCGTAAACAACACCGTGGAATGGTACAAAAACTACTACCACACCCAGTAGGAGCGCAGCCCTCTGCGCCAGAGCAACCAACCATGCCCCTAACAAAAAGAACTTGCGCACCCAATTCATTGCGCCTACTATTGCGTTCAACAACTGAACACTTCTTTGGGTATGCCCCCACTATACGGTAGGGCGGTAGCCAATCTAACGCGCTTTACACTTCTCCCCATGCTTACCGACGAATACCGCTACAAGATAATGAAGCAGATCGAGGCTAATCCGTCCATTAGTCAGCGCGAGCTTGCGCGTGAACTGGACATCAGCCTGGGCAAGGTGAATTTCTGCCTCAAAGCATTGGTCGACGTGGGCATGGTGAAGGCCAGCAACTTCAAAAAAAACCCGAACAAAAGCGGTTATTTGTACCTGCTGACACCGGCCGGTATCGAAGAAAAAGCCAAAGTAACCGCACGGTTCTTAAAGCGCAAAACAGAAGAATTCGATGCCCTCAAGGTAGAAATCGAGAACTTACAAGAAGACTTGCGCACACGGACGTAGGAGCGCAGCCCTCTGCGCGAGCCGGCGGGTATAAATGCTCGCCCTACACGAACCCGTAGGGCAGGTGTTCACACCAGCCTACCACTAATCCGAGATAGTCCTGTCAAAAATAAATGCTTAGCAATTATTTGAATTTCAAGGAAAAAGGAACCCTTAATGGAATCTATTGTTGAAAAGATTATGACTTCATTAATGGATGGTATATATAGAAGTATACTTTATATATTTATACCATTTACTTCTTTGTTAGTTGTATCAGTGGTGAAGAAATTTGGAAAGGAGTGGGTGACAAAAAATTTTGGTTCAAGTGAAAGTAAAATGGAGAGAATTCAAAGACTTAAAAATATTTCGGGTGTTGACAGCTATTCTTTCGATAAAAGAATTAGAGACATCGCATTTAATGAAATTTATACGGTGTCTCCGTCCGAGAAGCAAGAGAGAGTCATGGCGGGTTTAGTAGAAGAGTTTGATGTCCAGCCATCTGACCTTGGTTATTCATATGAATACCTTACTTTTGATAACGGTCGGCTGGTTGATATTAAAATAGGTAAGTTTGATAGGGCTTTCTTTACGTTGTGGAATGCACTTGAATTGATTATTATTTCATTGGGTGTTTTTCTGCTAGTTTTAGGAGTAGTGGGTCTTATATTGGTATTGCCTTACTTAAGTGAAGTTGCAGTAAAATCTTTTATTGGTGCTGTCGTCACTGGCGTTCTATTGCTTTTTGTCGGTTTTATTCTTACCAAACTAACTGGGCCATTAAACGCACCAAGTAGAGTGATTTATCAATTGTCTAGTCGTGAATTAAAATCTCCATATGGATATTTGAACTCATTGTTCTTTTATTTCAGAAAAACTACAAAAGAATTCCTTAATGATTACAAAGAAAAGCACACTAATAGCCAAAAACCCAAGGAATCCCAATGAAAATTCTTGTTACAGGCGGCGCAGGGTTCATAGGCTCTGCCGTAGTTCGCCACATCATTAACAACACTGAAGACAGCGTTATTAATGTCGACAAACTCACTTACGCCGGTAACCCTGAAAACCTGATCGAAATAAGCGCATCCAGCCGCTACGCCTTCGAGCAGGTAGATATCTGCGACCCCGCAGAGCTAGACAGAGTTTTTCAGCAGCACCAACCAGACGCCGTTATGCACCTGGCGGCAGAAAGTCATGTAGACCGCTCTATCGACGGCCCAGCAGCCTTTATAGAAACCAACGTTGTCGGCACATACACACTGCTTGAAGCCGCGCGTAAGTATTGGCAAGCATTGAGCGCAGAGCGAAAATCAGAATTTCGGTTTCACCACATCTCGACAGATGAAGTCTATGGTGATCTTCCACACTCGGAAGAAGACGCTAACGCACACCAGCACCTGTTTACTGAAACAACCGCTTACGCTCCCAGCAGCCCGTACTCTGCCAGCAAAGCGAGTTCAGACCACTTAGTGCGAGCGTGGCGCAGAACCTACGGGTTACCAACATTAGTCACCAACTGCTCTAACAACTACGGCCCTTATCACTTTCCAGAAAAGCTTGTGCCGCACATCATTCTCAATGCACTGCATGGCAAACCGTTACCCGTGTATGGCAAGGGCGACCAGATTCGGGACTGGTTGTACGTTGAAGACCACGCTCGAGCGCTCTATCACGTTATAACCACTGGAGAAGTCGGTGAAACCTACAACATCGGTGGGCATAACGAGAAGAAAAACATCGAAGTGGTGGAAATGCTGTGCGATATCATGCAAGAACTGAAACCGAAATCGAAATCGAAACCCTACCGCGACCTCATCACCTTTGTGAAAGACCGCCCAGGCCACGACCGTCGTTACGCTATTGATGCAACGAAAATCGACAAAGAACTCGGCTGGAAGCCAGAGGAAACGTTCGAAACAGGCATGCGTAAAACCGTTGAATGGTACTTGAACAACGAACAGTGGTGGCAGCGAGTTTTAAATGGCGAGTATCAACTCACCCGCCTAGGGGAAAGCTCAGAGAAGGGAGCAATTGTATGAAGGGGATAGTACTAGCGGGTGGCTCAGGTACTCGATTGTACCCAATCACCAAAGGAGTATCCAAACAGCTCCTTCCGGTGTACGACAAACCCATGATCTACTACCCAATTTCAGTTTTGATGCTGGCGGGAATACGAGACATTCTGATCATCACAACACCTGAAGAACAAACCAGCTTCATACGCTTATTGGGTGACGGCAGTGACTTTGGCATAAACCTAAGTTACGCCATGCAACCAAGCCCAGACGGACTCGCACAAGCCTTTACTATTGGAGAAGAGTTCATCGGCGCTGACAATGTGTGCCTAGTGCTGGGTGACAACATTTTTTATGGTCAAGGCTTCACTCCTAAACTAAAACAGGCCGTAGCCAATGCCGAACATGGTAATGGTGCCACCGTGTTTGGGTACCAAGTGAAAGACCCCGAACGCTTTGGTGTGGTTGAATTCGACGAAAAACGAAAAGCAATTTCGATAGAAGAAAAGCCAGATAAGCCAAAATCGCATTATGCTGTCACCGGCCTGTATTTTTATGACAACGCCGTGATAGAAATGGCGAAGCAGGTAAAACCCTCGGGGCGAGGTGAGCTAGAAATAACGACGCTCAACGAAATGTATCTAAATCAACATAAGCTGAATGTAGAAATGCTTGGCCGGGGCTTTGCTTGGCTGGATACCGGAACACACGAAAGCTTGTTGGAAGCTGCGCAGTTTGTAGAGACAATTGAAAAACGCCAAGGCTACAAAATAGCCTGTTTGGAAGAAATTGCTTGGCGGAATGGCTGGCTAACAACTCAAGAAATCAAAAGGGCCGGAAAAGCCTTAGCCAAGAACGGATATGGTAAATACCTCATTGATGTGGTGAAAGAAGCATGAAAGAAATCATACCGGTCACTAAGCCCTACTTACCAAGCCGAGAAAAGCTCAACAAGTACATTGATGGCATCTATGAACGAAACTGGCTTACAAACAATGGCCCGCTGGTACAAGAGCTTACGAAAAGGCTTGAGGAATACCTTGGTGTCGAAAACCTTCTCCTCATATCCAACGGCACGCTAGCCTTACAAATTGCGTATCGCGCACTAGGCATAAATGAGCCTGCAAATGGGAAGCCTGCAGAAGCTATAACGACGCCGTTTACCTTCGTAGCGACTTCTAGCTCGCTAAAATGGGAAGGTGTTAATCCTGTGTTTGTAGACATAGACAAGGATACATGGAACCTCGACCCAGAGTTAATAGAAGAAGCCATCACACCTCAGACACGTGCCATAGTTCCCGTTCACGTGTTCGGTAATCCTTGCGATGTAGAAGCGATTCACGAAATTGCTGAACGTCATCAATTAAAGGTGATTTATGACGCCGCGCATGCGTTTGGGGTAAATTACAGAAACGAAAGTGTACTTAAGTGGGGGGATGCAGCCACCTTGAGTTTTCACGCCACAAAGGTTTTTCATACCATTGAAGGCGGTGCCATTGTATTCAAACACAAGAAAGATCTTGAAAAAGCAAAAGCTCTAATTAACTTTGGTATCACCGGCCCTGACCAAATCAGTGAATTAGGCATCAATGCTAAAATGAGTGAGTTCAATGCGGCAATGGGGTTGTGTGTGTTGGATGATATTATTCACGTATTTCAAGACAGAAAAGAAAGATATGAACGCTATATGGGGCGCTTAAGTAGTAGGTTAGAAAGACAGTGTTTGAATGAACATTCGTCATTAAATTATTCATACATACCAATTCTCTTAGATGAAGAAAATGTGCTTAAAGACACATTAGAAGTATTTAGTGATAATGACATCTATCCTCGTAGATACTTTTACCCTTCACTAAATAATATAGATATTTCAAGCTCTTGCTTAACTTTGCCGATTTCAGAGTCAGTGTCTTCTAGGGTATTGTGTTTACCTATTTACTCGACCTTGAAAGCCGAAGACATAGATGGCATATCAAATATTGTGAATTCAGTTGGTGGAAGATTATGAAAAAGGAAGTTTTTATATTGGGGGTCGGGAACAACACTTCTGTATACATAGATCTTGCGGAGGCGTGTGGCTTTGACGTCATAGGCCTCTATCACTATGACCTCAGTAGGAAAGGTGAAATATATTTCGGAAAGAAAATTCTAGGTAGTAATGAAGAGCTTTTCTCCGAAAACAATCTAGTAGGAAAGTCTTTTTCTGTCAGTGTAGGCGATAATAGACTTAGAGTAGAATTGTCTGAAAAGATAAGGAGTATGGGTGGAAAAGTTATAACGCTAATTCATCCTACCGCATCTGTATCACCCTACGCTACAATAGATGAGGGTGTAACTATTCAAGCAAATGCAGTAGTTCAAGCTGGTGTATCCATCGAAGAAGACTCAGTAGTTTCTTACTTAGCTGGTGTAACACATACGAGTAAAATTAAAAAAGGGTGTTATATAGCAACGCGTGCAACTGTAGGAGCTTATATCACTGTAGATGAGTTAGCTTTTGTCGGCATGGGTGCAACGCTTGTTTCAGAGAAATTAAAAAGAGTTGGAAAAAGGTCTGTGGTAGGAGCTGGAAGTCTAGTTATCTCAGACGTTAACGATACACAAGTTGTTGCAGGCTTACCAGCCAAGCCGATTCTATAGTATGTCATTATCGAATAGCACAATCACGGGCATTCTGTGGAACTTCTCTGAGCAGTTGCTACGTCGCGGTGTAGGGCTACTAACAACACTGCTTCTAGCCTATTTCCTTGCACCAGAAGCCTATGGATTAGTAGCTATGATGGCGGTGTTTATAGCCATTGCTACTAGCCTGATGGACTCCGGGTTTCGCCAAGCATTGATTAGGCTAAAGGAGGTAACACAGGACGACCTGAGTACAGCCTTTTATGCAAATCTTTTTCTCGGAGCCTTTGCTTATACACTGCTTTACTTTACGGCACCATATATATCAACTTTTTACGAAGAACCGCGACTGGTGCTACTAATACGGGTGACAGGATTGGTTGTTCTAGTGAACTCCTTTCAAGTTGTTCAGATTGCGCTTTTTCATCGACAGATGAACTTTAAGGCGCAACTTAAAGCAAGTTTTCCTGCTGCTTTAGTTTCAGCATTGGTAGCCATAGTACTTGCATATTCGGGCGCTGGTGTATGGGCCTTAGTTGCTCAAATGTTGGTTGCAGCTTTTATTACTTCTGCATTCCTTTGGTGGATGAGTGACTGGCGACCAGCTCTCAGCTTTAGTAGTTCATCACTGCGCAGCATGTATAGTTTTGGATATAAACTATTTTTGTCTGGCACTTTGGATGCAGTATTCAAAAATCTCTACGTTATTGTGATTGCCAAGCTATTTTCAGCTTCAGTTGCAGGCTTGTATTTCTTCGCAGAGAAAATGCGAGAACTTGTGCTAAGTCAACTGGTTGGTGCGATACAGAATGTGACTTACCCAGCACTGGCAAGTGTTCAAGATGATAATGCTAGGCTTAAAGCAGGCTATCGTAAGGTAATAGCGGTGACAACTTTCTTGTTGTTTCCAGTTCTGATGTTTCTCGCTGCCCTTGCAGTACCGCTTTTCCATTTTTTATTGCCTGAAAAATGGTGGCCAGCTGCACCCTACTTACAGTTACTCTGCATATCCGGACTTTTTTATCCACTTCATGCAATTAACCTTAACATACTAAAAGTGAAGGGTCGCTCTGATCTCTACCTTTACCTTGAGATTTTGAAGAAAACAATGGTGGTGGTTATTGTTCTAATCAGCTACCGCTATGGCGTTATAGGCATTCTAATCGGACAGATTTTTAGCTCCGTACTTGCCTATATTCCTAACAGCTATTTTGCGAAAAACCTAATTAACTATCCAGCTAAGGAGCAGGTCAAAGATTTCCTTCCAGGGCTGATGCTATCCGTATTCATCGGCGGAATGATCTATTTTGGAGTGCAATTACTTGATTGGCCACCGCTTGTTCTATTGCTTCTGTTCAGTACCAGTGGTGGACTTCTGTACTTAATTGGTGCACATGTACTTAACCTACAAGCCTATACATTAGCTTGCGAAATAATACATAACAAAATTAGACCTAAGAATTTATGAAAAACCTACGTACGCAAGAAGAGATCATGGCCACCTGGAAAGGAGCACATGACAAACCATTAGTTAGCATTTGTTGCATCACCTATAATCATGAGCTATATATCGAAGATGCTCTAGAGGGATTTTTAATACAAAAGACGGATTTCCCATTTGAAATACTTGTTCATGATGATGCGTCAACAGATAAAACAGCTGAAATTATTCGTAAATATGAAGAAAGATACCCTCTGCTCTTTAAGACTATATTTCAAACAGAAAATAAATATTCGTTGGGCATTAAACCAAACCCCCAATTCAATTACCCTAGAGTAAAGGGCGAATACGTTGCGCTTTGCGAAGGTGATGATTGCTGGATTACACCGGAAAAACTACAAATACAAGTTGAATTTCTTAAGACTAACCCCGCATGTTCGATGTGCTTTCATAGGGGGAAATTTGAGAAATTCGAAGATTTAGGTGTAAAAGGCAAATCGTCGCCATCTTTTGGAAGAACCGGTACTCTGATGAATAGAGGTCTGTTCTTTGAGGGGGGATCATCTGCACCGACAGCATCTATGGTGTTTAGATCTATCGTGATTAAAGACCTGCCCAAGTTTTTTGAGCTTGCTCCTGTCGGAGACATGCCGTTGAAACTATTATGTGCATTGTATGGCGATATTGGCTATATAGATAAAGTAATGAGCATACGACGAATTGGTGTGCCTGGTTCATGGAATGTTCGAACTCGATTAATTCCCGAAAAACAAAACCAATATTTGGAAGCAATGATTCTTATGTTGGAGGAGTTTAATGCGTTTACCGGTTACAAGTGGGCTCAAGAGATTGACTGTAAGTGTGCTAATTATGCAGCACAAATTAATAGAATTGGTATTTCTAAGAAAATAAATGTTAAAAGTAGATACCCAAATTATTACAATAAACTTAATATTAAAGAAAAGTTAATTTTTAAGCTTAAGAGCTCTAAATTAATTCTCAAATTGAGAAATGTAAATAATGCTATACTGAGTCTTGTAAGTAAATAGGGGATTACTTGGTATGAATTTAAGTTCTATGTTAATAGATATCTCTCTGAAGTTTGAAAGGCATCAGAGAGATGATGGTTCGTTTATGGCAGGTCACAATGGTCCTTATGTTGACCCTGAAAAACCAACCAGAAACACTGCACATATTTTATTTTTATTGGCAAGTGTTTATGAAAATAATCCTAGTGATGAGCTAAAGGTAGCGGCTGAAAGATCAATCGAATATCTTTTAAGTAAGGAGTTACGTCCCGCTAGCGCAACCTTCTATTGCCGAGATAAGAAAGGTAAAGACTCTTGTAATGGTTTGATAGGGCAGGCGTGGGTTATTGAAGCTTTAGTTAAAGCTTCTGAGGTATTTGATCGGGAAGATTGCTATAAAGTTGCTGAAGAAGTCTTTTTTCTTCATAAATGGAACGAGGATATTGGTATTTGGAATCGCGTTGATATTGATGGATCTGAGTTGAGTGTCGACAGCACGTTCAATCACCAACTTTGGTTTGCAGCCGTGGCTGCACAATTGAACAAGACAGCAGTCGCACAGAAACAAGCGTTGACGTTTCTAAGAAAAATCGCTAGTAATGTGACATTGTATCCGAGTGGGGTGATTTTTCATGCATCGCCAATGGGTTCCGCTTCCGATTATCTATCTCACGGGGTGCTCAGCTTTGCTAGTCAAGTAAAAAACCGGTTAATACTTAAACGTCGTCTGCGTAGTTTGTATTCTAAGTCGGTCGGCTATCATGGTTTTAATTTATATGCTTACGCCATGCTAAAAGAATCCTTTCCAAATGAAAAAATCTGGAATAGTAGTCTAATTGAAAATATCATTAGTGTTGTAGAGAAACCTGAATTTCAAAAAGAACTTATAAAATCTGACTTTGGTTACTATTATAACGTATCTGGGATTGAAATAGCTTATGCAATGGAGTCGTTGTGTGATGATAAGAAGAAAGCTCAAGCATGGCTGAATAGGCAGTTTCAATATACGTTTGAAGACTCTAGTCACCCGCTAACAAAAGGTGTCATCGACAAGAATACTGCTATGGCTAGACTTTACCAAGCCGTTCGATTAAAAAATGACTACGAGATACTTTGTTGAAAAAATTTTCTCTTTTTGTGACTGGCTAAATTTACCATGATTGGGAAAATAAATTCCGGTATGAGTGCTATTAGATACTGATGTTCCTACTAAAGTATTTTTTCAGTTTTCCTATTGGCTTAATGAGTGGTGTTGTTATTTATGGTCTTGCATATATCCCGGGCTATAAACTCTTTATGGTTTATTATAAGCAATATTCTAAATAAGTTTGGTCTATATTTATCTAAAAATAAAAACTTGATTTAATTGTAATTGGTCGAATTACTCTTTTTTAGAGTTAAATGATTAAGTTCTCAATGCACATTTTTTATATTTTGTGCAGTCATATACCTAGGAAAATAGATTGTACTTATCAATTTTACCAGTGGCGCTTTTCTTAAGTGGTTTTGCCAGATTCGTAAAAGATCGAATTCGATTTATTGTCGTTTTTTTAATACTTCAAATCATGGGGTTGGTGCTGGCTTTAGATAGCAGTATGACAGACTACTCAAGCTACTCTGAGCACTTCACTAAAGTACCAAATATATCAGAAATTTTAACTGATCCCAAGTCATTTTCACGTGCATACGGTGAGCCAGCTTTTGTTGGGCTCCAAGTTTTGGCTAAGTCATTAGGTTTAGATTATGTGATCTTTCGAGTTATATTTTACTCTTTGATGATGGCATTTAATGCTATATTTTTCTTAAAATTTAAGTCGTACTTTGTTTTTATCTTCTTTTGGTATTTTGCTTTCTTTTACCATAATGATGGAAATATAATGAGGACTGCATTTTCTTCCACTTTATTTATGTTGGGCGTGTTTCATCTAGGCCACAAAAAAACCTATGTTTCTCTTGCATATTTTATCGCGGCTTCCTTGTTTCACTATACTGCTATTATTTTCATCGGTGTCTATGTAGCTTTCTTTCTTAACTTTGGGCGATGGTTCGTTATTTTCAGTCTGTTATTGAGTCTAATGTTTGGGTTTTTTGGAGTTGGTCGTAGTTTATTGGTATGGATAACTTCCTATAGTGAGTTGTCGTTTATAATATTTGATAAGATTTACAGGTATGCCAATTACAATTTAAGCCCTGAAGCAGGAGTGGTTAGATTTATTACTGTGGTCCCTATGGCGCTTATATTGCTTGTCTTCGTTAAATATAATTTAGTGATTAGAAATCGTTTGGATAGACAATGGCTTGTAGTTTTTTCTTTATCAGTTTGCTTTTTGTTCATATTTAGTGACTTCAGATTATTTGCTGATCGTATCTTTACTCTTATGGGAATGGCTGGTGGAGCCCTTTTAGTTGCTTCTTTTAAAGCCTTTAATAGTAGGTCACTTCTTGCGTATCAGTTGTCATGGTTAATTTTACTTTTGATTTTTTCTGTATATAAGTACTTCAATTATAATTGGGTTTTAGTGTCTTTGAGTTGACAGTATCATTTTTGGTTTCGCCAAATTATGAGAATTAAAAAACAGTGATCTAGTAAAATATCAGCCAACTTATTTGGTCTAAAGCAATTTACGTAAAACTCAGCCTTTTCGACCAAAATTGCGTGCGCACTAAACTCGGAAAATTAAATGAACCCCTACCAAGACCAAATTAATTGCAACTGGGAAGGCCTTGTCGAGAACATCGAGGAGATGGAATAAGGCAGTTGAAAATAGGCTGAATGTCTAGGCATGGTGGTCAATCAGTAGGTTTTTGGATCCTCCCTCTAATAGTTTATTTTTTTAATACGGTAACGTTTATGAGTGTTTATTGCGTAGTGATTCCTATTTATAATGATTGGGAAAAACTTTTAGTTAATATTGAGATTTATCAATCGCTAATCGAGAAGCACAGGGGTGAAATAGAATTTGTTTTGGTTGATAACGGGTCACGCTATATTCCGAGTGATTCAAGACTGTCAGACTTCGTGTTACTTAAATGTGAAAAGCCAGGCTCCTACTCGGCACGAAACTTTGCGCTCACCAAATTGCTGCAAGACTATAAGTACTTTATTTTTACTGATGCTGATTGTAAGCCAGATATATGTTGGCTGACTAATATTTTTCGGCGGTGTTCGGATGATAATGTACAGCTGCTAGCTGGCGGGGTAGCAATGTATTCAATGTCAACTCGTCCAAATTTTGTAGAGTCATATGACTTGATATTGGGTCTTCCGCAGAAAAAATATGTGAGCAGAGGGTATGCTGTTACAGCAAATTTAACCATCTCTCGTGATGTATTCCTTTCAATCGGCTTCTTTGACGATTCAAGATTTAGCGGGGGAGACGCTGAATTCTGCCAGAGGGCGGGCTCTGCAGGGTTCAAGTTAGAATATGAAGAAAGTGCCCTAATATACCATCCAGCTAGAATCGAATTTAGAGAAATAATTAGAAAGGTAAGAAGGGTAGCAGGGGGGCAAACAGGTAGTGGTAGTTTAAAAAGGCGACTTAATTTTTTTATGAAAATTGTTTTTTCCCCTGTAAGAGAGTTTTACTTTATATTTAAATCTGGTGGTTACTATGGGTGGAAAGTTAAACTAAAAGCCACAGCGGTTGTCTTTGTTCTTTGGCCATTCCGAACTTTCGAGTCCATCAAAGCCTTCGTTAGCAGCGCACGAGTGAGGTAATAGATTTATGAAATTAATATACCTTCACCAGTATTTTAATACTCCCGAAATGTCTGGGGGCACACGCTCGTACGAAATGGCGCGTCGTATGGTTCTAGCTGGCCATGAAGTGCAAATGGTAACAAGTTACCGCGAGGAGGACAGCCGTCGTCGAGGATGGTTTCAAACAGAAGAATCTGGCATTAAAGTTCATTGGTATCCCGTTTTCTATTCAAACTCCATGAGCTTCTGGCAGCGAGTTAAGGCATTTATTTCTTTTGCTATTGCTGCTAGAAGAAAAGCAATTGAACTTGATGGTGATGTGGTTTTCGCTACCAGTACGCCCTTAACAATTGCCTTGCCTGCGGTACCTGCTGCCCGTAAGAAAAAAATTCCGATGGTCTTTGAAGTACGTGATCTTTGGCCGGAAATGCCTATTGCCATGGGTGCTTTGAAAAATCCGCTGTTACGTTTCGCTGCCCATAAGCTAGAAAGCTGGGCATATATAAACTCATCAGCGGTTGTTGCTCTTTCTCCGGGAATGAAAGAAGGGGTTGTGCGTGCAGGTTTTCCCGCCGAAAAAGTAGCAGTTATTCCTAACAGTAGTGATAACGTTGAATTCAAGCACGACAGTTCAGCAGCAGCTTCGTTCCGTGCACAGCGAAGCTGGTTGAAGGATAAGCCGTTACTTGTCTATACCGGCACCTTTGGAAGGGTCAATGGTGTCGCTTATATGGTTGAGTTAGCTAAAGAGCTAAAAGCGTTAAAATCAGATGTTTGTATTTTGTTGGTTGGGCAGGGTGCTGAGAGAGATGCCGTGATCGCCGCTGCAAAAGATGCCGGCGTTTTCGAGGTCAATCTGTTTGTAGAGAACGCAATGCCCAAAAAGGACATTCCCGCCTTGCTGAGTGCAGCAACTATGGCATCGGCACTTTTCATAGATCTGCCAGAAATGAGGCCGAACTCAGCCAATAAGTTTTTTGACGCATTGGCTTCAGGCACCCCGGTTTTTCTGAACTATGGTGGCTGGATGCATGATCTAGTTGTGGAGAGCAATTGTGGAATGGCGATGTGGCAGTGCCCGATTGCAGAGGTTGCGGCTTTGGTTCATGAAAAGATGCATGATACCGATTGGTTGGAGTCGGCCGGGATGGCATCACGTAAGCTTGCTGAAGAACACTTTGCGCGTGATGATTTAGCTCAGCAGTTAATGGAAGTATTAAAGTCGACGGTAGAAGGGCATCCTGAGAGGGCAGAATCTATTGCCCCCGGTTTATACAACATGAAGGTTTGAAGTGAAGATGGTAAAACGACTTATTGACATCGTTTCAGCAACATTGGGTCTCGCAGTGCTTTCGCCTGTGATCGCCATCGTCGCGTACAATGTACGACGGAAGCTAGGGTCGCCAGTGTTTTTCCGGCAAACTCGTCCTGGTAAGGGTGGAAAACCTTTCGAGATGGTGAAGTTTCGTACAATGCGGGATGCTTTTGATTCCTCTGGGAACCCTCTGCCCGATACAGAGCGTCTGACCTCTTTTGGTCGTTTTTTACGCTCAACCAGCTTGGATGAGTTGCCTGAGTTGTGGAATGTACTTAAAGGGGATATGAGTTTAGTAGGGCCTCGTCCTTTAAGAATGGAGTATCTACCGCTTTATAATGAACGACAAGCGAGGCGACATGAAGTTCCCCCCGGCGTTACAGGGTTGGCTCAGGTCAGTGGTCGTAACTCTATCTCGTGGGAAGAAAAGTTTGAGCTTGACGTTTGGTATGTTGAAAACTGGAACGTTTGGCTGGATCTCAAAATATTGTTTCTGACGGTGAAAAAGGTAGTCGTTAGAGAGGGGGTTGACAGTGAGGAAGGAGTACCTATGCCTCGCTTTACGGGAACTTCTAAACACGAAAAAGATTTAGAAAAATGAGTAAGGTAATGATTGTAGGTGCTAGTGGGTTCGGAAAAGAAGTCGCTTGGTTGTGTAAGCGCTTAGGGCGCACAGTATTGGGGTTTTTAGATGACAATCCTAAATTGAAGGATGGCTCGTTTTATGAACTACCAGTTTTAGGTAGTACGTCGGATTGGCACCAATACGAAGAATGTGAGTTTGTTGTTGCGATAGGTGCTCCTCGGGTGCGGAAAAAAATTGTCGAGAGTATGAGGAAGCTCGGTAAGCCACAATTTGCTACTTTGATTGATCCATCAGCGCAGATCGATTGTGATGTAACTGTTATCGGCGAGGGAACGGTCATTTGCTCGGGAGCTGTTTGTACGGCGGATGTGAAAATCGGTACTCATGTAGTAATTAATAAGCTTTGCAGCATTGGGCATGATGTGAATATTTGTGATTACGTTACTTTAGCGCCGATGGTCATGCTGGGTGGGCATGTTGAAGTGCAGTCAGGTGTTGAAGTTGGGGCGTCTGCTGCTGTCAGGCAAGGTTGCACTCTGTCTGTTGGCTCAATGATAGGCATGGGTAGTGTTGTGTTGAAGGATACTCAAGTAAATGAAGTAGTGCTGGGGAATCCAGCGAAGCATTATAAATGGACGGAAGACTTTTATGCTTAACTCGCCGTTTTCGCCTTGGCCTTCATTCACCGAAGAAGAGGCCAATGCATGTCGTGATGTTGTGTTGTCTAACCGAGTGAACTATTGGACGGGTGGCGAAGGCCGTGCGTTCGAGAAAGAGTTTGCGGCATGGGCAGACTGTGAATACGCCATTGCATTAGCCAATGGTACCGTGGCGTTGGATGTTGCGTTGAAGGCGTTGGGTGTGGCCGGAGGGGACGAGGTGATTGTTACCCCTCGTACTTTTTTGGCGTCGGTATCTTCCGTGGTGACAGCGGGGGCTACGCCGGTGTTCGCTGACATAGACCCAAACAGCCAAAACATTGAAGCGCATACCATTGTTCCGAAAATCACGCCTAAAACAAAAGCTGTAGTGGTGGTGCATTTGGCGGGATACCCCGCTGATATGGACCCAATTATGGCGCTCGCTAAGCAGCACGGCTTCTACGTGATTGAAGACTGCGCACAGGCCCATGGAGCGCGTTACAAAGGCCGATCTGTAGGTAGCATTGGCCATATTGGTGCATGGTCTTTTTGCCAAGACAAAATCATGACGACGGGCGGTGAGGGCGGTATGGTCACCACTAATGACAAAGCCCTGTGGTCGTCTATGTGGTCTTATAAAGACCACGGCAAAAGTTGGGAGGCTGTGTACGAGCGTGAGCACCCGCCGGGGTTTCGTTGGTTACATGAGTCATTCGGTACCAATTGGCGCATGCTGGAAATGCAGGCGGTGATAGGCCGTATTCAGCTAACACGCATGGCAGAGTGGACGGTGAAGCGGACGGAGAACGCTCAGGCTATTTGGGAAACTTGTAGCTCGCTAAAGGGTTTGCGTGTGCCAGCAGTGCCGAGCGACATGCTGCATGCGGCGTATAAATGCTATGTCTTTGTGGAGCCTGAGCAATTGTCATCTGGTTGGGATAGAGACCGGATTATGAACGAAATTAACGCGCGTGGCGTGCCATGTTTCTCCGGTTCTTGTTCTGAGGTGTACTTGGAAAAAGCCTTTGATGGGACGGATTACCGGCCAAAAGAGCGCTTGCCTGTAGCGAGAGAGCTGGGCGAGACGAGTTTGATGTTTTTGGTTCACCCGACGTTAACGACTGCGGAAATTCAGAAGACTTGTCGCGTTATTCAAGAGGTGATGAGCGAAGCCGTTGGTTGACACGTTGAGAGTGTGGTGGATTATTTCCGGTACATTTTTATGACGGTAGCGGGTAAGGGCAGCGGGGATCGGGTACGGTCGTAGGGCAGGTGGTTTCACCTGCCGTGTTTGACGCGGGTATGCTCATACAGAAAAGCGCCCGCCCAACGGGTGGGAATTGCGTCCCACGGTACGGTAGGCGTAAACTGCGGTGTGACAGTGCACACACACCCAAATGTTGTGCCATAATAACAACAAGAATTATCTGTTGTAGACAAGGATCGCTGTATGAACGCTGGCAAGAAGTTAGCCGGACCTGATGCCGAATTGTTGAAGCGCAATCTTCATTTACGCGTGGCTACATTGAGCCGCAGAGCCAAGCGCGTGATCATGGTAATGGCGGACTTCGTGGCGTTGCCTTTGGCACTGTGGACGGCGTACGCTCTGCGTTTTTCTACCTTACTACCCCCTCCCGGTTACCTTACCAGCGCCTTTTGGTTATTCGTGACCGTGCCCTTCATTGGGGTGTTTATCTTCGCTCGTTTTGGCCTGTACCGTGCAGTGGTGCGGTACATGGGCGTACAGGCGATGATGGCGGTCGTTAAAGGCGTTGTGTTGCTGGCGCTGATACTGTTCGCGATGGCCTATGTGATGCGTTTGGATGTTTTTCCGCGTTCTATTCCGATCAACTTTGCCCTGATCGCCATGCTGTATGTGGGCGGTAGCCGATTCGTGGTGCGTTCGTATTATCAGTGGCTGATCAAACACTATTCGGATAAACAAGCGGTCATTATTTACGGTGCGGGCGGTGCGGGGGCGCAGCTGGCGAATGCATTGGCGGCAGGGCGTGAGTTTTACGTGGTGGCTTTTTTGGACGACGACCAGAGCATGTGGGGCAGTTCGGTGCTGGGGATTCCAGTGTTCTGCCCGCAGAAAGCTCCGGAGTTGGTTGAGAAGTACCAGCCAGAAAGCTTGCTGCTGGCCTTGCCTTCGGCCTCACGCAAACAACGTAAGCATGCGCTAGATATGTTAGAGGGCTTGCCGGTTCACGTGTTGACGGTGCCGTCTATGCCCGAAATTGTCTCGGGTGAGGCAACATTGGACCAATTGCGTGAAGTGGAAGTTGAGGATCTGCTAGGGCGTGACCCTGTGCCACCAAAGCAAGAGCTGCTGGACCACAGTATTCGCAACAAGGTAGTGATGGTGACGGGCGCGGGCGGGTCTATTGGTTCAGAGTTGTGCCGGCAGATTCTACGCAATGGCCCACGTAAGCTGATTTTGTTTGAATCCAATGAATACAGTTTGTACAGCATAGACCAAGAGCTGAACAAACAGTGCTATGAAGAAGGCATTACTACGCGCATTCTGCCGTTTTTAGGCAGCGTGGTGAACCGGGCTCGGGTAGAGGCCATTATGCTGCGGTACAAGGTACAAACGGTGTACCACGCGGCAGCCTATAAGCATGTGCCCATGGTGGAGCACAATGTATTTGAGGGTATTCGCAACAATGTCATCGGCACTCAGGTGGTGGCCCAGTGTTCGGCGGATACCGGCGTAGAGCGCTGTATTTTGGTGTCTACCGACAAAGCGGTGCGCCCGACCAATGTGATGGGCGCGACGAAGCGTTTGGCGGAGCTGATTCTGCAAGACCTCGCATTACAGGGCAAGGATACTGTGTTCTCTATGGTGCGTTTTGGCAATGTATTGGGTTCTTCTGGCTCGGTGGTGCCGTTGTTCCGCCAACAAATTGAAAACGGTGGGCCGGTGACGGTGACTCACCCGGACATCAACCGGTTTTTTATGACCATTCCCGAAGCCGCCTTGTTGGTTATTCAGGCGGGTTCTATGGCGCAGGGCGGAGACGTGTTTGTGCTGGATATGGGCAGCCCGGTGAAGATCGTGAACTTGGCGCGGCGTATGATCGAACTGTGTGGCTTGGAAGTGCAGTCGGATAAAAACCCGGACGGTGATATCGCCATTGAGTTTACCGGTTTAAGGCCGGGCGAGAAGCTGTATGAAGAGTTGCTGATTGGTGAAGACGTTGAAGGTACGTCGCACCCTAAAATTATGCGCGCGAATGAAGATTTGTTGGATCATGAAACGCTGTATGGGCATCTGCACGAGTTGCAAGTTGCTGAACTGCGGCAAGATATGGATAAAGCGCGTAAGATACTGCAGGAAGCTGTACACGGCTTTGAGCCTTCATCCGACATGGTGGATTGGTTGATGCCTGCGAGCATCAGTACCTCCGATGACAAGCCGATTCATTGATGCGTAGGAGGCCAGCCCTCTGGCCGAGGGGTAATTTCGTAGGAGGCCAGCCCTCTGGCCGAAGGGTAGTTTCGTAGGAGGCCAGCCCTCTGGCCGAACATTCGCGCAGAGGGCTGCGCTCCTACGGGGAGATTCGCGCAGAGGGCTGCGCTCCTACGGGGAGATTCGCGCAGAGGGCTGCGCTCCTACGGGGAGATTCGCGCAGAGGGCTGCGCTCCTACGGGGAGATTCGCGCAGAGGGCTGCCCTACAACGTTAAAATTCGAAAAAGGAATCCATTATGGAAAAGGTATTTCCATCCATCATCCACCACGGCGGCGCTGAAGGCGTTACGGGCAGTTGCCACCGTTACATGGCGAATGACACCCACCACTTACTGGTCGACTGCGGGCTGTTCCAAGGCGAGGACGCCGGGCCTTCGCCGTTAGAACAACACCAAGTGACGTTCGACCTCTCGGCGGTGAAAGCCTTGATCGTCACTCACGTGCACATTGACCACATAGGCCGTTTGCCGTATCTGATCAGCGCCGGTTTTGATGGCCCCATCATCTGCACGCCTGCTTCGGCAAAACTACTGCCATTGATCATCGAGGATGCGTTGAGGCTCGGCTTCACGCGTGATCGTCGATTGATAGAGCGCTTTCTGTCCCGCGTGAATGACCAACTGGTGCCTGTAGAATTCGATTCTTGGATGCCGTTACCAGGTACATTGGACTGGAAAGTTCGGTTTCAGCGGGCGGGGCATATTCTCGGTTCGGCGTTTGTTGAGATTGATTTGGAAACAGGCAGCGAACGACCGCACAGAACTGTGTTTTCTGGCGATTTGGGTACGCTCGACAGCGCCTTGCTGCCGGGCCCGACGTCGCCAGAGCGCGCCGACATCTTGGTGATTGAAAGCACCTACGGTGACCGCGTACACGAAGACCCTTCGACGCGCCGCGAGCGCCTTAAAGAAGTGGTAGCACACGCGCTAGAGAACCGTGGTACGGTGTTGATTCCCGCCTTCAGTATTGGCCGAACGCAAGAGCTGCTGTACGAGATTGAACAGATCATCAGCGATTTAGCGACCGGTGTGGAAGACGGTGCTGTGGATGTGGTGGTGGACTCGCCCTTGGCGGCAAAGTTCAACGAGGTGTATCGCGAGTTGTTGCCCTTGTGGGATGCAGAAGTCGGCACAGGTGGTGTTAAACTTACATCGGCTGCGCCAGCCCGACACCCGCTGTCGTTCTCTGAACTCACAACGATAGACAGCCACCAACAGCATGAACAAGCGGTTAGAGTGCTGGCATCCACCCATCGCCCTGCCATTGTGATCGCCGCCAGCGGTATGTTGGCAGGCGGACGCGTGATGAACTATCTGAAGGCGATGATTGAAGACTCTATCCATGACTTGCTGTTTGTGGGCTACCAGGCGCCCGGTACCCTAGGTGCCGAGATTCAACGCAAAGGGCAGGGTGGGCAAGTACGGATTGATGATCAGTCTTATAATATCAAGATGGGTGTGTACACTATCGGCGGATTCAGTGCCCACGCCGACCAGAAAGACTTGGTGGCCTGGGTGCGTGGTATGAAAGAGCCGCCGGGCGATGTACGTGTTGTACATGGTGTGCAAAAGGCGCGCGAGGCGTTGGCAAAAATACTAAGCCAAGTCTGAATAGGTTGGATACGAAAAGTTACTTTTTGTCGATAGTTCCCGGTTGTGCTTGACCAGAACAGGCTCAGGATTCACACTGCTGCGCACTCAGAGCGCTTGCGTTAAGTCAGTGTGTGCGGTTTTCGAGGGTTTAGTTGGGCCAGTTTCGTCTTAACTCGTCAGGTAATAGAGGTTGTAGTGTTAGAAAATCAGGTTTTCTTCTCCAAGGTAGGCTTTTTCCTTAAACAAAACTGGGTGGAATTGAGCATTCTCTTGTTTATTGCTCTCTTTCCATTTGGTGAGGTCATGCATGTCGCCTTGCTGCCTTTATTTTTTTACGCACTGCGTCACTTGTTCGTTAAGGAGCTGTACCAGCAGCCATGGATGAGAGCCTATTTGTTGCTGCTGGCATTGCTGTTTGTCCCCATCTTACTCTCTACTTTTACGGCATTGGTGCTTGACCGCCATCTAGAGGTTGTCATCCAGTGGGCGTTTTACATCGTTGTTGGTATTTTTCTGGTTTCTCGCTTTCGCCAGCGCATGAATGAATCGTTACTGCTCTATGGCGTAGCCGGACTCATTATGCTCTCGGCTTTCGATGGCATTATGCAGTTTTTATTGGGCTTTAATATGTTGGGTAACCCGATGGTTGGGGGACGGGTAACGAGCTTTTTTTACCCACGTGTGAGGATGACCGATCTGGCATACCTCTCTCCCTTTGTATTTGAAGCCATCAGGCGTTTTGCCGTGCGCGGCGGCCTGCATCGTCTGGCGTGGTTATTGGTGCTTCCCCTTGCAATTTCGGTGTTTCTTGGTGGTAGCCGTTCTGCGTGGATCGTGATGGCCCTGATGGCGGTGATCTACATCGCTTATCTCTTATACCGGCGCGAATTTCCGGTGTTGATGTTTGTCCTGGTATGCCTTGGCGCAGTGTTGACGGTCTATGCCAGTATTCAAATGTCTTCGGGCGTAAAAGGCCGGGTTGATAGGACGCTATTGGCGTTTACCGGTAATGCCGAAGACCTCAACAGGGCGACTACGACACGAATAGATATCTACAAAGATGCCATAACAGTTATCTCACAATACCCTTGGCTGGGTGTGGGACGTTATGGTTTTAAGGAAAGTGAACTATTTGTTTCCACGGAAAGGCAAGGTGGGGCTCATCGCCAGGCTCATTTGATCATCTTGGATGTGCCGGTGAATACAGGTTTGGTTGGCTTAGTGGGGTACATCCTGGCGTTTGGCTGGCTGGTTGCATTGACATGGCGAGCAGCACGCGAAAGGAACGGTATGGCTTTTGCCATGGCTGCGGCCACGTCAGTACTGATGATGCCGCTGAACACCGCCTATGGCTTCTATGACGTACGTCCTGCTGCTTTGGGGCTAATCTTGCTCAGCCTAACTTTTGTGTATTTGCCAAAACATGAGGCTGCACCTGCCGGCGTTTTGAAAGAAACCTAAAGCCTGCCTTGCCGCAACCTACTTCGGAATGCCAGAACGCCATGCGATTAGTTCAGTGCCTTCCTAGGTCGCTGCGGTATTTTTAACCCAGTTGCCCAGTTGCCCAGTTGCCCAGTTGCCCAGTCGTTCTGGCTTATGCAAACATTGTATTCCGTGCTAGTTCCAAATCTTCCTATCGCTTCGGACTGTAATGCAGGTATGCTGGATGGCTGGATAACGCCAACGTTTGGCCATGGCTCTCTATTTTGTCGCCGTATAGGTCGGTTGCATGTGTGAACCGCTCTGGTACTGCAATAGTTTGAGGCGTCATTGAGTAAGCTATGCTGAACGTCGAAAAGTGAAATTGTATAACGCCATTGGTTTCTTCACGCGCAATAAATTGCTGCTGTGTTGTCAAGGAGTGAAAATGTACCAGTGCTTTCCAACCCATCCGCTGTCTGAAGCCGCTTAGGTCGTCGACGAGTCCAAACCCGTGATGTGCCAAACGCCACCACCAAATGCGTTCTGTAGTACCAGAACATAAAGCAATTAAGGCGAAGCGGATCATGTAGGCGGCGGCTGTTTCTTCGTCGACATGTAGGTCGCTTTCGATATAGTCTTTACGCGTGTAAGCACCTGCCAACGGCGAGTATTCTCCCGTTCCTTTTAGGGGCCAGTTAATTTCGGTGATGTAGAAACCGGGTTTGTTGTAAGTGTCGGCGATCGCTTTGCCGTACAGGCACTTTTCTAGCGTGGAGAATTTCCCTTGAAAGTTCTCGGGCGCGCCGCGCCGGTCGACGTACAGGTGACAGGGAATACCATCCACCAGCTCTGCTGTTTGTTCCAGCAGCGGCGGGTAATAATGAAATTCGAAGTCGTTGACGGCGGGCCCCAGAAAGTTCAGTTCTGGGTATTGTTGTTTGAGCTGTGCCACGCTGTCCCACATCCGATTTATTTCTTCCAGATTCCAGAGGCCCCATTTCACTCGGTTGACGGCATGGCCCACTTCGACGAAATGAATGAAGCGATGTGTGCGCTCTAGAACCCTTTGCATGAAACGTTGCCATTGTTCCGGGTGCAGAACGGCTTGCCGTGACTGTATGAGCCCAATAGACACCTCGTGGCCGAGACTGGCAAGGCGTTCAATCGTGGCGAAACACTGCTCCAGTTCTGCTTCTGTTTTATGGAAATAACAGCGTACAAAGACCGGCAATGCAGGTGTAGATTTAAGTAATTCAATCTGCAGATCGATGTTTTCATCGACTTCAATGCACACGCCTAAGCGGTTTTTTAGGTCTAGTTTTGACTCAAAGGCGGTAGCTTTGCGTGCCTTGTAGTGTTGAATGATCTTCGGCCCGCGCTTTAGGTGGCTGCTGATCATCGGCCATAGGTCAAATAAGGTTCGATGCGCTCGGCGGTCTTTGCCTTGCAGTACGACTGAAGGCTGGCCTGACTTTTCATCCCATAACCAGGCGTTTCGGTCACTCAGTTTGCCGGTGGATACTTCGTGTTTTACAGGGTTCATCAGCCATTTGATGTGACGAATTGGATGGCGATATTTTCGACTGGCTTGATGGCGTTCAATGCGCGTGCGATAGCTACGCTCCCAGCGGTCGAACTCTTTAGGAATGGCGCCGTCGTTGAAGTATATGTGGTAAAAAATGCGCAGAAAATGCGACGGAATTTTGAGCCGAGCGAGGTCACGTGCGCGTTGTTTTAAAGTCAGTGACTCATAGAGCGCACCGCGATTGAGGTCAATGAATACCGGGGTTGACCAGTCTGTTGGCCCGTCGCGATGCATGAGTATATTTTGCGCGCCGAGGTCATTGTGCAAGAAGCCTGCGTCGTGCATATCGCGTACTGCGTTCGCGGTGAAGCGCAGCAAGCGTATGAATATCTCGGCATCGGGATGTTCATTCATGAGGTACGTCATTTCGGTGTAGAGGTCTGTCGCCTCATCAAGATAACGGGTGATGAGGTAGCTCTCTACCAGACGCAAACCGTCCCATCTTTCTATGTAGCCAATGGGTTCCGCTACTCCTGCATTCTGCTCAAACAAGCGTCTTGCACAGTGGTGCGCGCGAGCGGCTTTGCTGCCGTATTTGCGATAATAAGCGGAGCGCGCCAGTGCCGGTGCTTTGAAGGCTTTTACACACAAGCCTGCACTGTTGGCCTGAGTTGGGTCGTCGATGCGATAGATTCGATTACGTAGTCTGTAGATGAGGTCGCTGTCGACAGCTTCGAGCTGTTGCGGCAGCGTTGTCAGCCAAGATGTCAGTGTGTCGGTGCAATAGGGCGTCTGCATTTCACCTTCCCACGATGAAAGGGGAAGCGTTGACAGGTCCGTGTAAGGCGTGTGGCTCATGAGTACCGGTATGCGACGAGTGATGGGGCATGATAGGCGGGACGGCGATGATGATCAATCTTTTGGGCGGCCCACCGTTAATGATGTTTTCCGTGGTAGCAAAAACTGGCTCGGGCCGCATTGAACAAGTACCATTACGCCTCTAATTAGATATTCGACAGGCCATTCTTTGCACAATTCCGAATCCCCATTGCTCAGTCGACCAGCACGTTTCCGTGCATGGTGGAGCATGATGGTTAAAGACCAAGGTTGCTTTCGTCCATTCTTTAATCGTCCTGTCGAGATCGTGAGCGGTATTTGGCGCTCGAATCAGCCGACTCCGGCGAGGCTTCAAACGCTGAGTGCGCGCGGCTTTCGTTCGGTTCTGAACCTTCGTGGCGAGTCTTCAAGTGCTTATCACCTGTTAGAAGTTGATGCCTGCCAGCGCACGGGTTTGCAGTTACATAATATAAAGATGAGTTCTCGGCGTCCGCCAACGAAGGAACAACTGTTTATTTTGAAAGACTTATTTGACCATGCGCCACGGCCGTTGTTATTGCATTGCAAGTCGGGCGCAGACCGTGCTGGGCTGGTTGCTGGATTATTTCAGCTATGGTCTGGTGTGCCAGTTTGTGAAGCTAAGCATCAGTTGTCTAAGCGATATCTGCATTTTCGTGATGCGAGCACCGGGGTGCTGGATCATTTCCTCGAAGAGTATGAGCGCGCAGAGGCGGCTACCGGTATCGGTTTTTGGGAATGGGTTGACACCCAGTACGATCGAGAGGCGGTGAAAAAGAGCCATCGCCCGAAGCAAGGCGTTTCGTGGTGGGTGGATAAGGTGTTGCGGCGTGAATAATGTGAATGATTGGTCTTGCGGCTTCCCCATTGACGCCGTAGTGACTTGGGTTGATGGTGAGGACCCAGCGCATCGTGAGAAGCTGAATCGCTACCTAGCAACACTGGGTCAAAAGCCAAAGATAGCCAGTGCTAAGCGCTACCAAGAAACGGGTGAGTTTGCGTACTGCATTGCATCGCTGTTGCGTTTTGCGCCATGGTTGCGGCGGATCTACATCGTGACCGATGGGCAACGCCCTGCTTTTATGGCTGACATAGATCGGCATGGTCTGGATGATCGCGTGCGGGTTGTTGATCACAGTGTCATTTTCCGAGGATTTGAAGCGCATCTACCGACGTTTAATATCCGCTCCATCATCAGTGTGCTTTGGCGCATTCCCGATCTGGCAGAACAATTTATCTTCTTGAATGATGACTTCGTGCTGTTACAGCCGGTTGAACCCGAAGACTTCTTTCGCGACGGTAAAATGGTGGTCAGAGGGCATTGGGCTGCACAACCCGAAAGTCGTTTTGATAAACGATTGGCTTCTTTTATCAAATCACTGATAGGGAAGGGCACGCACGAAGAGTTAGCTAGGCCGGGCAATCGTGACGCGCAGGCTCGTGCTGCTAAAAGAGTCGGTTTCACAACGCGTTATCTGCGAGCGCCCCATAACCCTCATCCGATGTTAAAGTCCATTGCTGAAGCTTATTTTGATCAGCATGGAGATGCTCTTGAGCACAATGTGTCTTATCGATTGCGGTCGGAAAAACAATTTCTTGTCGATGCGATGACGACTCACTTAGCGTTACAGCAAGATCGCGCTGTGGTAGATAACAAATTGAAGACGTTGCGCTTAAAGTTGAGTGACCTGAGTGTTTTCGGGTTTGTGTTGCGCACTGTATGGGCGCGGTTATCAGGTCGCTCTGCTTTTGGCTGTTTGCAGGGGTTGGAAAGTGCTAGCCCTCAGATGAGGGACGCCACGTTCTCTTGGCTGGAGCAGCGTGTTGGGAGCTTAGATCGCCTGTTACTGGAGTCAGTCGGAAGGGATAGCTAGTATGAAAATACCGATTTTAGCTTTGCGCGACCAAGCCCATGTTGCAAAGGGTACGACGCGGTTAATTTATGAGTGGCCTGGCGATCATTCTCGCCTGATAAAAGTCCACAAGCGTTGGCAGCCTAGTGAAAATGATGGTGCTTGGGTTCGCTGGTTCAAGGCCCATGAAGACTGGTTTTTATTCCGCACAGGGATTCTGCGAGAGCTTAATGTGTATTTGCGTACGCGCTATGACGATTGGCAGTCGCTGAATGAGCACATTGCGCCCATTTTGGGGTTGGTTGATACGGATTTGGGGCTGGGATTCGTGATTACCGCAGTGCGTGATGCGCAAGGTGGTTTGGCCCCCACGGCACGGCAGTTGTTGCGTTCAGAGCAGATGACCGCTGAGCGAGCAGTGAAACTGCAGGCGCTCGTCAGTTTGATTGAAGATTCGCCTTGGGTTATTGGTGATCTGAATTTGGACAACATTGTGTTGTCGGAGGCTGGTTTGCCGCACGAAAAATTTATGCTGATCGATGGCCTAGGTGAACGCACCCTGTTACCCGTGCAACATTGGTTGCCTTGGGCGCGACAGCGCCAAAAGAAGCGTTTCGCAGCAAAAGTCCGGCGCCGGTTAGCAAAATTATGATGCCCTTACGATTTGAAGACGTTTCCGCGTTAGGCCTGATCAAGCCTTTCGCGTACCATACACGGCCTTTTATTGTATGTTCGACTGTAACGTCGTCTGTCGCATTAGGTAGTGTATGTCTGGAATAGGCCGCTTTGTTAAACAATGGCGCCGCAGTTGGCCAACGAGAATGAATTCGCCGTGGGTTCGAGCGCTGGCGTGGTTGGAGCTTATGTTGGTGGACCACGGATTCTTGCGCCCGTTCTATAATCGGCCGGAAGCCATTTTGCCGGGCGTTTATCGGTCCAATCACCCGTCACCTCGCGCAGTAAAAGCATTGGCGGCAAGAGGCGTTCGTACCATCATCAGTTTGCGCGGAAAAGGCCATAATGGGCCCTTTTTGCTGGAACAGGAAGCCTGTGCTCTACATGGCATTGATCTTCAGGTGGTGCGGTTGAAATCTCGTCGGCCACCGACGCAAGAGCAAATTCACCGCCTAAAAGCGGTGTTCGATCAGGCGGAAAGTCCAATGCTTATGCATTGTAAGTCGGGTGCTGATCGTTCAGGGCTGGCTGCGGCCTTGTATTTGTTGATCTACAAGGGCGATATTGCGGCGGCAAGAGCGCAGTTTTCGCTGCGTTACCTTCATGTGCGCCAATCGCGTACAGGTGTGCTTGACGCGTTCGTAGAGGCATACGCGCAGTACGCGGCGATAAACAAAGACGCCGACTTTATGCAGTGGGTCGATGAACACTACGACCCGGAACAACTGAAACGTTCATTTAAACCGAAAGGCTGGGCTAACTGGCTGGTGGATGGGATTTTACGCCGTGAATAAATACCGTTTGGATACCTTGCACGATGCGTCGCGTTTCGGATTGTTGAAACGCCTGTGGAAGGATTATGTCTCCAAGCATGTTGGGTTGCTGTCTATTGCTGTCGTCTTAATGATCATAGAAGGCAGTATGTTGGGGCTCCTCAGTTATTTGGTGCAGCCAATGTTCGATACGATCACCACGGGTGGCTCCATCGAGCAACTGACGTGGGTTGCATTGGGCATTTTTGGTGTGTTCACGTTGAAAGCATTGGGTGGCTTCGGCCAGCGCAGCATCACCATTACGGTCGGGTTGCGGGTGATCACCAATATGCAGAAAGCGTTGCTGGGCCACCTGATCAGGCTCGATTCTGCGTTCTATTCGCACCATTCGCCGGGGGCGTTGATTGAGCGCGTACGTGGCGATACGCAAGCCCTGAAGACATTTGCCAGCAATGCATTGATTTCCGTGGGACGTGATGCGGTCAGTCTTGTTGCTTTGATTACCGTGGCCGTGCTGGTGGACTGGCGGTGGACGTTGCTTGCTTTTCTCGGTGCGCCGTTGTTGGTGTTGCCCATTGCCATTGTACGTCGTTGGATTCTTAAGACCACACGCAAGGCGCGCCATGTGTCGTCCGACATGTCGACCCGCTTGGATGAGATTTTTCATGGCATCAATGCCATTAAGCTGAACAGCTTGGAAGCGCATGAAGATGCGCGCTATCGTACGGTTTCTGATCGCTATTTAAAGAATCAACGGCGCTCTGAAGTAGGTAAGGCGGCGTTGCCCGCCATGATCGACTTACTGGCGGGTGTGGGTTTTATGCTGGTAGTGCTGTACGGTGGCCGTCAGTTGATGGCGGGTGAAAAAACGGTCGGTGAGTTCATGAGTTTTTTCACGGCTATGGGTTTGATGTTTGATCCTTTGCGCCGACTGAGCAACATCAGTGGTGCACTGTTGGCGGCGAGCGCCAGCTTAGAGCGTCTGTACGCGGTTTTTGATATGAAACCAGAGATCGTTAATAAGCCAAAGATTAAACCCATTCCAAGTGATATTGGGCAGCGCGAGTTGCGTGTGGATTCGGTGGTATTTGGCTATGGCGACCAGCCAGTGCTTAACGAATTGTCGTTTGTGGCGCCCGCTGGAAAGATGACCGCCATCGTCGGGCCATCCGGTGCTGGTAAAACGACGGTGTTCAGTATGCTGACGCGCATCATTGAGCCGCATGCGGGCGGTATTTATCTTGGTGATGATCGCATTGACGAGTTTGATTTACAGGCTTTGCGAGGGCAGTTCGCTGTTGTGAGTCAGGAGTCTGCGCTGTTTGACGAATCCATTTGGCAAAATATTGCTTTTGGCAGGCTCGATGCAAAAGACCACGAAGTGGAGGCTGCGGCGAAGGCAGCGCTGGTGACTGATTTTACCGACTTGCTGCCGGAAGGCTTGCATACTTTGGCTGGCCCGCGCGGTAGCAGCTTGTCGGGCGGTCAGCGCCAGCGAGTCGCTATTGCTCGTGCTTTGTTGCGCAATGCGCCCATACTGTTGTTAGATGAAGCGACATCGGCATTGGACAATCGAACCGAGCAGATCATTCAGGAAACCCTGGAGAAGTTAGCGCGCGAACGCACGACGTTGGTTATTGCACACCGCCTATCCACAGTCATGAATGCAGATCAGATCATCGTTATGGAAGACGGGGAGGTGGTCGAACAAGGCAAGCATGATGAGTTGTTGGCGCGTCAGGGAGCTTATTTTCGCCTACACCAGACTTTAGCTGAGTAATCTAATGGGAGAAGTGAAGATGTTTGGAAGTGCAGTGAATCAGATGCTGCGAGTAGTGCTTAGTTCTCCGGTTCTGGTGTTTTAAAATTGTAATGTGCTCGCAGCGCGTCCCACTGTGCGCGGTTGGCGTCTTCTCTGACGTTGCTCTTTAGTAAAGCGACCTTTTGTGATCCCCAAATGGTAATTGGTTTAGGGCCTGGCTTATTGCTTTGTCGTGACTCGGTGCCATGCAAAAAAGACATTGCCTTAAACCAGAGGTCGTCTGCTTTTGGTGTCAGCTTGAGATAAAGCTCTTTGTTTGTGACGTCAGCATGTAGGGCATTAGGCGGGTAGAGTACGCCGCCGTAACCTGTAGGCATGTACGAACCGTGGGTTGAATCAGTTTGGGTGACATAACGCCACTCTTTATAAGGTTTGGTCGTACCGTCTTCTTCGTAGCTAATTTGGCGCACACGGTTGGCAATGATGGCTTTGGGGTGCCGCAAGTGGTCAGCATACAGATTCTCTAACCAATCCTTTTGATACATTGAGTCGTCGTCGCAGGTCACAATGGTCTTGCCTGGAAAGGCTTCCATTGAGTGCACGAGCTTCCGGTGCGAGCTGGTCTGATCGGAAAAGCGGATTTCGAAGCGAGTCCCTTCTAGTGACGTCAGTTTGGCTGGTATCTGGTTCTGCAGCGAATTGTGTAGCCAAAGCACGATTTTTTCTGCATGAACGCTTTGATTTAATAAACTGCGCACGGTCAGGTGCACGAATGGAATGCGGGATGGAATAGATGTAAAAGACACGATGACACTAGGAAGCTCTGGCCTGCGCGAAGCGTTCAGTTTCTTAGCCGGAATTCGAGACAACTGAAAAGCGGTAAAGAGGGCGCCGGGTATTTCTTTAAGCTTCATAGTTGTTTACCGGGTCAGGCTCTAGCGGAAAGTCGCCGAATGGTAAAGGCGCCCTTACGAGGTGTCAACTTGCACCAAGTTGACTCTAATCCTGCCTCGCCGATGTTTCCGCTGGAACAATAGGGCTGCTACTGTCAGAATTGAACCCGACATCGATTGACAGGAATTGTCGCCTTGTGATCATCCAACGTTACATACTTAAACAAATCGCCGTACCCTTCGTTTTGATTTGCATTTTATTGGCCATACTGCTGTTGGCAGAAGCATTTGGAGATGTGCTGACGCGTGCGTTGGGGGGGACCTTACCGGGTAATGCAGTGGCAATGTTGATGTTGTATCAACTTCCACTCGTGTTGCAAGAATTGATGCCAGGGGGTTTTTTTCTGGCCTTGGTCATTGCTTTAGGTCAGATGTCGGGCTCTAACGAACGTGTTGTTTTGCAGGCGACAGGGTATTCCGATGCCAAAATCATGCGGCTTATTTTACTGGTGGGAGTGCTGGCTACAGCACTGCTCTACCTGTTCACGCTGTATTTAGTGCCGCTTGCGTCTCGTACTACGGAAATGCTGAACAAGACGTTAGCTGAGCGTCCGGCGGCGGAAATTGTTCAGCCGGGTCAGTTTACGTCTATTGATCGTGATGGCAGCGTGTTGTACGCGCAAAGCAGTGATCCTGCGGCGGGCTCGTTGCTATCGGTTTTTATGGCCTTCCTGGAGGAAGGTGAGCAACGTTTATTGACCGCCGATAGCGCACAGGTGATTAACGATGGTGAGGGCCGGTACCTTGTGTTTTCTAATGGAGAACTGCTGACGGGGTTCGACGACGAGCAACTGGAGCGCACACAGTTTAGCCAAATGTCGTTATTGCTGGAGCGCCGCGAGGTGTCCGATTCCTTCAATCGCCGATCGAGAACCAATCAAGAATTGTGGGAAAGTGGGACGCGGAGAAACATCGCTACGTTGCAGTGGCGGTTGTTGTACCCGCTGAGCTTATTGGTTTTCTGCATTTGGGCGGTGAATCTAACGCGTTACAAACCACGCAGCGGCAAAAACGCTGCGGTACTCCCCGCGGTAATTTTCTATGTGGTGTATCAGTACCTTTGCCGAACGGTGAACGCCAGCGTTGGCAGTGGTAACTTGCCTTTGTGGCTGAACTTTTGGTGGATTCACGTAATAGGGGTGGCGTTAGGTTTTGCGTTGCGTATTGACTTCGCTGACCTGAAGACTCGTTTGCGTAATGCGGTTCCATCAAGAGGGAGTGCGTCAAGAGGGAGCACATCATGATTCTCAGTCGCTATGTGCTGTTCAAAACACTGTCTAGCATATTCATGGTGTTGCTGATTTTCGGCAGCTTGATGTTCCTACTCAGCTACGCCGATGAAATGGCTCGGCGTGGGGATGAGAATTTCAATTCGTATCATGTGTTGATTTATACGTTACTGTCGATACCCAGCGAAATTTACGAGTTCGCTCCGTTTGTGGTCATGATTGGCACCTTGGTGAGCATCGGTGGCTTGGCCGCCAGCAGTGAGCTTACTGCGATTCGGGCGACGGGGGTGTCGATGGCGCGGTTGCTGTCGACCATTCTGATGCCGGCGCTGATTGCGACGTCGATGCTGTTTGTCGTAGGCGAGGTGTTTGCGCCGACCTTGAAGCAGGAGGCGAATTTTTATCGTGCTGACGTGCGTAATCAGAATACTCAGGTGCGCTTGGGTTCGTGGTATCAAAGCGGGAACAAGATCATTCATGTGGGTGATTTCACCAGCACCGAGCTCGCCGGTAACTTGTTTTTGATAGAGTTAGATGACAGGGACCGTGTTGCCACAACAACGGAAGCAGAAGGTGTGTTGCTGACGCCAACGGAATGGCAGCTCGAAAATGTCAGTGTGACAGACTGGTCTTCGCGGAGCGGACAAAGTGTATTTACTCGCCAAGACATGAGTTCGTCGGTGATCTTACCGCCTATTTCCACCACGCTGATTTACAACTTGTCGCGTTCGTTGAACGTATTAAGCTTGCCCGAACTGTGGCAGCGGGTGGCGTTTCAAGATGCCAGTGCGGTGGTCGACCCGGTGGTGGCTTTGCGGCTGTGGGAGCGTTTGAGTGCACCCTTGCTTACCATGACGCTCAGCTTCATTGGTATTGCTTTTGTGTTCGGTTCAACGCGCTCTATTTCTATGGGCGCGCGTATATTCATGGGTGTTGCGTTGGGGCTGGTGTTGCAAATTGCGCAGCAGTTTTTTGGCCCTATTGGATTGTTTATCGGCATGCGTCCAGCCATTGCGGCAACGCTACCTGTTTTTCTGGCCTTTGGTTTGGGCGTGTACCTGTTCCGTAAGAACACCTGACGCGATCTTAGAACTACTGCGCCGTTTGCTTTGTACCCCTCGGAGCAGCGCGCTATCATGTGCTGTGCACGGTGATACATAACATCAAGATGGAAGAATCATTATGACTAACCTGACCTGCTTTCAGGCCTATGACATTCGCGGCAAACTCGGTACAGAACTGAACGAAGAGATCGTGTACCGCATCGGTCGCGCTTACGCTGAATTTCTCAAGCCAAAGAAGGTCTGTGTGGGTGGGGATGTTCGGTTAACGTCTGAAACCTTAAAAATGGCTTTGGCCCGTGGGCTGATGGATTCCGGTGTTGATGTAATCGACTTGGGGCTGATTGGTACCGAAGAAGTGTACTTTGCCACCAAGTTTCTGGAATTGGACGGTGGCGTGATGGTTACCGCCAGTCACAACCCGATTGATTACAACGGCTTGAAAATGGTGCGGGAGGGCTCTCGCCCTTTGAGTAACGATTCGGGCCTGTTGGACATCAAGGCTCTGGCAGAGAAGAATCAGTTCACCGAGTCTACAAAAAAGGGTGTATTGACCAAGCTGGACAACTCTGGCCCCTATGTCGATCACCTGCTGACCTATTTGGATTGGCGTGACATTAAACCGATGAAGCTGGTGATGAACGCGGGTAACGGCGCTGCTTGCCACACGGTTGATCGCATCGAACTGGCGTTTAAAGAGCGCAATATTCCTATCGAATTTGTGAAATTGTACAACACGCCTGATGGCACCTTCCCCAATGGTATTCCTAACCCCATTTTGAAAGAACAGCAGCCGGTAACCGGTAATGCGGTGCGTGAGCACAAAGCGGACATGGGGATTGCATGGGACGGCGATTTTGACCGCTGTTTCCTGTGGGATGCGGATGGCCGGTTTATCGAAGGTTATTACGTTGTTGGGTTGTTGGCCGAGGCGTTTTTGGTGAAAAACCCCGGTGCAACCATCATTCATGACCCGCGTTTGGTGTGGAACACGAAGGACATCTGTGAGATCAACGGTGGCCGTGCGATGCAGTCGAAAACGGGCCATGCGTTCATCAAAGAAATGATGCGCAAAGAAGACGCGGTGTACGGTGGCGAGATGAGTGCGCACCATTATTTCCGTGACTTCGCCTATTGCGACAGTGGGATGATTCCTTGGTTGCTGGTGGTGGATTTGCTGAGCAAAAAAGGGCAGAGCCTGTCTGAGCTGGTGAGTGAGCGTATGTCTGCTTGCCCTTCGCCGGGTGAGATCAACAGCAAAGTAGACGACGCGGACGCGGCGATTGCGCGTGTATACGAAGCCTTTAAGGCAGACGCGATCGGTGAAGAGTCTGTTGATGGTGTGTCGCTGGAGTTCCCTGAGTGGCGCTTTAATCTGCGTAAGTCGAACACCGAGCCGGTGGTGCGTTTGAACCTGGAGACGCGAGCGAACGAAAAACTGATGCAAGAAAAGACGGACGAGATTCTGGCTATTTTGTGCCAGTAAGTTGATAGGGACAGTTCATTGAGTATCGAAGGAAAAAAGCTTGTCATTATCACACCGAGTTTTAAAGGTGGAGGTGCAGAGCGACAGGCAATAAACCAAGCGAATTACTATGCGGGCTTGGGCGTAGATGTCAGTATGGTAGTGCTGCGAGATGAAGGGCCACTAAGGAATTTGTTGAGCGCGCGCGTGGGTGTCTTCTGTATGGTCGGACATCGCCCGTACCTGAAGACATCTAAGTTATTAAAAAAGCTTCAGCCCGAAGTGGTTTTCGCAATGCTTAGGAAGTCGAATTACATCGTTGGACTGAGTTGTTATTTCAACAAGAACTATCGTTTGGTCATGCGAGAAGGAAATACGTTTGAGTCACTGGCAGCTTTAAATCGACTGAAACGAGTGAAGACGAAGCTTCGTTTGCGAATGGCTTATAGAAATGCAGACTTTTTAATTTCGAATTCACAAGATGCACTGAAGCAACTGAGTAAGATGAAAGTTGCACAAGATATACCTCAGATGGTGGTCGGTAATCCCTTTGACATAGAATACATTGATGAGAGAGCACAAGAGCTAGCAGAGCTGCCTGATTGGTTCAAAGACCCCTCTTTGAAAGTTGTGCTCAATGTTGGCCGCTTACACAGTCAGAAAAACCAGCAAATGTTGATTCAAGCCTTTGCGAAGGCCTTTGCTCAAGATGCCAGCTTAAGGTTGGTGATAGTGGGGGAGGGCAATCAAAAAGAGCGTCTCGAAAGTGAGATTCATCGATTGGGGTTGAGTGGTGTTGCTGCTATCCACCCGTTTCAGATTAACCCCTATCCATGGTTAAAGGCGGCCGACGTTTTTGTGTTGTCTTCAAGTAGGGAAGGATTTCCTAACGTTTTGGCGGAAGCGATGATTTGCGGTACTCCGGTTGTCGCGGTTGATTGCCCGGGGGCGGTATCTGACATTCTAGGAGATGGTCGCTGGGGTTATCTGAGTCCTATGGGTGACTGTGAATCGCTGGCAAAAAACATGATTCAAGCGACTGCAAACAGTGAAATTGCCACAGCAGCGCGAATCAGGATGCACGATTTCAGCCGAGGCAAAGTTCAAAAACAGCTTGATCAAATACTGTTTCCTGACTGCGTTTCAAATGAGTAGGTTTAGTTTGATTTAACGATTCCGTTCTGTGCGCGGATGCGTCCCGTTTTCTTCACTTCGGCACGAATGGCATTGTTCTTCGCCCAGATTTCTGGTTTAGCATAACCTCGCGGGTGGTCTAGGTGAAGACAAACAGCGCTGTAACGGATTTGTTTGCTCTTCATGCCTTTATTCCAAAGGCGTTCGCCCAGCTCACGGTCAAGACCGCCGTATTGCATGTCTTCGTTGAAACCGTTGGCCTCTATGATGTCGGCAGTCCATGTTGAGCTGTTCATGCCGTTCCACGTCGCCTTGGTGGGGGTAATGGCGTTCATTAAGCGACGCACCAACGGGCGTGATGTGAGTTTCCATAACTTGTGGTTTCTCGGCTGGCCGTGCTGTACTAGCCAATCTGAATTAAAGATCTTGCCTTCCGCTATGTCGCTTTCTGCTATGACTTCCGAAACGGGCATAGTCAGTTTGATGTAGCCACCCGATAGGAACACGCCTGGCTCGGCCATTGCGCGATGGACGGCGATGAAGTCATTGCGGGGAATGCAGTCGCCGTCGGTAAAAATTAAATAGTCGCAATCTGTCTCTGCGATGGCTTTGTTCAGGATGGTGCATTTTCTGAAGCCTTGGTCTTCGTGCCAGACGTGTTGAATGTGAATGCGCCCACGTTGTTGGAATTTTTCGATAACGGCTAAGGTGTCTGCGCCGGAGCCATCATCGGCTACGATGGTGGTGAACGCGGCATCAGTTTGATTTTCATAACCCGTCAAAACATGCTCAAGCCAAAGAGGTGAGTTGTAGGTGGTGATAACGACACCGATTTTTGCGGGTTTGTTCATGATGGTTTCTCGGTTTTTGTTTGCCCGGCGGGTATAAATACCCGCGGTATCTTGGCAGGTGTAAACACCTGCCCTACGTAACGTTGGTACCCGTTGTGATGTAGGGCGGGTATTTATACCTGCAACATGTCCACCACGTGCTCTGGCATCAACCCCTGCATACACGGCGGGGTATCCTGACTGCCTACGGGCAACTTGGCGCAACTGCGTTTATGGCACGGCATACAATCCAACGCGGGTGTCAGCGATAGGTTATCGGTATGCGCACCAATCAAACCGACTTTGGTCGGCGAGGTCGCGCCGTACAGCGCAACCGTGCGGCTTTCCAACGCGCCAGCTAAATGTGCAAATCCGGTATCTAACCCTACCACCGCAGAGGCTTCTACCAGTTTTTCAGCCGCGGCCTGTATCGACAGTCGTTCGCTGGCGCAGGTTGCTTGTGGGCAGGCTTGGATGATTTCATCCGCCAACGCTTTTTCTTCGGGGCTGCCCCAAATCACTTCAACGGCGTAGCCTTGTTGCAGGGCATTCGCGGTCAGTGTTTTCCAATGTTCTGACGCCCAGAGTTTGGTGCTCCAGCTGGTGCCAACAATCAGCACCAGTTTGCGCTCGGCCTTGGCGATATGAGCGAAGTGCGCACGGATACCGAAGGTAAGTGGCATGTCGTCCAGCGAATAGCCCAAGGCGGCGGCAAACAACTGGCGTGTGCGTTCCACGGCGTGCTGTTCTGTGCTGACGTAATGCGTCTGGTGGTAAAGCTTTGTGGCGATGGGCTCGCGTGCTGAACGGTTGTCGTAACCGTGCAGTTTTTTTGCGCCCGCAACCCGGGCGATCAGGCTACTTTTCAGCAGGCCTTGGGCATCAATCACCAGGTCGTAGTCAGATTCTTGAATAGACTCACGCCACTGACGCACCTGAGTAAACAGCGTGCGCCAACCCGCTTTGCGCCATTTGCGTAAGGCAATGGGGATGACCTTGCGTACCGCTGGGTGCCAGGCTGCGATGCCGCTGAAGGCGTCTTCTACAACCCAGTCTATTTCGGCGTTCGGCAGTTGGGTTTGCAGGTCTGACAGGGCGGGGAAGGTGTGAAAGATGTCGCCCATGGACGACATCTTGATCAGCAGTATGCGCATGCTTACTGGTAGTCTTTGTAGGACTTTTCTTCAACCAGTTCGGAACCGAACGCAAGGTTGATGTCTTTTTTGACGTTGGCGCGTTTGTCGTTGGTGACATAGACGGCACGGGCAAGGTCAATAAAGGTTTGGTCAAACTGTTTGGCAAACTCGCAGTCACGGATGTCGTCTTCAATCTTCCAAAGGTCGCTGTTGATGCGCTTCAGTTGTTCTTTCATCGGTGCGAGTTTGGCTTTACCATCGGTGTCGAGGATGGTGGCTACCTTGTCGTTCAATACCTTCAGCTCGTGGCGAACGTTTTTGAGTTTGCTTTCGTCACTGATGTTCACTTCCTTTATTTCAAGGATGGTGATTTTGTCGATCAGTTCGCCAAGGGAAATAGGAGCTTCTACCAGCATTGCGTGGTTCCATTCGTTTGTTTCAAGTGCGCGTACTTTAGCAAATATCCTTGTGGTATGGGTAGCGGCGCTTTGAATTAATGCTGCACTGGCAAGGAGCAATATGAGAACAATGATGTACAACACACTGTGTAAGACTCTGCTAGCCGGGTTGTTGGTACTCAGCCCTGGGTTAGCGTTAGCCAATGGCATTTTTCAGTCGACGTGGCGTGCGGATCGGCCTGCTTATACGTCTTTTGCCGTCGGCGCGGAGTGGGCTGAGGGGCGCAACATTGGCAACTTGCCCAATGACGGCAGGCTACTGACCATGCCCCGTGTTCAGTTCAACATACCTTTGGGTGAACGCGGTGAAATAATTATCGGGCATGATGTGATTCGAGCACTCTCATCGTCTACGGCGGAGGCCACTTCGGGGGGCGACCCTTACTTCTTTACCAAGCTGGGGTTGTTTGACGAAACTCAGTATACCCCGGCCACCACTTTCATTTACGGTGTGGTTGAGCCTGCTGCGAATCCACCATTGGGCCCCGATACCTTGGAGTTTTATGCGTTTTTAGCTTTCAGTAAACACTGGGGCGATTGGCGCGGTGATGCGAATTTTGGCACCGGCATATTTGAAGACCATGCACGTTCGCGGCAGACTGATGTGGTGATTATGAACCTCGCTTTGTGGTTTCAACCGGCGCCGCTGTGGCATCTGGGTACGGAGTACCTGTACCAGGAACGTGTGGAAGGCCGGTGGTTTGACTTCACTCAAGGCGTCGACTCACCGTTGCGGCGACGCACGCTGGCTGCCACGGTAGACTACGGTGATCAGATTAAGGGGCGCCTGCGCGTCAGCCGGGGGTTGGTGGAGCAGAGTGAAGACTGGGCGGTGTCGACGGCGGTGGTGTATGAATTCAGGTAGGGAATATATGAAGAAGGCTGTTTTGTTGGTGTTGTTGTGTGTAGGCGGATTCGCGACGGCGCAGCCGGGTGCCGATGCACAGGTGTTTTTGGGTGTGACGGATTTTGCGCGTGATAACCAAGCGTCGGTCTATGGTGTGCAGTATTTGGCGGCACAGCGTTGGACGCGCTTTGATTTTCGGCCGGTCGGCGGGGTGATACGCACAAGACATGCGTCGCATGTGGTGTTCGCTGGTATTACGCGTGAGTCTAAATTCTCGACCCGAGATACGGGCTTCTTGGTGTCGGTGGACTTTGCGCCGGGGTTGTATCTGCACGGCGGTAATGCGGATACGGATTTGGGCTTTTGGTTGCAGTTTCGGTCCGGGGTGAATTTGGCCTACGAATTCGCTGACCAAACGCGCATTGGGGTGGGGTATCACCATTTGTCCAATGCGAGTTTAGCGGAGGAAAATCCGGGTACGGAGACGTTGACCATCACGTACAGCGTGCGGTTGTAAAACGGCGGGTGTTCACACCCGCCGTATGATCACGGGGTCATATCACCGTATGGGTGCTTACTCGCTAACGAAATACTGTTGGCGAATTCCTTCAACGTAATCTGCTCTTTGCTTAACGTCACATCGTTCTCGTCCATCACGGACTCACCGAATTTATAAATAATCGGCACGCCGTTCTTAATGGCGTTCTCGTCATTGCGTTTAGCGGTCTCTGCCACGGGTTCGTTGCGTTGTTGCCACGCTGCCACTGCGGCATCGCCGTGACGCTTGCGCATCATCTTCAGCGTTTCATCCGGCGATAAAATCAGCGCCGAGGCGTTGTTGCCGCCAAAACCTTTGGAGTTGATGACAGAGCCACGCATGGCGGTCAGGCTGCCGGTGTCGTGATGGTCCATCAAGATATTCAGATTGCTGTTGTGCACGTCGTCGGCGATGTGATCAATGGTTTTGATGCCAGGAATAATGCCGTGCGCCCAGACGCCCAGGCTGGCGATGATCTGGTCTGCAGCGGCTGGCCCCAGTGAGTGGCCGACGTACGATTTCACGGCCGTTACCGCCCAGTCGTTGACGCCATGCAATTTGGCCACTTCGTTCAGAATGTGTGATTCCGTCACGCGGTTTTGCGGTGTGCCTGTGCCGTGTGCTTGCACGAAAGTTTGCGCTAAGCCGCCTTCGCCGAGCAGGCTTTCAGCCAGCGCAGCCGCTTTGGCGATGGTGATGTAGTTGCCCACACCGGGTGCTGAAATGGATTTCTTGTTGGCATCGGCGTTGATGAATACATCGGGCACCGAACCATGAATGTTGGCACCAGTGGCAAGGGCCAGTTCGTCGTCCATCAAGATAATGAACTGCGCTGACTCGGCCATCGTGAAGCCCGCGTTGCTTGAGAATGGCCGACAGGCACGGCGATTATCGACGGGCGCACCGTCGGGCAGTTCGTCTACGCGGCGCAAGTTGTCGTCGTTCGCCAGCGCGCCCATGACGTCAAAGCCGCCCATGATGGCAGGGTTCACCGGTGCTTCGGTGTTGCCGACGATGACCGCGCGGGCTTTACCGCTTTGAATATCGATCATGCCTTGGCGCAGGTTGTATAAGAAGGTCGCGCAGGCGCCCACGTTGCTGCCGGTGCTGCCAACAGAGTTAATCATGTAACTGTTGATGAAGTCCGCAGCCATTTCGCCGAGGCTCAAGGCCATCATCTTAGAGCTGGTGCGACCGCCCGTCAGTTCGGTTTGGTACAAACCACCGTAACCTTTGTCGTCGACCTGACCTAACGCGCTGCCGGCATACACCGACACTTCGTCGGGCGAGATGTGCTTGAGAATTTCAGACCAATCCATGCCCAAGGAATTGAGCGCATCGGACGCGCCGTAAACGGCTTGCGTGAGGGCGCGCGGGTGGTGCATGGAGCGATACATGCTGGCGGCATCGAACCCCGTGGGTACTTGGCCAGCACTGGATACGGGGTATTTTTTGTGTTCAGGAAACAGAGCAGGGGTTGCGCCGGTCACTTTGACGGTGACTTCGCGCCCGGTGACAGCGGTGACTTCCCAGTTTTCCGGCAGATGACGCGGCAGTTGGTTGCGGCGCGCCGTGAATTCCATGTCGCCATGTAGGCCATGAATGTCGGCCTTGTGTTGATACAGCACGGCATCGACATCGAAGTGCACCGGCTCGATGCGGCGGATCAGGGTGCCTGCACGCAGGGTTTCAATGAGTTCCGGGGTCAGGCCGCCGGTGGTGTCCAGGTTCATCATGGTGGCAAGGTTCTGCCAAGTAGGTGCCATGGTTTCTGGGGGTAAAGCGCTTTCAATCATGCGCTTGTAACCGTGGTGAAACGCACTGCGACCTGCGGCGTTTACGCCGCCGAATCCGACGATGACGGGAAGACGTGTCATTGCTGCTCCTGAGAGGAAGATTTCATGTTGCGCTGCATACTAGTGTAGATGATGATGGGTAATGTATGATTAAAGCGCCATAAGATAGAACAAAATAGACAGTTTACGGAGTGGATACTGTGCGAATTGGCTTCATTGCGTTGCCCAAAACCTTGGCCACAGGCATTACCCTGCCCAGTGAAATGCTTCACGCAGCCAGTCAAATGGCGTATTTGAAGCACCTGACGAGTGAACCTTTGTCGCTGAGCGTGTTCTGTCAGGACGGCGATAGCCAAGAGGTGACAGGAGGGTTGACGCTCAAAGCGCAGGGCAGTTGGGAGGGGCTGTTGAACTGCGACATGGTCATTATGCCACCGTTGTGGGGTAACCCTTTGCCCATGTTGACGCACCACGGTGAGTTGATTGGTATTTTGCAGCGCCTGGTCGCAGAGCGTAAACCGGTCATCGCCGCCGGCACAGGCGTGTATTTTTTGGCCGAGGGTGGTTTGTTGGATGATCGCGTAGCGACCACGCACTGGTATTTCTTTGGCCGCTTTGCCCGTCGTTACCCCAAGGTGTTGCTGAAACCGAAACAGGCCATTACCTACGCCGACGAGATCTATTGTGCGGGCAGCGTAAATTCGCTGACCGACCTGGTGCTGTACTTTGTGCGCCAGTGGTACAACGATGAGATCATGAGTGAGGTGGAGCGGCACTTCTCGCACGAAGTCAGCCGTACGTTGAACCAGCCGTTCTATCGCTTAGGCGGTTTGCAGCACGACGATGAAGACATTGTGGCTGCGCAGGCTTGGTTGGCAGAACGGTTAGACAAGCCGTTCCATGTGAGCGAGCTTGCGGCTGTGGTGGGTTTAACCGAGCGCACCTTGGCGCGGCGGTTTGTGCAGGCCACCGGGGAGTCGCCCAAGCAATATTGGTTGCAGTTGCGTTTGCAGCGCGCCGAAGAGCTATTGCGTGAGAGCAATTTAACCGTGCAGGAAATTGCCGATATGTTGGGGTTCAGTGATGCGTCGTATTTTATTAAGTTGTTCCGCCAGCGCGCCGGGGTGACCCCCGCCGATTACCGTAACGTGGTGAGGGCGAAACAGTTCAGTGTTTGATGCAGTGGAGTAGAGCAGGTGTTTACACCTGCTATGTTCGCCGCATACTCTATGGCTATTCCCATTTGCTCGATGATGAGATCAATACATGACGTCCATGCAGTTTCTTACCGCCGCGATGCCGGTCATCAGCGTTTTTGTGCTGCTGGTTATTATGCGTCTGCCTGCCACCAAAGCGATGCCATTGAGCTTGCTGGTGTCGGCCGTGTTGGCGTTGGTGGTGTGGCAGATGCCGCTGGTGCAGGTGTCGGCAGCGGTGCTAGAAGGCTTGATGGTGGCGGCGTCCATTGTGTGGATCGTCTTCGGAGCCATTCTGTTGTTGAACGTGCTGCGCGAAACCGGTGCTATTGAGGTCATTCGCAGTGGTTTTTCGCACATTTCTCCTGACCGCCGGGTGCAGGTCATCATCATTGCATGGCTGTTTGGCAGTTTCTTAGAGGGCGCGTCGGGATTCGGTACGCCGGCGGCAATCGGTGCGCCTTTACTGGTGGCGTTAGGGTTTCCGCCTCTGGCGGCCGTGGTGTTGGCCTTGGTGGCGGATTCCAGCGCGGTGTCGTTCGGGGCGGTGGGTACACCGGTCATTGTCGGGATGGGGCAGGGGCTGGTGGGCAGTACGCCAGAACAGTTGCAGTCCATTGCGATGACGGCCATTGGCATTGATATTCTGGTGGCGTCGTTTCTGCCGTTGATTATGGTGCTGATTTTGACGCGCTTTTTTGGCGAGGAGAAATCCTGGTTACCGGGCCTGGCCATTGCGCCCTTTGCGATATTGGCGGGTTTGTCGTTCACGGTGCCCGCCTATACGGTAGCCTGGTTGTTGGGGCCGGAATTTCCGTCGATTATCGGTGCGTTGGTGGGGTTGGCCTTGATGAGCACGCTGGCGCGCTATCGCATTCTGACGCCCCGCAAGGTGTGGTATTTCTCGGCTGAGGATCGCGTTGCGATGAAAGCTTTGGTCGCCACCCACCAGTTAGACGAGGCGCTGGGACATACCAAGCATATGTCACTGTTGCGTGCCTGGACGCCGTATATTTTAGTCGCCGGTTTACTGGTGCTGACCCGCATTGATGCGCTGCCGCTTAAGGCTCTGCTGAATTCTGTTGTGGTGGCGTGGCAGAACATTCTGGGCACCGATATTTCCGCGTCACTCGCGCCCTTGTATTTGCCCGGAACGGTGTTTGTGGTGACGGCTGCTATTGCGGCCGTTGTGCAGTCGAGTGCACAAGCCGGGCCTTGGCGGCCGCTGCAACGTGCGACGGTGGTCAGTGCGCGCACCTTGGTGCCGACAGTGATTGCATTGGCGACGGCGGTACCCATGGTGCGTATTTTTCTGCAATCCGGAGTAAATACTGCGGGGCTGGCAGCCATGCCGTTGGAGTTGGCGACCCTGGCGGCGAGTAATTTGGCGGATCAGTGGTTGTTTGTAGCGCCGATGATCGGGGCGTTGGGGTCGTTTATTGCCGGTTCGGCGACGTTCTCGAACATGATGTTTGCGTCCTTTCAGGCGTCGGTCGCTGACCAGGTGGGGTTGCCGGAGACCACGGTATTGGCGTTGCAGTTGTTGGGTGCGAACGCCGGTAACATGATCTGTGTGGTGAATGTGGTGGCGGCCGCGAGTGTGGTGAATTTGTCGGGCCGGGAAGGGGAGATCATTCGGTTTACGTTGGTGCCGATGTTGTATTATGCACTAGCGGCGAGTTCGGTGGCGTGGTTGTTGCTCTAGAGAAAATCCCCTTTTCTCAACCTGGCGGTGTTAAAAAATCCTTCAAACTGCTCATTTACTTTACGTAAACTGCGCGTTTTCAGGATTTTTTGCCTTGCCAGATTTTCGCCTCTGGAATTTTCAGAGGCAACGCCTTTTCTCATTCGAGTATTTTTGCAACCCAATCAACAATCGCCTGAATACCCTGATAGACGGGTTCCGGGTTTTTGCCGTCAAAATTAACGTAGGCGAGGCGCGCGACGAGTTCTTCCTCTAGCATACCGAAAGCGGTGCCGGGGAGCAGGGCAACACCGGCTTCTTCTAGAAGCGCTGCACACAGGGTGTCCGATCCGTTAATCCCCCGCTGGGCGAGTTGCGTGCGGAATCGCCCAAAATCTGGAAAGAGATAAAACCCTCCTTCGGGTGCGGCGGTGTCGATACCAGCTTTGTTCAGCCGGTCGGCGGCGGTGTTGCCAATCTCTTGCAACAGCGTTCTCTGGTGCTGCACAAAAGCCTGGATGTCGGGGCCGTATTCGTAGGCCTTGATGGCTGCATGCTGTATGGGTGCAGCGACACACGACCAGGTCTCCGACGCGACACCAAACAAACGCGGTAATAAACTGTCTTCCAGCGCCGCAGGCACATGCATGACGCCCAGTCGCCAGCCACCCGCGCCACACCATTTTGATAAGCCTCCGGTGACCAAGGTACCTTCGGGATACCATTGCGCCAGCGAGCGATGTTCACCTTTGTGGTGCAGCATGCCGTAGATTTCATCGCTGATCACCAGTACACCGTGCGCGCGCATTACCTCCGCCAAAGCACCCAGTTCGTCGGCGCTGTAGCTGGTGCCACTGGGGTTGCCGGGGTAGTTCAATACCAAAATCAAAGGTACATCGGGGTTGGTTCGGCTGCGACAAAAGGCATCCAGCTGGGCAGCGCTTAGGCGCCAGTGGTCGGCCGCGGTGGTTTGCAGCCGGTGTACAGGGTGTCCGGCCAGATGCGCTTGCGGCTCATAGCTGACCCAACTGGGTGAAATCAGCAGGACTTCGGCGCGTGTGAATGCAGCCATGACAGCGAAGATCAGCAATTTACTGCCGGGGCCTATGAGCGTGCGCTCGGGTTGCCAATCCACACCGTCTTGCGTGCGATGAAATTGCGCCACGGCTTGGCGCAAGGCGGGTAAACCCTGTACGGGCAGGTAGGCTTTTTCACCGGCGTGTTCACGCAAGGCTGCTTGCAGTGCGTCCGGCACCGGAAAAGGGCTTTGGCCAAAGCCAAAGCGGTGAATTGGGCGCGTTTGCGCGAGGCTGGCCGAACGCTCGTTAATCAGCAAGGTTTCAGAGTGTTGAATGGGGCGAAGATAGTGGTTCAGATTCATGGGGTCGCGCTGCCTGTCTTTGTCTGGGTGATGGCGTACTGCGGTTAAGGATAGGGGGGGCAGGATAAATTTCATTTTATTGTTTAAAATGAAATTATAATTTCATAATGTCGCGTAAAACCGTCATAAGGTACTCATAATGCAAACGCCTGCAACCTCAAGCATTGTCTTTCCGCCTTCGTCGCTGACTGAGCTGCGCCGTGTTCCTGCGGCATTGCAGAGAGGTGAGTTGACGTTGACCATGGGCAAGCGTTCGTTTCATGCGCTCTGCACACTGTTGGACGAGCCGACGCTAGCGGCGACTCATAATATTGTGGAGTTGGCCGGCCAGCTCAACATAAGCGCTGCCTCGTTAACGCGCTTGGCCCGTTTGTTGGGCTACAGCGGCTTTGGGGCTTTTCAAGCCATTTTCCGCGATGCAGTCAGTAAGCCTCGACACTATTACAGTGAACAGGCAAAGGCCATGGCAGCGCCAGAGGCGGTTTCAAGCACGGCGTTACTACTCGACGATCAGTTAAAAGCGGTACAACGGCTGCGCACTACGGTCAGTGAGAATGAGCTGGATGCGGCAGTTGAGTTACTGGTGAAGGCTCGGCGTATACGTGTTGCCGGGCGTCGTCAGTCGCACAGTTTAGCGACGCTCTGTGCTTACATGTTGGGTTTGATTCGCGATGGCGTCAGTGTGGTCGGCGCCTCGGGAGAAGGGCAGGCGCAAGCCTTGACGGACATGACAGAGCGCGACCTGTTGGTGGTGTTTGGCTCCGAGCCTTACAGTCGGGACACCATCAAGTTGGTGCAAGTTGCTCATCGTATGGGCTTGCCGGTATTGGCGTTTACCGACCACAGTCATTCACCTTTGAGTCAGTGGGCGTTGCAGGCGGTGCGCGTGCCAAGCCAAGGGAAGCTTTACACCAACAGCTTGGTTGCAACCTTGCTGGTGGTGGAAACGGTGCTGATTCAGGTGGCACAGCGGTTGGGTAAAAAAGGGATTGCCCGGCTGGAAAAACGCGAAGCCGTCATCGGTTGGTTGAACGATGAGTATTAACGCGGATGTGTTATCCTGCCGCCATGTTTGTAAGTGATTTTTTAAGGAGTAATGATGACGATCACCATCTGGCACAATCCACGGTGCAGCAAATCGCGTGAGACGTTGAAGCTAATAGAAGATAAGGGGATTACGCCTCGTGTGCGTCTCTATTTGGAAGATACCCCGACGATCACCGAATTGCGCTCGGCATTGGGCAAGCTGAATTTGACGGCCCAGCAATTGGTGCGCAGCAAAGAGGCCATCTTTAAGGAATTGGGTTTGAACAATTCCGGTGCCGATGAAGATATGTTGCTGGCCGCTATGGTAGAACACCCGAAATTGATTGAGCGCCCCGTCGTTTTCTCTCCTAAGGGGGCTGTTCTGGGCCGTCCGCCGGAAAATGTATTGGAGATTCTCTAAGGTGGATAACCCCTTTATCCTGATTTTGTTTTACAGTCGCGGCGGAAAAACGGCGCAACTGGCGCAGCACTTGGCCCACGGTGTGGAGTCGGTATCTGGTATGGATGCGCGTTTGCGCACAGTACCATCGCTGAATACAGCCGATGAAGAGAGTGATTATTTGCCCGCTGACGTTGCAGATTTGCGCGACTGTGCCGGTTTGGCCTTGGGCAGCCCAACACGGTTTGGCACCATGGCCGCGCCAATGAAACATTGGTGGGAGCAAACCACCCCACAGTGGTTGAATGGGGACTTGGTGAATAAACCGGCCTGTGTATTCACTTCTACGTCGTCGCTTCACGGCGGACAGGAAGCGACTTTGTTGTCGATGATGGTGCCTTTATTGCACCATGGCCTAGTGATCATGGGCACACCGTACACAGAGGCGTTGCTGCATACCACCGAGTCCGGCGGTACGCCCTATGGCGTAACACACTGGGACAAAGACAAGAAAGCGCTGACGCGCGAAGAGATTCAGTTGGCACAAGCACAGGGCAAGCGCCTCGCCACCTTGGCTTATCAGCTCCAAAATGGGAACAATACGGGTTTATGATGTCTATAACGCAACAACAAAAATGGCTCAGAGTGACTTGGGCCAGCTACATCGCACTGGTTTTAATGTATGCCGTGCAAACGTGGGTTACCGCCCCTAGCGGCGTTGGTACGCCTTTTGAGGTCATAGGTGCCGGCATGGCGCTGTGGTTCCTGAAAACCTTACCTCTGTGGTTGTTTTGCCCGGCTTTGATTCGCCTTAATGCGCGTCAGCTTAGCTGGTTCGGCTTTGTCACCTTGCTCTATATTCCTTTTACTATCGTGGCGGCTTTTGATGAACCACGCTGGATTGGGTTGTTGATGAGTGTGGCCAGTATGGGGCTGTTTTTAGGTAACGCCTACTTGGTGCGAGCGCTCAAACGCGGTCTTTAATAGGCTGGCCATGCGGACCGAAAAGTTACCATCAGAGCTTGCCATCTGAGCCACAGGTATTATCCTTTAACGGCGCTCGTAAAAAGCGAGTGCCTAAAAACCATAACTATAATCTGAGTACACGGAGACGACCATGATTAACCTTAAGAAAGCCCTGACCGTCGGCGCAGCCACTGCAGGCCTGACGCTCGCGATGGCAGGTTCTGCTACCGCTAATCAATTCATCACCATTGGTACGGGTGGTGTTACCGGTGTTTATTACCCCGTTGGTGGCGCAATCTGCCGCCTTGTGAATGCGAATCGGGCCGATCATGGCATTCGCTGCTCAGTTGAGAGTACCGGTGGTTCTGTGTTCAACGTGAACACGATTCGTGCGGGTGAACTGGACTTCGGTGTTGTACAGAGTGACGTACAATATAACGCTATCGAGGGTAAAGCACAGTTCGAAAACAATGCCTACGGTGACTTGCGCGCAGTGTTTGCACTGCACCCTGAAGCCTTTACCGTGGTAGCGCGCAGTGACGCTAATGCACGTACTTTTTCAGACCTTGAAGGTAAGCGCGTAAACATCGGTAACCCTGGCTCTGGTCAGCGTGCTACATTGGAAGCTCTGCTGGGCATCCAAAACCGTACAACCAGCATTTTTTCACAAACTTCTGATTTGGTCGCCGCCCAGATGGCGAGTGCCATGTGTGACAACCAAGTCGATGCGATCATCTACGTTGTGGGTCACCCCAGTGGCGCGATCCAAGAAGCCACTAGCACCTGTTCCAGTAACTTGGTCAGCGTAACAGGACCTGCAGTACAAGAGCTGTTGGACACCTTCCCGTATTACGCTCCCGCTACTGTGCCTGGTGGTATGTACCGTGGTAACGCCGAGCCTGTAGAAACCTTTGGTGTTGCAGCGACCTTGGTGGCTTCAACCAGCACTTCAGATGAGGCTGTCTATCAGTTGGTGAAAGGTGTCTTCGAGAACTTGGAAGCCTTCCGTAACCTGCACCCTGCACTGAGCGGTCTCACCCGTGAAGGCATGATTGGTGCTGGTTTGTCAGCGCCTTTCCACCCTGGTGCGGAGCGCTATTATCGTGAAGTAGGCTTGATGGACTAAGCGTGCATATAATGCATTAGATCTATGATAGAGCGGGCGTTGTTCTCACACAGTGAGTGCACGCCCGTTCTTTTTTGGTGGAACAAAAATGAACGATAATAATAAGCCGTCTCAGGCTAACGCAGCGCAAGACGATGGTGCGCTACGCGATCTTTTGGAATCTGAAACTGGGGCCCGCAACCCTGGTGGTATAACGGGCGCAGTCATTATTACAGTGGCTCTCGCTTGGGCATTGTTTCAATTATGGAATGCCTCACCGTGGTCGTTGTTATCGACCACTCTTGCTCGGCCTATACACCTGGCCTTTGCCATTTTCCTCGCTTTTATGATGTTTCCGGCCTTCAAACGTTCGCGCCGGGATCGTATCCCTATTGTTGATATTCTGTTGGCCCTAATGGCGTCGGCGTCTTCGCTTTACTTGGTGGTGAATTACGAAGCGTTAGCGCAGCGCCCAGGTATTCCGGAAACTGCCGACTTGGTATTCGCGGGTATGGGCTTGGTCTTGCTGCTCGAAGCCACACGCCGAGTGCTGGGCAAACCCTTGATGGTGGTGGCTGGGGTGTTTCTTATTTACACCTATTTTGGTCCGTACTTTCCAGAGGTGATTTCGCACCGTGGTGCGAGTGTTAATCGCCTGTTGTCGCACCAGTGGCTGACGACAGAAGGGGTGTTCGGTGTTGCCATTGGCGTGTCGGCCAGCTTCGTGTTCTTGTTTGTGCTCTTCGGTGCTTTGCTCGACCGTGCAGGGGCTGGCAACTACTTTATTCAGGTGGCTTTCTCTCTGCTGGGCCACATGCGTGGCGGGCCCGCAAAGGCGGCCGTTGTCGCCTCGGGGATGACCGGTATTATCTCTGGTTCGTCCATCGCTAACGTGGTGACAACGGGTACGTTTACGATCCCGCTGATGAAGCGCGTCGGCTTTCCAGCCACCAAGGCAGGTGCTGTTGAGGTCGCTTCGTCCACCAACGGGCAGCTGACACCGCCCATTATGGGGGCTGCGGCCTTCTTGATGGTGGAGTACGTTGGTATTTCCTACCTGGAAGTCATTACACACGCGCTGCTACCCGCGTTGATTTCTTATGCCGCGTTGATTTACATCGTGCATCTTGAAGCCTGTAAGGCAGGCATGATGGGCTTGCCACGGCGTAAGGTGACCACGGCATTGCAGTCGATGATCAGCTTTCTGACGGTTTTTATTGGGCTGTCTATCCTGACTTTGATTGTCTACTACGGTATAGGGTGGACTCGAACGGTATTCGGTGCCGCTGCCACGCCGACGATTATGGTACTGTTGTTGGCATCTTATGTCGGCTTGGTATGGTACGCCTGCCGCTTCCCTGAACTGGTGCTGGATGACCCCGACAAAGAACTGTTGGAGCTACCGGAAGTCGGGCCGACCGTGAAGTCGGGCTTGTATTTCTTCTTACCCGTGGTGTTGTTGATCTGGTTCCTCGCCGTTGAGCGCCGATCGCCCGGTTTGTCGGTTTTTTGGGCTACCATGTTCATGATGTTCATCGTCATTACCCAGCGCCCGTTGCAGACGTTTTTCCGCAAGAGCGGAGAGATCAACAAGGCGGTGATGAAGGGCTTTATTGATCTCTTTGAAGGTCTGATCAAGGGGTCGCGCAACATGATCGGTATCGGTGTCGCCACAGCGGCGGCCGGTATCGTCGTAGGCACTGTGACCCTGACCGGTATTGGCTTGGTGATGACCGACTTCGTTGAGCTGATTTCCGGCGGCAATCTGATGCTGATGCTGTTGTTCACTGCAGTGATCAGTTTGATTCTTGGGCTCGGTTTACCGACCACGGCCAACTACATTGTGGTGTCTACCCTGATGGCACCCGTCATTGTGGCCCTGGGTGCGCAGAATGGTTTAATAGTGCCCTTGATCGCGGTGCACCTGTTTGTGTTCTACTTCGGGATATTGGCTGATGATACACCGCCGGTGGGCTTGGCAGCCTTTGCGGCAGCGGCCGTTGCGCGAGCCGATCCGATCAAGACCGGTATTCAAGGCTTTGCCTACGACATCCGCACTGCGGTGCTGCCGTTCATGTTTATCTTCAATACCAATCTGTTGCTGATCGACCTGACCGGCTTCTGGCACCTTATGGGGGTTATTGCCTCTGCGTTGGCTGCTATGTTGATCTTCGCTTCGGCGACTCAAGGCTTTTGGCTGGTGCGCTCGAAAGCTTGGGAAATTGTGGCTATGTTGCTGGTGGCCTTTACGCTGTTCCGACCAGGGTTTTGGTGGGACATGGTGCATCCGCCATTGGAGCAGGTATCGGCAACAGAGTTGTACAACGTCGTGGAAGAGATGCCCGATGATGCGACCCTGCGCATGCGTGTCTCCGGCATGACGATGGACGGTCGGGATGTCTCTACTGTGATTGCTTTACCGTTGGGCGAGGCCGGTGCGGATGGACAGGCCCGGTTGCAAAGCAAAGGTCTGGTGACTCGTCTGGCCGATGACTTTGTAGCGGTTGATGCGGCCGTGTTCGGCTCGGAAGCTCAGCGTTTGGGTTTCGACTTCGGCTGGCGCATAGAGTATTTGGAGTTAGAAACAGAGCGACCACCGAAAGAGATCATGTGGTTGCCCGCTTTGCTGTTGTTGGGACTCATCGCCGGGGCGCAGCTACGGCGCCGTAAGCTGGAGGTTGCTCACGCTTAGCGTTTAACGTGAGCGATGTCATAAGGCCGTGGATACTCCGTGTCCACGGCTTTTTCATTTTGTGCCCGCTTTGATTTCTGCGGGAGTGCTTTTTCCTATGCCAAATTGGCATGACCCATCTAAATATGGCATTGGTGCTAAAAATCAATACCCGTTAGATTGTTTCTGTCAACGCTGCTAGCGCGCGTTGGGCAGTGGTGTGCGCCATCGTAGTGCTTTGTAAACATTCATGCACTTAAATGGCTCCGACTTTGGTCGAAAAAGATTTGTCTCGGTGACATTATGAGCTAGTCTTGAGATACATCATTCATCTAGAAACGATGTACTTGCTAAATCTCTGCTTCGAATGGGCAGTCAGGCCACCAACAAGAATAATTGGCCCGGTACTTGCCTAAGAGAGATCGTACGCAAGAAATTCCTTGTTGCGTAACAACTATAATAAGTCATGGGAGATATGACATGAAGAAACTTGCAACGTTGATCGGCGGTGTTGCTGCCGTCGCTACACTATCAATGGGCGCACAGGCTCAAACTCTGGAACAAGTCAAAAATCGTGGCTCATTGAACTGCGGCGTGAGTACTGGTCTGCCAGGTTTCTCCAGCACCGACTCTGCTGGTAACTGGCAAGGTCTGGACGCTGACGGTTGCCGTGCAATCGCTGCTGCGGTATTGGGCAATGCAAACTCTGTTAGCTTTGTACCCTTGACTGCGGTTGAGCGTTTCACCGCTTTGCAGTCTGGTGAAATCGACGTTTTGGTACGTAACACTACTTGGACACTGACGCGTGACGCGTCTCTGGGTCTGAACTTCACCGGTGTGAACTACTACGACGGTCAAGGCTTCTTGGTGAGCACCGATTTGGGTGTTTCTAGCGCTCTGGAGCTTGACGGTGCAGCGGTATGTATCCAGTCGGGTACAACTACCGAGCTGAACTTGGCTGACTACTTCCGTTTCAACGGTATGAGTTATGAGCCAGTACTGTACGATACGTCCGAGCAGACCATCTCTGGTTTTGAAGCCGGTCGTTGTGACGTTCTGACCACTGACCAATCGGGTCTGTACGGTCTGCGTTTGCAGCTGAGTAACCCTGCTGGTGCTATGGTACTGCCAGAAGTTATCTCTAAAGAGCCTCTGGGTCCTGTTGTTCGTCAGGGCGACGACAACTGGTTCAACGTGGTTAAGTGGGTTCATTACGCGCAGCTGAACGCTGAGGAAATGGGCATCACCATGGCCAACGTGGATGAAATGCGTACTTCAAACAACCCTGAAGTGGTGCGTTTGTTGAACTCCAATGAAATGGGTGCGCACTTGAATCTGGACGCTAACTGGGCATACAACATTGTTAAGCAAGTAGGTAACTACGGCGAAATGTTTGAGCGCACAGTAGGTATGGGTTCACCACTGCAGATCGATCGCGGTATTAACGCGCTGTGGGTTGACGGTGGCTTGCAGTATGGTATGCCAGTTCGCTAACCATCTCTGACCGAGACCTTAAAAGCCGGGAGCACAAGTGCCACGCTCCCGGCTTTGCTGTTTGCACGCATCAATCGTGATGCAGTGTCCAGTGTGCAAAGGGAGCATTTCAGCCTACCATGAACGATCAATCTAAAACGCGCCGCGCGGCGTGGTTGTATAATCCCACTTACCGCAACCTGTTTTATCAGGCTCTCGTGGTTGGTGGTCTCTTCTGGTTTCTGTATACCATTACAGGAAACGTATTAAATAACTTGGAAGCACGCGGTATCTCGACTGGCTTCCGGTTCTTGAATCAGCCAGCGGGCTTTGCCATCGCGCAAACTCTGGTTGAATACAACGAAACCTATACCTTTGGTCGGACTTTCGTTGTGGGGTTGCTCAACACCTTATTGGTATCGGCCATGGGCATCGTGTCGGCTACTTTCCTCGGGTTGTTTCTGGGCATCAGTCGTCTTTCACCCAACTGGCTTCTGCGTAAACTCTGTGCCGTCTACATTGAAACCTTTCGTAACATCCCACTGCTCTTGCAGATATTCTTTTGGTATTACGCGGTTTTGCAGACGTTACCTGGCCCTCGTAACGCCATTAACTTTGGTGGCGAGAGCTTCTTCCTCAGTATCCGCGGTTTCTATTCACCTAAGCCTATTCCAGAACCTACATTTGCCATCTACGTCGGCCTGATCGTCGCCGCAGTGATTGGCCTGATCGTACTGGCTCGTTGGGCGAAGAAGCGCTTTATTGCGACCGGTGAACAGTTCCCTGTACTGCCAACTACCATCGGTGTGATGCTGGGTACCATCGTTATAGGTTATTTCATCACCGGCCGTCCCTTGTCGTTTGAGTATCCCGTGTTGCGGGGCTTCAGCTTTGCTGGCGGCATGCGGATTATTCCTGAACTGATGGCGTTGTGGTTCGCCTTGACGATCTACACCAGTACCTATATTGCGGAAATTGTGCGCTCGGGTATTCAGGCGGTGGCACATGGTCAGACGGAAGCCTGTCGGGCTCTGGGCTTGACGGAAAAGCAACGTCTTAACCTTGTGGTTCTGCCACAGGCAATGCGCGTTATGATTCCGCCGATGACCAGCCAATACCTGAACTTGGCGAAAAACTCCTCTCTCGCGGTGGCCATCGGGTATCCCGATTTGGTGGCGGTGTTTATGGGTACAACGCTGAATCAGACGGGGCAGGCTATTGAGATTGTGGCAATGACCATGCTGGTTTACCTCACCATCAGTCTATCGGTATCTGCCTTTATGAACTGGTTCAATAAACGCGTCGCTCTGGTGGAGAGATAAGATGACACAATTTACTCCAACGCCTTCGCGTCCGGCTCCTATCTCTGAAGCGGGCTTAGTGGGCTGGTTACGTAAGAACCTGTTTTCCAGTATTCCCAACTCCATAGTGTCGCTGTTTGCGATCTGGGTTGCTTGGCAGCTTGTCAGCTCTGTATTTAGTTGGGCTATTTGGAACGCCGATTGGAAAGGCAGCACCCGTGCTGACTGCACCAGTGGTGGGGCCTGCTGGGTCTTTATCAGTGTGCGGATGAAAACCTTTATCTATGGGTTCTATCCGTCCGAACTGTTGTGGCGCCCTAATACAGTGTTTGCCGTGTTGGCAGCCTTGATGATCTGGATGACGGTACCGCGACTGCCCTATAAAAAATGGGTCATCATTGCGTCATTGACCATCTTCCCGGTCTTCGCGTACTTCATGTTGTACGGTAATTCGTTCGGCTTGGAGCGCGTACCGACCTCTCGCTGGGGTGGTCTGATGCTGACGCTGGTATTGGCCATCGTGGGTATTGTGGCGGCCTTGCCGATCGGTATCGTATTAGCACTGGGCCGGCGTAGTGATATGCCGATTGTGCGCTTTGTCAGTACGATTTTTATCGAGTTCTGGCGCGGTGTGCCCTTGATCACTGTGCTGTTTATGGCCTCGGTTATGCTGCCGTTGTTCTTCTCGGGTGGTGTTTCGGTAGACCGCTTGTTGCGAGCCTTAATAGGTATCACGTTGTTCCAGGCCGCTTACATCGCAGAAGTGGTACGTGGTGGCCTGCAGGCTATTCCGAAGGGACAGTATGAGGCGGCCGATGCACTGGGGTTATCGTATTGGCAAAAAACCAATTTGATCGTGTTGCCCCAAGCGTTGAAGATCATGATCCCCGGCTTGGTAAATACGTTAATATCCTTGTTTAAAGACACCACATTGGTGTTGATTATCGGATTAGGTGACTTGTTGGCCATGGTGCGTCAAGCCTTGGCAGACCCGGCTTGGTTAGGCTTTCCGACGGAAGGTTATGTCTTTGCGGCCCTGATGTTCTGGATATTCTGTTTCAGTATGTCGCGCTACAGTCAGTATCTTGAGCGACGCCTCAACACTGGCCATAAGAATTAGTGGAGTAACGAATAATGACTACAAATATAAACGACAGCGGTGAGAACGAAATCGTCATATCGCTGAAAAACATGAACAAGTGGTACGGCCAGTTTCATGTGCTCAAGAATATTAACTTGAATGTGAAGCGCGGTGAGCGGATCGTTATCTGCGGGCCGTCTGGTTCAGGTAAGTCTACGATGATCCGTTGTATCAATCGTCTGGAAGAGCATCAAGAAGGTGACATCATTGTCGACGGCGTGCCGTTAACGGACGATTTGAAGAACATTGGTGTGATCCGTCGTGAAGTCGGTATGGTATTTCAGCACTTCAATTTGTTTCCTCATTTGACGGTGCTGCAGAACTGTACTTTGGCTCCTATGTGGGTACGTAAGATACCGAAGAAGGAAGCCGAGGAAATCGCTATGAAGTATCTGACTCGGGTAAAAATTCCTGAGCAGGCCGATAAATACCCAGGGCAGCTTTCCGGTGGTCAGCAGCAGCGTGTGGCGATTGCACGGAGTCTGTGCATGAATCCTCGCGTTATGCTGTTTGATGAGCCGACGTCGGCACTTGATCCAGAAATGATCAAGGAAGTACTGGACGTAATGGTGGAATTGGCGAACGAAGGCATGACCATGCTGTGTGTAACGCACGAGATGGGCTTCGCGAAGAAAGTTGCCGACCGGGTTATCTTTATGGATGCCGGAGAGGTGGTGGAAGAGAATGAACCGCATGAGTTCTTCAACAATCCGCAGCACGAGCGTACCAAGTTGTTTTTGAGCCAGATACTGGGTCATTAATCTCGGGACATACCCATAAAAAAAGCCACTCAATGAGTGGCTTTTCTATTTGTACTATCTGTCTGACCTGCCATTCAATCCATCGATGGCTTCAGCCAAACGCCCGGTTTTTATTGTCTTTGTCGTTGGCGGTTGTGCGAATTTTTTCAGTAAGATTAGATTTTCCAGAACGGCTTACGCACTTCCTTCATTACGTCATACTTAGTCATACCGATGTCACGCAACAGGTAATCAGGCATGTTCATCAGCGCGCGACGCTGCTGGTGACGGCTCCACATGCGCTTGAGGCTTTTTACTGCCTGACGGCCTTGTGGGTATTCAGGGATCTGGATCATCGTTTGAGCTTGTGCAGTCATGGTATTTCTCCTTACCGGGATGTTGACTAACAGGGTTTCTTTAGGTGTGTATATTTTCACCATAATCCCTTATGCTCACAAACGATTGTTTTTTTTCGATACTTAAGTGGTGCTTATGTGAAAGTGAAGTTTCCCCCTCTGCATACGCTGCGGTGCTTCTGGGTAGTCAGCCAAACGGGGAGTTTTAAGGCTGCGGCGGAAGACCTACATATTACGCAGGCTGCGGTGAGTCAGCAAATCCGACAGCTGGAAGAGTGGCTGGGTTTTCAGTTGTTTGACAGAGGCCATCGTCAAATTGAAATAAATGCTACGGGTAAGCAATTATTGCCTTACGTTCAAAAGGGCTTTGACAGTTTGGCAGAAGGCTTACAGCGCCTGAGCGGTGACCCCTCGCCGAACGTTTTGCACCTCTCAGTGTTGCCGTCTTTTGCCAGTGCTTGGCTGTTGCCGCGTGTGCCACAGTTCCAAGAGCAGCATCCGGACATTTATCTGCAAATCGATATGGACCGCGATCAGCCGTTCAATAACGACGGTAAGAATGACATGGGGATACGTTACGGTATTGATGATTTCGTCGGCTTGCATACGCATTGGTTGAGCTATGACACCATCTTTCCGGTATGCCATCCGCTGCTGTACCAAGGTGAAGAAGATGTGTGGAGTTGGTTGAAGAGGCAATACTTGTTGGCGGATCAAGATCCGATGGATTATCACTGGAACCAGTTTTTGATTTCGCATGACCAAGAGCCGTCGGATTATAGGCGGCGATTGCACGTGTCGGATACTTGGGCTTTGACGGAGATGGCGCTGGCGGGGCAGGGTGTGGCCTTGGTGCGGCGCAGTATCTGCAGTGATGCATTGGAGAAGGGGCAGTTGATTATGCCGATCAAGTCGACGTTCCAGTCGCGTTACGGGTATTTGTTGGTGGCGCCGGAGCATCATTTTAAGTGGCCGAAGGTGGTGGCCTTCAGTGAGTGGATTACACAGGGCATACAGAAGATGCCGTGGTATCGGTTGTAGTGGCTAAAGGCATGGGCTCTCGGGTTATGCCTCCGGCGCGCCCTAGCGCTTTTCATGAGTTTCCGCTATAAAGAGCGGCTGAATTTTTTTACGGGATGATGATGAGCGAGTTTGACGATATCCGTCCTTACAACGATGCAGAAGTACCGGCGGTATTACGCCGTGTGGTCGCTGACAAAGAATTGCGGATGGCGATGATCGCCATGCTGATACCGCGTCTCAAGCAGCGCTGGAGCTGGTTGCTGTCGCCTTTGATTGGTGTTGCTCTGCGCATTCAGTTCTTAGGCGTAAAGACCGTGGACGGCTTTCAGCGGCGGCTGGAAGGCTATTTGGGGCGAATTATTCGTCGCTCGTCCGCTGAATACACGGTGTCCGGCTTAGACAAGCTAGACCCGAACAAGCCTTATCTGTTTGTCAGTAACCACCGGGACATCGTGATGGACCCGGCGTTCGTAAACTGGGCACTGTATCAAAACGGTTTCAAGACCATCCGCATTGCCATTGGTGACAATCTACTGAGTAAGCCCTTCGTGTCAGACTTGATGCGCCTGAACAAGAGCTTCATTGTGCAGCGTTCGGTGGCGGGTCGGCGCGAGAAGTTGATGGCGGCGAAAAAGCTGTCGGCTTACATCCATCATTCCATTGTGCAGGAACAGGCGAATATCTGGATCGCGCAGCGCGAGGGTCGGGCAAAAGACGGCGTGGACAAAACAAACTCGGCGGTGATTGGCATGTTCTCCTTGAGCAAGCCGAAAGACCGTACCTACGCGGACTATGTGAAAGAACTGAACATTGTGCCGGTCGCCATTTCCTATGAATACGATCCGTGCGATGTGATGAAGGCGCGCGAGCGTTATTACCAACTTGAGAAGGGTGGCTACCGTAAGGCGCGGAATGAAGATGTGCGCAGCATTGCGCAAGGTATCAGCGGCTGGAAAGGGCGAGTACACCTGGCTTTTGGTGATGTGTTGGACGGGGACTATCAGAATGATGCGGAAGTGGCGGTGGCTATCGATGCGCAGATCCACCGCAAGTATCGTTTGTTTGAAACGAATGAAACCGCTCACCGCTGGTTGAATGAGTGTCCGGACGATGAAGGCCCACATTGGGTGCCCGAAAAGCTACGGGAGCGGGTGAAGGCGCTGCCGAATGACGTGCGCCCGTATTTGCTGGCCCAGTATGCGAATGCGGTAGAATCTCAGCAGAACGCATCGTAGGAGGCGAGCCCTTAATCGAAGCTTACCCGGTAGGAGGCCAGCCCTCTGGCCGATTCGCGCAGAGGGCTGCGCTCCTACGCGACGGCCGTTTGAGCGACGGGCTTTGGCGCTGCTTTTGCCTTGATCGGCTCGACCTTCTTCTGCTTCTCATACAAGAATCGCAACACCGCTGACCGATAATGGTTGTAGGTGGGGTTGTCTGCCAGTTCCAAACGATTGCGTGGACGCGATAGATCAATATCGAGTATTTCGCCGATGGTGGCGGCCGGGCCGTTGGTCATCATAACAATGCGGTCTGAAAGCAGTACGGCTTCGTCGACATCGTGTGTGATCATGATGACGGTATTACCCAATTCGGCTTGAATCTCCATCAGGGAGTCTTGTAGGTGGGCGCGGGTTAAGGCGTCCAAGGCACCGAAGGGCTCATCCATCAGCAGCACTTGTGGCTCCATCGCCAGCGCGCGAGCGATGCCGACGCGCTGCTTCATACCGCCAGAAATCTCCGACGGTCGTTTGTGCATGGCGTGTGTCATCTGCACGAGTTCGAGGTTGTGCTCAATCCAGGCGCGCATCTCGGCGCGGGTTCTGGTGCGCCCGAATACGCGCTTTACCGCCAGTTCAACATTTTGATACGTCGTCATCCAAGGCAGCAGTGAGTGGTTTTGAAACACCACGGCGCGCTCTGGGCCAGGCTCGTTCACTTCTTTCCCGTTCAGCAGTGCACCACCTTGGGTGGCTTGGTACAGGCCGGCGACGATGTTCAGCACGGTTGATTTGCCACAGCCTGAGTGGCCTATCAGTGAAACAAACTCGCCTTTGCCGACCTTCAGGTTGACGTTTTTGAGTGCACAGAAAGGGCCTTTGGGGGTGGGGAATTCAATGCCCACGTTGGTGAGTTCGAGGTGTGTCGTGTTCATGGTGTGTTCCTCTATATTTTGGCGGATGAGTCCAGCCCTCTGGCCAAAATGTTCGCGCAGGGGGCTGCGCTCCTACGGGTTCGGTGATCAGCGAATCTCGGCTGATTTGTCCCAGTTCAATTTGGTTTGTAAGAGCAGCATGATGCGATCAAGCATGTAGCCGATGAAGCCGATCATCAGTACCGCAACGCAGATGCGCCCTAAGGAATTGGATGAGCCGTTTTGGAATTCGTCCCAGACGAATTTGCCCAGCCCTGGGTTCTGCGCCAGCATTTCAGCGGCGATCAATACCATCCAGGCGATCCCCAGCGACAAGCGCAAGCCTGTGAACATGGCGGGAATGGCCGAGGGGATGACGATTTTTCGTACGTGGGTGAACCAACCGAGACGCAGAACGCGGCTGACGTTTAATAAGTCACGATCAATGCTGGAAACGCCGACGGCGGTATTGATCAGGGTAGGCCACAGCGAGCATAGGGTGACGGTGATCATGGAGATCAGGAACGAGCGCGAAAACATGGGGTCGTTACTAACGTACAGGGCACTGACCACCAGGGTGACGAGCGGCAGCCATGCCAGCGGCGATACCGGTTTAAATAACTGAATTAAGGGGTTGAAGGTGCGATAGAGCGTTTGGCTCAAGCCAACCACAATGCCTAATGGTATGGCGATCAATGTGGCTAGGCCAAAGCCGCTGAGCACCGTCCACAGGCTGGTGATGGTCTGGTCGAAGAATGTAGGGCGGCCACTGAAGTCGCGCCAGCGCACTTCGGCGTCCGGGTTCTGCGCCAGCAGGGCCGCATTGCGCTGTTCTTGGCGCTCGTAGAAGTCTGTACGGCGTTGGCGTTCGGTACGATGCTCGCCGACCAGGTTGGACCATTGCTCGGAGACTTCAATGGGGCCGGGAAACGTACCCAGTGAGGTATTGATTTGTTGCGCGCCGATATGCCAGAGGGCTAGGAAGGCCACTAAGCCAAGTGCTGGGAAGAGTAGACGCTGGGCGAGATCCCCCCATTGAGCGCGTGACCACTCAAGCGCGTTAAATTGTTTCAGCCAGGTCAGTGTGGCGTTCATGGTGTCTATTCCTCTGTTCTTACATTGTTGCTTGTTGCTGAAAAAGGGCTGCGGCTATTTACTGCAGCCCTTATCACTCAGGTCTAGGGTGTTTCGTTGCCTTTCAGGCCGATGCTGAATTGCTCCAGATAGGCATTGGGGCTGCTGGCATCGAAAGGCACGCCATCAATGAAGGTGGTGTGTTCGATCGGACGAATGCCGCCATTGAGGGTGGTGAAGTCCGGGAAGGCTGATGCTGGTAGCTTGCCTTCGGAGATCAATTCCTGGGCGGCCTGTTCGTAGACTTCTGGTAGGAACACCTTGCGGGCAATGTCCATGTACCATTCGTCAGGCTTTTGTTCCGGAATTTGACCCCAACGGCGCATTTGCGTGAGGTACCAAACTGCATCGCCGTAGAAGGGGTAGGTGGCGTTGTAGCGGAAGAACACGTTGAAGTCGGGTGCGTCACGCACATCACCTTTCTCAAACTCGAAGATGCCGGTCATGCTGTTGGCGATGACCTCATAGTCGGCACCGACATAATAAGGCTGTGAGATGATGCGCGCGGCTTCAGGGCGGTTGGCGTTATTATCGGCGTCCAGCCAGTAGCCAGCGCGAATCAGCGCCTTAACGACGCGGATGTGGGTGTTGGGGTTTTGTTCGGCCCATTCGTTGCTGACGCCGAAGACTTTCTCCGCGACGTTGTTACGAATGTCGTAGTCGGTCACGACCGGCACGCCGATGCCACGAAACACCGCTTGCTGGTTCCACGGTTCACCCACGCAATAACCATTGATGGTGCCGGACTCCAGCGTGGCAGGCATTTGTGGCGGTGGGGTAACGGAGATCAGGACGTCGGCGTCGATTTGTCCGGCAATGTCACCGCGGTTGGGTGCGTAGTACCCGGGATGAATCCCAGCAGAGGCAAGCCAGTAGCGCAGTTCGTAGTTGTGGGTCGACACCGGGAACACCATGCCGAGATTGAAGTTCTCACCGCGATCACGAAATTCTTCAATCACTGGCAGCAGCGCTTCGGCGGAATTCGGGTGAACCGGCTTACCGTCCACCAGTTCGAGATGCGGTTTCATGCTGGCCCAGACATCGTTAGACATGGTACAAGCATTGCCATTGAGGTCCATGGTGAATGCGGTCACTACGTGTGCTTCAGTGCCAAAACCGATGGTTGCGCCCAGGGGCTGACCGGCCAGCATGTGAGCGCCATCGAGGTCGCCGGTGATGACACGTTCCAACAGCACGCGCCAGTTGGCTTGGGCTTCCAGTTCTACGAAAAGGCCTTCGTCTTCGAAGTACCCACGTTCATAGGCAATGGCAAGGGGTACCATGTCGGTCAGCTTTATGAAGCCGAATTTGAGGTCTTCTTTCTCTGGCCAGCCTGTTTGGGCGATGGCAACGGATGTCGCCAAGCCAGCAGCGAGGCCTAGAGAAACGCTTAGGGTCGTCAGTTTACTCATCGGATTCTCCGTGTATGAAAAAGCGCCGTGCATAAAAAAAGCGCCAAACCACCACTCTGTTAAGAGTGACCATTTGGCGCCATTGCCTTGATCAAATTGTGTGGCCTTCGTTGGCCATTCGTATTCTATTCATAGGAAATAATGCAGGTGCCGTGCCACACTGGAGCATGAGTGGAGAAAGTCAGGTATTTCAATGAGTTGCGAGCCTGTCTGTGCTTTCGGCGGGCCAATGCAGTGCCGAGTGTTGTGTGAGATAAGCACCAGTTCAGGGCGTTTAGGCACCGTGCCTGTGCAGTCGAGGGTTGGTGGAAGGTGGGTGGCCCTCTGGCCGAACTTTCGCGCAGAGGGCTGCGCTCCTACGTTGGGCACGGGATATTTAACGATTCTGCGGCGCGGCGATACAGGTCGGTACGGTACACGTCGGCAACCAGTGTTGGTGGTAAGTCCAAGGCCGCTGCACTCAGCTCTTGCAGTTGCTGGGTTATCCAATGGCCGTGTGCAGGCCATGGCACCGTGGCATCGTGCTGAAAAAAATGTTTGTGCGTGGCGGGCAGTGCGGTGCCTTGAGGGGCAGACATTTGCTGAACAGCCGCTTGCAGGACGTCGCGGTCTAAGCCGAGGTAGTCGGGCTGGCAGAGCATGCCGCTGATGTCGTTGCGATTTTCGGGGCGGTCGAGCCACTGGCAAGCGCGTATCAGGGCGCGTATCAGTTGGTGGTGCATCTCCTCATGCGCTGTGGCCCACTGTTGCGTAACACCGAATACTTTTTCCGGTGCGTTCGGCCAGATATCATGGCCCGTCAGCAGGATGTCTCCGAGCCCCTTGCGTTGTGCTATCGCATTGTACGGCTCGCCGACACAGAAGCCGTCGATATCGCCTTGCTCTAATGCCGAGACCATCATCGGCGGAGGTACGACGACGATGTTAAGGTCTTGCTCCGGATTTACTCCGCCCGATTTCAGCCACGTACGGAGTAAGAAATGATGCATGGAATGGGGGTGCACAATGGCCAGCGTCAGTGGGCGCGCCCGCGTGGCGCTGTCTCGCGTCAGCGCGCTGAGTCGTTGCGCCCACTCGGCGGGTGTGGTCGGCTGAGGGAGCGCGCTGCTCTGCTGGGTTAAGTCCGATGATAAGGCTTTGCTGACCGTCATGGCATTGCCATTCAACCCCAAACTGAGAGCGGTCAGCATCGGCTTACGCACGGAGCCCAGACCCAGTGTGCTGGCAAAGGGGATGGGGGCGAGCATGTGCGCGCCATCTAAAATGCCAAAAGCCACCTTGTCACGAATGGTCGCCCAGGATGACTCGCGTACGAGGCTGACGTTCAGGCCTTCTGCTTTGTAGAGGCCCAGTTCTTGCGCGACTATTAATGGCGCGGCGTCGAGAAGTGGCATAAAGCCTAGCTTCAGTGGGGATTCCGTAGATGACATGTGCTTACTCCTACAATATCTCGAAGACGGAAATGACGTTGCGGGCTACGTCGGCCAGGCGGACACTGCGGTCCATGGCCATTTTGCGCAGCGCGTCGTAGGCTTGGCGTTCATCCACTTGGCGATGCTTCATGATCAAGCCTTTGGCTTTCTCAATGATTTTGCGATCCGCCAATTCGTTGCGGGCAATATCGAGTTCTTGGCGGAGTGCTTGGAATTCGCGAAAGCGTGCGACAGCCACGGCAAGTGTTGATTTAATGCGCTCGGGGCGCATGCCATTCGCCACGTAGGCACTGACACCAGAACGAATGGCCTGCTCAATAAAGCTGGAGTCATCTTGGTCGGAGTACATGACCACGGGGCGAGGGTTGTGCACGGACAACTGAGACATCTGTTCCAGCACGTCACGGTCGGGCGCGTCGACGTCGATGATGATCATGTCGGGCTGCCAGTGAGCAACGGTATCATTGAGGCTGGTGTGGCAGTCGATGCGCTTGACGGTATGGTGACCGGCGTCTGCGAGCGCTTGTTCTAAGATGGCAGCTCGGCCAGGCTCGTTGTCCACAAGTAGTACGCGCAGTGGGGTGTCTGACATCGCGGGCTCACAAAAAGGGTGTAGGTGCTCTTTTGTGAAGTTGCAATTTCAGTGCCTGCTTTTAGGGCAGTACGGGTGAGTTTTCCATGATAAAAGCCCTGCAATGAGGCGTTAAGGATTTTTTTCGGTATCACTTTGGTGCGTGAAGGTCGTAGGAGGCCAGCCCTCTGGCCGAAGCTCTGCACGGGATACTGTTACTATGGCAAATTTTTCTATGCGGGTATGAATACCCGCCCTTCATGGTAGCTTTCTGCGGGTTAGGCTTCGTCGAAACCCTTCACCTCGCCACGCGGTCGGTCTAGCCCTTGCAACTGAATGCGTATGGCGTAACCCGAGATAACAATCTCAAACAGGCTGATAAACAGTGAAATCAGTAAGGCGACCAAGCTGCCACCAAAACAGTAGATGGCCGCAGGATCGAACTCCAGCAGATTGAGCAGCATGCTGACGGTGCACAAAATAAAAGCAATGGCACCCCATGCCTGCATTGCACGAATTAGACGCACACGGGTGCGCAGATGCTCGATTTGCAAGCGCATAAACCGACTGGGTGTCTGTTGGTGTTGTTGATACAGGTTGCGGATCAACTGCGAGATCACAATGAACCGATTGGTGTACGCCAACATCAACAGAGAAATTGCAGGAAACAGTAAAGCGGGAGTGGTTAGACTAAATTCCATGTGTTTGCGCCGCGTCTCTTAATAACCATTGATATACTAACGTCAAATGACCTTAACAACGAGACAGAATATGCTGAGTAAATTGTTTGAGTGGTTTAAAGCAGAAACCGAATCCCCCTCCAGCGCCCCCCGTGTAGACTTGGCCGCGGCTGTGTTGATGGTGGAAGTGACCATGGCGGATCACCGGATTGAGCCAGAAGAGGATGCCATGTTGCGTAAGCTTTTTCGTGAGTCACTGAACTTGTCAGAAGCCGATGTTGAAAAGCTGATGGTGGAAGCGTTAGCTGAGCAAGAGCAAACTCTGGACCTTTATCAATACACACGTGTTATCAATGACTCTTTTGGGGCCATCGAGAAATTTGAGTTGATGGTGGATTTTTGGTTGCTAGGATTCGCCGATGGACATGTGGATCGATATGAAGACTATATGGTGCGGAAGGTGGCCGATCTGCTCTACGTGCCGCACAGTGACTTTATGATGGCGAAGCAGGAAGCTCGTACGCGGCTTGGTCTGTGAGGCTGGCCGGTGGGGCGGGTATTTATACCCGCGCCGTCAATTGGCGGGTGCAAGCACCCGCCCTACGTGGCCTTACAGGGTCGAAGAGTGCTGTGTGCTCCGCTGAAAAATATTTATGTTGACCGTGTGATCAACTTTTGGGAGTCTTTACCTAAATAATGATCATCCCAACGTTATTGGCTCTTGAGGTGTTATGAAACAGAAACCTGCCATTGTGAAGCAGCTGACTGGCCCGTTGGACGTGGCACGAGCCGCTATGCAACAGGCCTATGTGCCGTATTCTAATTTTTCCGTCGGTGCAGTCGTGGTCAGTACCTCAGGACGAATGTACTCCGGCTGTAATGTGGAGAATGCAGCTTACCCAGAGGGTACCTGTGCAGAAGCCGGAGCAATAGCGGCCATGGTGTTGGCTGGAGAACGTGATATTGCAGAAATCTATGTCATGGGCGAGGGCGATGAAATGGTGACCCCCTGTGGTGGCTGTCGTCAGAAAATTCGTGAGTTTGCTGCACCGCACACACCCATTCACATCTGCAACACTGAGGCCATTCGCGCCACTCTGACGTTGGATGACTTATTACCGCATTCATTTGGCCCCGGGCATCTGGAAAGCCGCTAAAATAGATTAGGAATAACAATGAAAATTAAGGTGAAGCTATGAAAGCGTATCATCGTGCTGCCGCGTATTTGCGAGATCGACTGGACGGGCGCGTGCCGCGCATCGGTATTACTCTGGGCAGTGGTCTGGGTGCGTTGGCGGATGACATTCAAGACGCCATTGTCGTGCCTTACGCCGACATCCCCGGCTTTCCGGTGTCTACCGTACATGGTCACAAAGGCCAACTGGTGTTTGGCCAGCTGGGCGGGCAATTTGTGGCCTGTATGCAGGGGCGGTTTCACCTCTATGAAGGCCATGAGCCAGCAGCGTTGCAAATCCCTATTCGCGCTTTGCGCCTGATCGGCTGTGAGTTGTTGGTGTTGACCAATGCCGCAGGCAGTATCCATGAAGCCATGGGGCCTGGCAGTCTGATGTTGATTGACGACCATATCAATTTTTCTGGCGTTAACCCGTTGGTCGGTGGCAACGATGAAGAGATTGGGCCACGTTTCCCTGATTTGACCGAAGCGTACAGTAAGCATCAAGGCGTGGTGATGCAAACCGCGGCCGGTGAACTGGGTATAGAATTGTTCAGCGGTACCTATCTATGGACCATTGGGCCAAGCTTCGAAACACCGGCTGAAATTCGTCTGTATCGCCAATGGGGCGCTGACGCCGTAGGCATGAGCACGGTGCCTGAAACCATCATCGCGCGCCACTGCGGTATGGAAGTGGTGGCGGTGTCGTCGATCACCAATCTGTGCGCCGGCATGACCGGGAATGTACTCAGCCACGAAGAAACCCTGCGAGAAGGGGCGAAAGCCGCTGAGAAAATGAGCCGACTGATCGTCCGTTGGCTGGAGGCGCAATAAGATGACTCAGGATGCCGTGACTATGAATATGCGCCAGGCTGCAGCCCGAAAAGCATTGAGCCTGCTGGATCTGACCAGCTTGAACGATAACGATACGGAAGAAAGCATCGCTAAGTTGTGTGCACAAACTGTACATAAAGACGCCCAAGGTCATGAGCTGTCGGTGGCGGCCATCTGCATTTACCCGCGCTTTATACCCTTTGCGCGTGCCGAATTGCGCCGTTTAGGTCGTTCGCAGGTGCGTATTGCCACCGTGAGCAACTTCCCACACGGCCGTGCCGACCTCAGCGCAGCGGTCGCTGAAACCGCTGCATGTGTGGCCTACGGGACCGATGAAGTGGATGTGGTGTTTCCTTATCAGGCGTTTCTGGAGGGCAATACGCAGATTGGGCACGACATCGTTGCCGCCTGCAAAGCGGAATGTGGCACACGGGTGAAATTGAAGGTGATACTGGAAACCGGTGAGTTGAAAGACAGCATCAAGATCATGCAGGCCAGTGAAATCGCCATGGCGGCCGGAGCGGATTTCATCAAGACATCAACCGGTAAGGTGCCGGTCAATGCCACGCCCGAGGCGGCGCAGGTGATGTTGCAAGCCATTGCCAGCCAACCTCGTGGCGTGGGTTTTAAGCCAGCGGGTGGCGTTAAGGTATTGGACGATGCCTTGGTGTATATGAATTTGGTAGAAGAAATTGTGGGGTCAGAGCGCCTTATTCCGGAGTATTTCCGCTTTGGTACCAGCTCACTGCTGAGCGCTCTATTGGATGAATTGAACCTTTCGACCGACCAGGTCACCTCAGGAGCGTACTGAATGTTGCCGCAGGAAATTATTCGCGCTAAGCGTGATGGTAAGGCGTTATCAAAACAGCAAATAGATTTTTTTGTACGTGGTATTACGTCCGGCACCGTGACCGAAGGGCAAATCGCTGCGTTTGCCATGGCTGTCTTCTTTAATGGTATGAACATGGACGAGCGTGTGGCGCTCACCCAAGCAATGCAGCATTCCGGTTCGGTACTGCAATGGGATGATCTTAAACTGCCTGGCCCGGTGGTGGATAAGCATTCGACGGGTGGCGTAGGCGACATGGTGAGCTTGATGCTCGGTCCCATGGTAGCTGCTTGTGGTGGGTATGTGCCCATGATCTCCGGGCGTGGCCTTGGACATACTGGAGGCACGTTGGATAAGTTCGAGAGCATTCCTGGTTATAATTGTGCGCCTACGTTGAGCACGTTGCGCCGTGTAGTAAAGGATGTTGGTGTGGCGATCATCGGTCAGACCGGCGATTTGGCGCCCGCGGACAAACGTTTCTACGCCACGCGTGATGTCACCGCGACGGTCGAGTCGATCCCATTGATTACCGCGTCAATATTGGCGAAAAAGCTGGCCGCGGGTCTGCAAGCATTGTCGATGGACGTAAAGTGCGGCAACGGCGCCTTTATGGCGGATCTTGCGCAGGCCACAGAGTTGGCTGAAAGTATTGTGACCGTTGCCAACGAAGCGGGTGTGCGCACCTCAGCCCTGATTACCGACATGAATCAGGTGCTGGGTTCGACGGCAGGTAATGCGGTGGAAATGTTGGAAGCGGTGGACTATCTGACGGGTAAGCACCGTAACGAGCGTTTGCACGAAGTGACCATGGGCCTGTGTGCACAAATGCTGATGTTGAGCGGACTTGCCGACAATGAGCAAAGTGCTCAGCAAGCGCTAAATAACGCCTTGGACAGTGGAGCGGCAGCTGAGAAATTCGCAGAAATGGTCGCGGGTTTGGGCGGACCAACCGATTTCATTGAACAACCGACGAAATATTTACCCAAAGCGCCGGTCGTGGTACCTGTATTCGCGCGCGAGGCAGGCGTAGTATCGACTATGCAAACGCGTGATGTAGGTTTGGTGGTGGTGAGCCTGGGCGGTGGCCGCACGCGTGCGGAAGATCGCATAGACCATTCTGTCGGTTTGAGTGCGTTGGTGAAGCTGGGAGACACCGTTGATGCGGGTCGCCCGTTAGCCATGATCCATGCGCGTACAGAGGCGGAAGCGGAAGAAGCGAAAGAGTTGTTATTGAACAGCGTGACTGTGAGTACGCAAACCGGGCCCAGTAACCCGGTCATTTATCGTTGTATTGAAGCGACCTAACAACGTCGTAACTGAGAGGTGTTTTCATGGGGCGTGCAATCATTCTGATGATGGACTCCTTCGGTGTTGGCCACACGGCAGACGCCGAAAAGTTTGGTGATGTAGGAGCCAATACTCTGGGTAGCATAGCGCGCGTGTGTGCCGCTGGCGACGCCGATGTCGGCCGCTCCGGTGTGTTAAATATTCCTAATCTAGAGCGCAAAGGCCTTGGCTTGTTGGCGGAAGACAGCGCCGGGCAGCGTCCGGCTGGTTTGAACTACAATGGCCCAGTCGACGCTCTCTACGGTTATGCACGTGAACTGAGCAGCGGGAAAGACACGCCCAGTGGACACTGGGAAATGGCCGGTGTGCCCGTGCTGTTTGATTGGGATTACTTTACCGCGCCGGAAAAAAGCTTTCCTGAAGACTTCATTAATGAGCTGATCAAGCGTACGGGTATTCCCGGTGTGCTGGGTGAGTGCCATGCCTCCGGTACAGAAATACTGGTGAAACTGGGCGAAGAGCATATTCGTACCGGGAAACCCATCGTTTATACCTCGGCCGACAGTGTGTTCCAGATCGCTGCGCACGAAGAGCATTTTGGGCTACAGCGCTTGTTGGATGTTTGTCAGGCGGCACGCGAGCTGTTGGACGAGCGTTATATGAATGTCGGTCGCGTGATTGCGCGGCCGTTTTTAGGTGACACGCCTGAGACGTTCAAGCGCACGGGCAATCGACGTGATTTGGCGGTTATGCCGCCCGCAAAAACCGTCTTAAGGCTGTTGCAGGAAGAGGGTGGAGAAGTCATATCCATCGGCAAAATCGCCGATATTTACGCTCACGATGGCATCACTCAGGCCATTAAAGCGACCGGCAATGAAGCGCTGTTTGAAGCGACGTTGGAGGCGGTGCGCACGGCGCCGGATCGCTCGATCATTTTCCCGAACTTCGTCGATTTCGATAGCTACTACGGACACCGTCGCGATGTGGTTGGTTATGCAGCCGCGCTCGAACAATTCGATGCGATGTTGCCGCGTTTAGAAGCGGAATTAAAACCCGGTGATCGGGTGTTTATCACCGCCGATCATGGGTGTGACCCGACGTGGCCGGGCAGTGATCACACGCGCGAGCACGTCCCGGTGATCTGCTTTGGCCCCGGCTTAGAAGGCGGGAACATTGGTGAACGTCTGACTTTCGCGGATATTGGGCAGAGCATTGCGCGGCATTTGGATCTTGCGCCCTTGGCGTACGGTGATTCGTTTTTGTAGCCCGGGAGGGTGTGTCGTTCGAATGTGTAAGATTCGTGCAGAGGGCTGCGCTCCTACGGCCCAAAACCACCAATCCCGTAGGGCGGATGCTGTTCTGTACTTAGCACACACCCGCAGTCAGGCGCCGAAACCTTCACGCGTAAAATTACGATTTCCCTGCTGCGTCACCAACACATTGTCTTCAATGCGGATGCCGCCGTACGGCAAAAGCTGCTCAATCAGCGCCAGATTGCACCCATGCTGCTCGATGGTATCCGTCATTTGCTTCAACAGCATCGGAATAAAGTACAACCCAGGCTCAATGGTGATCACCATGCCTACGTCCAGCGTGCGTGTCAGACGGAGAAAGGGTGCTTCAGCGGTTGGTTTTTGCAGCGTGCCGGTAGCGTCTATCTGGTGACCGCCTGAGTCATGCACTTGCAAGCCCAGCAAATGACCTAAACCATGCGGGAAGAAGACCTGAGGAATGCGCTTTGCCATTTGCTCGTCGACCGACAGCGAACATAACTTGTGGCGCTGCAGAATATCCGCCACACCACGCAGCGTTTCGGTATGCAAGTCAGGAAACGCCATGCCCGGAATGGCTTTGCTGGTTATATCCAGTTGCAGAGTGTTGACGTCAGCAAGTAAGTCCGCGAACAACCCTTGGTCGCGGGTGTAGGTACGCGTAATGTCACTGGCATAACCGTTGGCTTGGGCACCGGCGTCGATCAGCAGGGTGCGGTTGTTTTCCGCTTGCCGAACTTGCTTGTTTTCATAGTGCAAAATGGCCGCCGACTCGTTTAGGCCAACGATGCCCGGATAAGGCTCGTCGATTTCACGTTGGCCGCTCGCCATCAGATAAGCGCGATAGATATCGAGTTCGGATTCACCCGCCAAGAACGCCTGTTCGGCGGCGCGGTGACCTTGAACAGCGCGCTCTGTGGCTTCGACCATCCAGTTGATCTCGTAGTCCGTCTTGTAGGCACGGTCGTACTCGAGCGCGCGCTTAAGACCCGTAGGATTGACGGTGATCGCGATATCTATGTCGCTCAGAGCTGGATGTTCTGCGCCTATCCAAGCCACATGGCCGCTGCTCAATCCTGGTAACCAATCTTTCAGTTGGGTAGCGCCCTCAATGCGCCAATGGCGTGTCCATTCACCCTGGGGCTCTGTGGGTGTGATGTGCCAGAAGTCTTGCTTCGCGGGCCAGATCAGACGTGGTTTTTCTGTCGCACTGATGACCAAGAACGTATCTGGTGCAGGGCGGTAAGGCAGCCACTGTTGCACAAAGGGGTAGGGGTGATATGGATGGGCGTGGTCGTCTTCGAAATAATAGGTTTGGCTGCCGGAGCTGAGCACTAGGGTATCAAAGCCGGTGGCAGCCAGTGCCGTTTGGTAGCGTTTGGTCAGTGTGGCGAGGTGCTCAGCGTAGTATTGCATCGAAACGTATCCCAGTCAGTTGTGATCGCTCTAAAGACACCCGGCGCATAGTAGCCGGGTGCGTGGTCGAGCCCTATTAGCGACGTAACGACTTCAGTTCGTTGGCGATCAAGAACGCCAGCTCCAACGCTTGGTCGGCATTTAACCGAGGATCACAATGCGTGTGGTAGCGGTCTGCGAGATCGCTTTCGGTGATGTCGAAAGCACCGCCGGTACATTCTGTCACGTTCCGGCCCGTCATTTCAAAGTGTACCCCTCCGGCGTAGGTGCCTTCGGCGTGGTGTATCTGGAAGAATTGCTTTACTTCTGACAGGACATCTTCGGCACGGCGAGTCTTGTAGCCATTGCTGGCCTTGATGGTATTGCCGTGCATGGGGTCGGATGACCAGACGACGTTGAAGCCTTCTTTTTGCACCAGGCGCAGTAGGCGAGGGAAGTGCTCGGCGATTTGGCTGGCGCCCATGCGCACGATGAGGTTCAGGCGGCCGGGGTCGTTTTTCGGATTCAGTATCTGCACCAGTTTGATCAAGTCTTCGTCACTGGTGGTAGGGCCGACTTTCAAGCCGATTGGGTTGTGAATGCCACGAGCGAATTCTACATGGGCACCGTCGGGCTGACGCGTGCGGTCGCCGATCCACAGCATGTGTGCTGAGGTGTCGTACCAGTTGCCGGTCAGTGAGTCTTGCCGTGTGAAGGCTTCTTCGTAAGGCAGCAATAGGCTTTCGTGCGAGGTATAAAAGGATGTCTCGCGGATCTGCGGTGTGTTGTCGGGGCTGATACCACAGGCACTCATGAACGATAGGGTGTCGTCGATGCGGTTGGCAAGCGATTGGTAGCGTTCGGAGTTCGGTGTTTTGTCGACAAAGCCGAGGTTCCATTGGTGCACTTGGTGCAAGTCGGCGAGGCCGCCTTGGGCGAAGGCGCGCAGTAGGTTGACGGTGGCGACCGACTGTTCGTACGCTTTGTACATGCGTTCTGGGTCGGGGGTGCGTTCTTCGGCGTTGAAGCCGATGCCGTTGATGATGTCACCACGGTAGCTGGGTAAGCTGACGCCGTCGATGGTTTCCATGTCGCCGGAGCGTGGCTTGGCGAACTGTCCACCCATGCGGCCGATTTTGACGACTTTCTTTTGGCCACCAAAGGTGAGTACAACGGCCATTTGCAGCAGTACTTTGAAGGTGTCGCGAATGTTGTCGGCGCGAAATTCTTGGAAGCTTTCGGCGCAGTCGCCGCCTTGCAGTAGGAAGGCTTTGCCTTGTGCTACTTCAGACAGGTCGGCACGCAGTTGGCGGGCTTCGCCAGCAAATACCATGGGTGGGCGGGTGCGCAGGCGTTCTTCCACGGCTGCCAGTGCAGCGGCATCCGGGTACGTCGGCATCTGCTTAACCGGTTTCTCTCTCCAGCTACTCGGGGTCCAACTGGTCATTCTTGCTCCTTGATTTGAATGCGGTTTTTTCGTCCGCTTTACAGGTGATTCGTGATGAATTCTTTTGGTCCTTCTGGGGGTGCCTCTACGGGGACGCCGTGAACGCATCCATGCGGGCTCGGATGCGACCATCCAGGTCGCATACGCCCCTTTAGAGGCACCCCCAGAAGGACCAAAAGAATTAACCACTCAATTACAGTTAATCATCAAGTCTAAGCACCGATTGCGAAAGTACCTAGTGGTGCAGTTACAGACTGTATTAAATTGAGGGCTTCAGGTCAGTTGTCAGAGGGCCTAGGGGCTAGTGGTGGGCGTTTGCGGACAGGACGTCCGCAACGAGCCCCCATGGACGGGTTTACGGCGTCCCAACACTAGCCCCTAGGCCCTCTGAGCAACATGACCGGTATTTCATCGTACAGCTATGACTGTACATCAAGAGCTTTCTATAGCAATTGGTTAAGCAAACTCATCGGGTGCGGCAACGCGGTGTTTGAGAGCCGCTTGCTCTGCGTGCGACAGGAGTAACCTGACGCCACGAGTCGGTTTGCTTTTGCTGGGTCTTCCACATGACGACGCCATGACTGATCGTAAATAGACTCGCTGTTTTGCCGGTTGCGTGTCTCGTGCCCATAGGTACCTGCCATGCCGCAGCAACCCGTGCTGAGGATTTCAAGGCGATAGCCTTGCGAGGCGAAGACCTGCTGCCATTGTTTGATGCTTGGGGCAGCATTGGTGCTTTCGGTGCAATGCGCCATAAGGTAGTAGGGTTCGTCGGATTTTAGTAGACCTGCCACGGGCAAGCGCTGGGCTAAAAACTCCTGAATCAATAGTACTTCTGGCACCTCATCCTTACCCAGTAATTTGCGGTATTCTGACCGGAAGGTCAATGCCATGCTGGGGTCGACACCGATAAAAGGTACATCAAAAGCGGATAAGCCTTTTAGCCATTGTGTATGGTTCTTCGCGGCGCGCGCAAACGCGTTGTGAAAGCCATGCACATGCAGTGGTTTGCCATTGGGCTGGAATGGCATGACAAGAGGGTGAAAGCCGAGCTTCTGCAAGGCTGAAAGGACATCAAGAACGGTGTCGGTATCGAAGAAGGTCGTGAAGGCATCTTGGACCAATATCACAGCTTTGTCTTTTTCTTCGGCGCTCAGGCTGGACAGGGTGGGGGCATTGGCCCACTGGATGTCGCGCTTGGTCATTTCACGACGCAAATTGGTGTTGCTCAACAGTGGGCTATCAACCATACCTGCGACGTTCTTCAACAGCCATTTCACTGGCGCTGAGTTCATGGGTACGTTGTACAGACTGCGCACCGGCGCAAAGTAGGGTATGACGTACTCTAAACTACCAATGAAATAGTCTTTAAGGGGGCGCAAATAGCGACTGTAGTAAATCTCGAGAAAGCGCGAGCGGAACTCGGGTACATCCACCTTGATCGGGCATTGGCCGGTACAGGATTTACAGGCCAAACAGCCCGCGAAGCTGTCATGAATTTCCTGGTTGAAGTCGACCTCACCGCGCCGCCGGTTGAATGTGTCGGCCAAGGTGCGCATGGCCTTGCCGGGCAGACTCAATAGGGTGTTCTGACGGCGGGCAGCTTCGGTCAGGTCGGTGGTTTTTATGCCACGTTCGGCCAACTGACGTTGCCATTCGCGCACCAGTGAGGCGCGACCTTTTGGCGTTTGACGGCGGTCACGTGTGGCTTTCCACGACGGGCACATGAAGTCGTCGGGATTCCAGTTATGGCAAGCGCCGTTGCCGTTGCAGTAGTTGGCATCGGAGAACTGATCCCACACTTGCACGGGGATGGTGCGGTCTAGGTCGCCACGGGTGGTGACTTCGTCGATTTTTAATAACGCAATGTCGTCGTTGGCGGTAGCGATTTTCCCGGGGTTGAACTGGTTGCGTGGGTCAAAGGCGTGTTTGACCTGCTGCAATACCGGATAGAGGTCGCCAAAGAATTCCGGCGAAAACTCGGAGCGCACGCCTTTGCCATGCTCACCCCACAGTAGGCCATTGTATTTGCGCACCAGCGCGACCACTTGCTCGGTAATGATCCGAACCTGTTGCGCTTGTTCGGGGTCTTTCATATCGATCATGGGGCGAACGTGCAGCACGCCGCAGTCAACATGACCGAACATGCCGTATTTCAAGTTGTTGCCATCCAATACTGCGCGGAATTCCATGATGAAGTCGGCCAGATTTTCCGGTGGCACGGCGGTGTCTTCGACAAAGGGGATAGGGCGCGCTTCACCACTGGCATTACCCAGCAAGCCAACGGACTTTTTGCGCATACCCCAGATCTTGTTTACGGACTCGGTGCCACGTGCGATGGTATAGCCGATGGGCATACCTGGCTGACCTTGCACACTGTTAAGGTGCGCGGCCATCCCGTTGATCTTGTTGTTCAGTTCTTCTTCGCTGTCGGCGGTGTATTCGACCAGGTTTATACCTTGAATATCGCCCACGGTGTCCGGAAAAAATTCTTTTACGCTGTGCCAAACGATGTCGCCTTTAGCGAGGTTCAGCACTACATCATCGACGGTTTCGATCGAGGTGGGCTTCTGCGACATCAGAGACTGGGCGTCGCGCAGGGAGCTTTCAAAGCTGTCGTAAAACACGTTCACCAGTGCTGACGTTTTAGGTACGACGAGCAAGTTCAACTTGGCTTCGGTGATAAACCCAAGGGTACCCTCTGAACCGCAGAGAATGTTGTTCAGGTTAAAGCGGCCTTCGTCGTCTCGAATGTGTGCGAGGTCGTAACCGGTCAGGCAGCGATTCAGCGGCGGGAACTTAGCCTTGATGGCGGTTTCATGCTGATCCCAAATCTCTTTGACGACACGATGTATGGTGCCGGAACGACGGTCACTTGCGCAGTAGGTTTCCAAGTCAACATCCGACATGGCTTGGCTGTGCAGCAGGCTACCATCGCCCAGCACGGTTGTTAGTTCCAGTACGTGGTCCCGTGTTTTACCGTAAGCAACCGAGCCTTGGCCACTGGCGTCGGTGTTGATCATGCCGCCAATGGTGGCACGGTTACTGGTGGACAGCTCAGGCGCGAAGAACAAACCGTGCGGCTTCAACGCTGCGTTCAGTTGGTCCTTTACCACGCCCGTTTGAACCCGTACCCAACGTTCTTCGGCGTTAATTTCCAGAATCTGATTCATGTGTCGTGACAGATCAACCACGATGCCATCGGTGAGCGACTGGCCGTTAGTACCCGTGCCGCCGCCGCGCGCACTTAGGACAATGTTTTCGAAGGGCGTGGTGTTGGCGATGCGGGTCAGAATCTGAAGGTCTTCGGCGCTGCGCGGAAACACCACCGCCTGTGGCAGAACTTGATAAATGGAGTTGTCGGTCGACAGTACCGTACGCATGGCGTAGTCCGGTGCCAGCTCGCCGCTGAAACCGGCCGCTTTTACGGCGTGCAGGTAGGATTGGTATTCCTGTTGAACAGGATTGAGTTCCGACAGCTTGGGTAACATTACTTCTGGCCACTCGAACTAGATTTGAAGGGCAAGTAGTTTAGCGAAGTTGCTCCGCAACGCCCAGAGGGAACAGCTAAAAACACCCTTTCCACAATCGCGGTGTCGCTGTTTTGAAAGAACGGCAAAGGGCGGAGCGAAGCCGCCCGCTCCAGAAGCTGAAAGCTACCGTGACTCAGACAATGCGCGCAGTACGTCGGAACGACGAATTTCGCCGACTAATTTGCCATTGTCGATGACCGGATAAATTTTCGGCTTGGGTTGAATCATCATTTGGGCCAACTCAACAATGCTCATATCAGGCGCCACACTGATAATGGTCTGACTCATTACATCACGCACCAATGCTGAATCTGATTGGTGATAGCGCCCCTCTAGCATTTGTCTTAAACAGTCCTGCTCGGATAAAAAACCAACGGGATGGTGCAGAGCATCAACGACCACACAGCCCGGCAATCCGGCCTTAAGCAGTTGATGTACGGCTTCTGAAACCGTACTGTTTTCGCGCACGGTTTTGTGCGTGGTGATCATGTACTGTGCAACGGTTTTGGCTTCTACGGTCATGCGTGGCACTCCTTGTGTCATTTCTTCTGAGTGTGGTCTCAGTATAGACCCAAAATGGCCCTTATGAGCAAACCATCATCGACCAAAAAACGCGTAAATAACCCGCTACGCCAAGCGCTCCTGCAAGCGCGCTACGACATCGGCCAGCGGCCAGTCTTCCTTGTCGCTCGCGCGGCGGAACTTATATTCCACCTGACCAGCTTCCAAACCGCGATCACTGATCACCACACGGTGCGGAATACCGATGAGTTCCATATCGGCAAACTTCACGCCGGGGCTCGTCTTCTTGTCTCGGTCATCCAATAACACTTCAATGCCAAGATCACTCAGCTCTTTGTACAGACGCTCAGCGGTTTCCATTACGGCAGGCGACTTGTGTGCATTCAACGGCACAATACCCACGTGGAAGGGCGCGATGCTGTCGGGCCAGATGATGCCGTTCTCGTCGTGATTTTGTTCAATGGCAGCGGCGACGACTCGAGTCACACCGATACCATAGCAACCCATCAGCATGGTTTGATCTTTGCCGTTTTCATCCAATACACGCGCTTTCATGGCTGCGGAGTATTTGTCCTGCAGCTTGAAAATATGGCCGACTTCAATGCCGCGACGAATTTCCAGCACACCTTTGCCGTCTGGGCTTGGGTCGCCAGCCACTACGTTACGCAAATCAGCGACGGGCGGCAGAGGTAAGTCACGATCCCAGTTAATGTTGAAATAGTGCATGCCGTCTTCATTTGCACCGGCTGAAAAGTCGCTGCACAGCGCTACACTGCGGTCAATAATTACCGGCAAGTCGAGGCCCACAGGGCCCAGAGATCCGGGGCCTGCACCGAAGGCCGCACGGATTTCTTCTTCCGTTGCGAAGGTCAGTGGCACAGCTACCTCAGGTAATTTTTCTGCTTTGATTTCGTTCAGCTCATGGTCACCACGTACCAATAAGGCTACGAGGTCTTCACCCACTTCGTCGGAGGCCTTAACCACCAGTGTTTTAACCGTTTTCTCGATCGGCATGCCGTAGTCATTAACGAGGTCGGCAATGGTGCGGGCATTGGGTGTTGGACGTTTCTCCATCTCTGCAGAAGGTGCCGCGCGCTCACCCAAGGCTACGGCTTCGGCCATTTCGATGTTGGCGGCGTATGAGCCCTCGGTGCTGAACGCGATGTCATCTTCGCCGGAATCGGCCAAAACGTGAAATTCCTGGCTGCCAGAACCACCAATAGACCCAGAATCTGCCTGTACGGCGCGGTAGTCTAAACCCAGGCGATCAAAGATGCGGCAATAGGTGTTGTGCATATTCTGGTATTCGGCTTCTAGGCTGTCTTCACCAAGATGGAAAGAATAGGCATCCTTCATGATGAATTCCCGCGAGCGCATGACGCCGAATCGAGGGCGAATTTCATCGCGCACCTTGGTTTGAATCTGATAAAAGCTCACCGGCAGTTGCTTGTAGCTGGTCAGTTCGTTGCGCGCTAAATCGGTGATCACTTCTTCGTGCGTCGGCCCAAGGACAAATTCGCGGCCGTGGCGGTCATTGATCCGCAACAGCTCAGGGCCATAATCCTGCCAGCGACCGGATTCTCTCCAGAGGTCGGCATCCTGAACCACGGGCATGACCACTTCCATCGAACCCGAGCGATCCATTTCCTCCCGGACGATGCGTTCTACTTTTCTGAGCACGCGTAAACCGGTTGGTAGCCAGTTGTATAAGCCGGAAGCCAGTTTACGGATCATGCCGGCACGCAGCATAAGCTGATGGCTGATAACGACGGTGTCGGTGGGTGTTTCTTTTACTGTGGCTGTGAGATAGCGGCTGGAGCGCATGGAAAAATGTCCTTTCCGAAAAGCTGTGTTAGAAGTCTAAGTCAGGCATTGTACGTTAGGTCTAGAGGGTGTGACTAGAACCACCCGTTAGCTTATTGCTGGTTTTCTGGCACGTTATTCGCTTTGCAGCTCTAAAGCGATGCGTGAACCGCACATTGGGGAGGGTTGCGAAGAGACAAAGACATTAGTATGCACTATGATGGTGCGTTGCTTTCAAATTTGCGTCACTAGTGCGCGCGTATTTATAACGTTAGCGACATTTGAAAAGCTTTTACGAATAAAAACTTTAACCGAGCTGAAGAAAAGTCTAGTTTTCTCAGTAAGGCTGAATGAACTCAGAATAACTACTAACAAGGGTTAGCCTCATGCAGTTTTTTGCTAAACACCAATATTCGCGTCCTTTAGGGTCAGAAAGTGTCATGGTGTCTCCTGCGCGTCGTTATGCCCTCAGTGAGTGGTTCGACGAATAGCATCATCAGCATGCCCCAGTTTCGGTTGTATCGAGAGGGCGTTTGGTGGTGTAACTGTCGAAAGCTCTTTCGATACGAGTCGGAAAATTAAAAATGCGATCAAGTGATCGAACAAAAAAAGAAACGAGGAACAACATGAAAACATTAATGAAAACCGTTGCCGGTACTTTGGCTTTGGGTCTGGCTTTGACCGCTAGCGCTCAAGAACGCAGCGTACGTATCGCCATTGATACGCCTTATGAGCCATTCGGCTGGCAGTTGCCTGACGGCTCGCTGACTGGTTTCGAAGTGGAACTGGGTAACGCCGTCTGCGCAGAAATGAACCTGAGCTGCGAGTGGGTTATTCAGGCATGGGATGGCATCATTCCAGGTCTGTTGTCTCGTCGTTATGACGTGATCTTCTCTTCAATGAGCATCACAGAAGAGCGTGCCCGCAGCGTGTTGTTCTCTGAGCCTTACTACACGACGCCCAGCGCTTGGTTTGCTGCTGAAGGTACAAGCATCAACCCTGCTGACCAGTCTACCTTGCAAGGTCAGCGTGTAGGTGTTCAGCGTGGGACGATTCAAGACAACTACGTCACTGAGTTGTTCGGAAACGTTGTTCAAGTTCGTCGTTATGCAACCGCTGATGATTTGGTAGCTGACCTGCGTGGCGGCCGTATCGACGCTATCTTCTTGGATTTCCCAGTGGGCGAAGAAACCATCCTGAACCACGAAGGCTATGCTGCAGTGGGTGAGCGTGTAACGTCTCCGGCGTCAATCTTCGGTAACGGTGTTGGCGCAGCGTTCCGTCGCAACGACACTGAGTTGGCTAACATCTTCAATGAAGGCCTGCGTCGTGTGAAAGAAAACGGCACATACACGGAAATCCGTGAAAAGTACTTCGACTACGACATCATGCTTTAATTTATCAGCTATAATGTAGTTGATTTGTTACAGCAAACGGATGTTTGTAAACGGAAAAGGCCCTGAATAGGGCCTTTTTTATGGCCATGGATGGCCGGTATGCCAGCAACGCACGACGGCATGGAAGCCGGAGGTAGTGCAATGCAGGAGCAATTGCCGAGGAGCAGTTGTTGGTAGTTATGATAAGCGTCACCTCGGTTTAGAATTGCAGTGTTTCTGTGGTTTTTTATGAGCGATAGTGGTTTTTGAAGTGCAGGAAATAATTCACGCACGCATCAAGTGGCATTAAGTTTTAGTGTGAGCTGTCGATAGCGTCACTAATGTGGGAGGAAATTGCATGAATTTGTCTGTAGTCCAGCGGATAGTCTTAGGCTTTGCCGTTCTGGTGGCAATCAACTTAGTGAACGCTATGTATGCTTGGCGTGGTCAGGTGGCAGTAAAAGAACAGTTCAACACCATTGATCAGCGCATAGTGCCCTTGCGGCAAGCATTGAATGACCAAATTGAAAGTCTGCTGCTGTTAAATCGAGTAGTGACTCAGTTTGTTGCAGCGGATTCGCAAGAAGAGCTGGATCGTTTGTTTGGTACGTTCGATGGGCAAATCGTGGCATGGGAAACGTCGGTGCAGGATGTTGCAGATACTGGCCTGACCAGAAATCTCGATACCTCAGTTTATGATCAAGCAGTGCAAGACGTACGTGCTTCTGTAGAAATTGCTTCCTTTCAGTTCCCGGCCCGAATTACTTTTATTGCAAATGATCGCGCCCTGCGCGATTTGTTGAGCGAGTTCACAGATACCTGGTCGCGCTTTGACAGCGACTTGGAGTCGATGGAATTTCTTTTGCGTGACAACGACCTGATTGGATTCTTTGTTCCCTATGTACGCCGTTTGGGTTCGGAAATGGACACCTCGGTGTCTCGCCTATTGACCTTGGAGACCATTCAACAAGTCAATTTTGAATCCTTGCAGCAAGACAGCCGTGTTGATGAAATTCTGGGTATGCTGGAAGCCATTGGTGAAGAAGAAGAGCGCGTGCGTGGCGATTTACAGGTTTATATTGAAGCCTTGCAACGTTTGGTCAATGAGGATTCAGGGGCATACGCACTGCAGACTCAATTAATACAGGCCAACATAGACCGCCGTGAAGATTTGGCAGAAATGGAAGAGTATGTCGACAATGCATTGATGGGTTATCGGGCGCTCGTGCGTGACGTTCAAGCTGCCAACAATCGTGCCAGTGCCGAAGCATTGAGTACTCAAGAAACCGTCCAGCGCGTTATGTGGATACTGACGGTGATTGCATTATTGATTGCCGTGGTCGTGGCATTCGGTGTGTCACGCGTCATTCGTCTGCCGTTAAATACGATTTTGGCCGCGCTGGATCGCCTGCAGGCGGGTTCGCTGGAAGATCCCCGCTTTGGTAAGATACGTCAGGATGAATTTGGGCGTATTCAAACCAGCATGATTAGCGTCGTTCGGAATTTGCGGACCATTGTCACGCAGATCAGAGAGGGCAGTGAGTCGGTTGATCAGTCTGTGCGCCAAGTGGTTGCAAACAGTCGCACAACGCGTGACCTGGTCTCTGAGCAACAAGGTAAGACGGACCAGATGGCGACGGAAGTGACTGAGATGGAGGCTGCGATTGCCGAAGTGGCGCGGTCGGCTCAAACGTCCTTGGAAGAGGTTTCGTCGGTTAATCAGCGCGCAATAGAGAACCAGCAGAAGATGGATACGGCCGTTCAGGCGATCGGCGTATTGAAAGACTCTCTGGTAGAGTCGTCTGAAGTCATTAACTCATTGAGTTCTGAAAGTGAGCAGATTCGTGAAATCGTCACCGTGATCCAGGGTATTGCTGAGCAAACCAACCTGTTGGCACTGAACGCGGCGATTGAAGCGGCGCGCGCAGGTGAACAGGGCAGAGGCTTCGCGGTGGTGGCGGACGAAGTAAGAACACTTGCCCAGCGCACGCGCAGCTCCACAGAAGACATTGATAACATGGTGCAGCGTTTACGTGAAAAAGCATCGGCCGCCGTCGATCACATGACCAGTAACGACGCTAAGGCGGATGAGGTAGTTCTGCAAGCGCAAACTACGGCCGCTTCGTTGCAGGAAATGTTGGCGGGACTGTCCAATATTGATCAGATGGCGCATCAGATCGCAACGGCTGCGGAAGAGCAAAGCATGGTGGCGAAGTCAGTCAGCGAGCACGTGGTAGAAATTGCAGAGTCCGCGAGTCAGGTATCGGAAAATGTCTCGAACAACTCACGGTCTTTCGAGGAAGTAGCAAAAACTGCCGACGGCCTGCAAGCGAGTGTTTCGCACTTCCAGACCGACGATTGATCAGTAACTTTTTACGCCGCAAGGGCCGGTGCAGTAGTTTTTTATCTACCACGAGCCCTGATTAGGCATAGAGAGCCACGGCTCTTGCGGCGGTAGGCTCTCACCTCTTTGCAATAGCTCAATGGATATTTGGTCCGGCGAGCGAATGAATGCCATGTATCCATCGCGCGGGGGGCGCAAGATCGTCACTCCGCTGTCCATCAGGTGCTGGCAGGTCTCATAGATGTTGTCGACCGCATAGGCGAGATGCCCGAAATTGCGCCCGCCGGTGTATTCTTCTTCCTGATCCCAGTTGTGGGTCAGCTCGATCTCGGGTGCGCCTTTTTCGGTTGCCAGAAAGACCAGTGTAAAGCGACCCTGTTCGCTGTCTTTACGACGCGTTTCAATCAGTCCCAGTTTGGTGCAAAAGAAATCCAGCGCCGCGTCGAGGTCTTTCACGCGAATCATTGTGTGTAGATACTTCATGGTTGCTCTCCGTAGATGTCTGATTTGAAGGGTAGCAGAGTGCGTGCTTCGGCTATATAGGCTTCCACTTGTGCTCTTTCGTGGCGCATGTGGTGCGCGATTGCAGCATGGTATTCACGATGGGCCAGCCAGTGCGCGCTGAAAGTTGGGGTTGGCTCAAAGCCCCGCGGTATCTTGTGTTCACCTTGGGTCCCAGGGTCAAATACACGCAGTCCGTGCGCGATGGCATACTCGATGCCTTGATAATAGCAGGCCTCGAAATGCAGGCAGTCGACATCGTAAAGGGCGCCCCAATAGCGGCCGAATAAACGTTCATCACTCTTAAAGAATAGCGCACCACCAATCAATTCTTCACCGCGAAAGGCCAGAGCATAAACGGTTTGCTGCGCCATCCGAGACTGGAGCAACGTAAAAAATGATTCAGTCAGATAGCCGGTGCGTCCGCGTTTCAAATAGGTGGTGTGGTAGAACAGATAGAACTGCCGCAGCCAGTCTGATGTCATATCCACACCTTCAATCATGCGCAGCTCGACACCTTGCGCAAGCACTTTTTGTCGCTCCTTGCGCACCGTCTTACGGCGCCGTGCTGTCATATTGTCGAGGAAGTCATGGAAGTCCCGATACCCCTTGTTCTGCCAATGAAACTGGCAGTCTTGGCGTAATATGTAGTCTGGGCTCTTAAACTGTTGTGCCAGTTCGGGTTCGGGAAAGAGAATATGCCAGCCACTGGAACCGGTGTCTCTGCACAAGTCTGGCAGCTGTGCAGTCCATTCGGCGAGGTGCTCTGGCCGCCAGTCGCCCAGAATACGCGGGCCTTGTGACGGCGTGTAGGGAATGGCGGTCAGCAGCTTGGGGTAATAATTCAGTCCACTGTGCGCGTAAGCGTTCGCCCAGCTCCAGTCGAAAACGTACTCGCCATAGGAATGGTCTTTGCGGTACACCGGCATAAACAAACCATCTGTGTGTCGCGCGTGTGTCGGCTCCCAACCGGTATCGACCGTCACGCTGCCAGACTCAGCAAGAACAGACAGAAACACCTCAGTTAGAAACGGATTGCTACTACTGGGCTGTGGAAGATCGGTCGAGTTAGTTTGGGCTGCATTTAGAGACCAGTTCATGGGGTGTTTATGTGCTCCCAGAGGTGATGGGTTGATGTACGGTAACAGAGATCACCTAGGTCACTGCCGTGGTCGGCTATAATAACAGCATAATTACCGCTATACTGCGGCGGCAATGCATTTGTCTGTACAGTGATATGTGGAGGTTCAGATTCCCGATGGAAAAAAATACGGATAAAGACTCGGGTGCATTTGAGTTGGATCATCGTTTGCAATCCGACTGTGCACACGTCGGTGACTTGATGTTGTGTCGCGTGCTTCTGATGAAGGATGCCAATTACCCGTGGATAGTCCTCGTGCCCAAAAGGGAGCATGTGTCGGAGGTCTATCAATTAGACACCGATGACCAAGAACAGCTTATTTGGGAGTCGTCGTTCGTCGCGCAGTGTCTAGCGAAAGAATTCTCCGCCGACAAAATGAACGTGGCGGCGTTGGGCAACGTGGTGAAGCAGTTACACATTCACCATGTGGTGCGCAAGCACACCGATCCGGCTTGGCCAGACCCCGTATGGGGCCGGGTGGCGCCACGCGGCTATACGTCGGCACAGCTAAAAGATCGCGTACTGCGCTTACAGAAAGCGTTTCAAACCAGTACGTTCAAACCCGCAGAGTTTTGAGGCGCGCAGGAATAGATAAAAGTTATCTATTCCTGCCACTTTTCATCTTTCCTTCATCATCCTGAAATCACACTGTCACGACCCCTGCGCATAGTTGCTAAAGCGACTATCGAGGAGTCCAGACATGACCAAGACTATCTTCGCCAGCATTCATCAAATTGATGTACGTACCTTTACATGGTGCATGGGCCGCAAGCGGCGCGAGCGCATAACGTGGCTGAGTCGCCACCTGTCACGCACTGCAGACGGACCGATGTATCTTGTAGCTGCTTTGGTGCTGTATTTCTTTTATGACGGGTTTACGACCGCATGGGCTAACGCCATGCTGCTAGCCATTGCCGTTGAGCGTGTGTTGTACCTCATCATCAAAAAAGGTTTCAAGCGCAATCGGCCACAAGAGGCGTTGGTGGATTTTCGCAGTTTTATTCGGCCGTCAGATCAGTTCAGTTTCCCTTCAGGGCACACATCCTGTGCCTTTCTCTTCGCGACCTTTATGGCCACCCTGTTTCCACAATTCACGGTGGTGTGGTTTATCTGGGCATCAAGTATCGCGTTCTCGCGGGTTTTTCTGGGTGTGCACTTCCCGACCGATACCATGGTGGGTGCGGTGATGGGCAGTGCCACAGCATGGTGGACAATTGGGATGATGGGTTTATGAAGATATTGTACGGTGTACAGGCAACAGGGAACGGCCATATCACGCGCGCTCGCGCCATGCAGCCAGCACTGGCACGTCGGGGTGTAGAGGTAGATTTCCTGTTTACCGGTCGGTCTCGTGAGAAACTGTTCGATATGGATGCCTTTGGGCGCTATGACGTGCGGCGAGGATTGACATTCGCCATAGAGCGCGGCCGCGTTAACCTACCGAAAACGGTGTTGCAGGCGAATCTGTTAGAGTTGGTGCGTGATGTGCGCACCTTGGACCTGTCGCCTTACGATTTGGTGCTCACTGACTTTGAGCCGGTGTCTGCTTGGGCTGCGCGTCGCTCTGGCAAGCCATGCATTGGCATCGGGCATCAGTACGCTTTCCCTTTTGACATTCCAAAAGCCGGCGACTCTTGGGCGGCTCAGCAGGTCATGAAATGGTTCGCCCCGGCATCCATCAGCTTGGGGGCACATTGGCACCATTTTAACTCACCTATTTTGCCACCCCTGATGCACCCGACAGCGGAGACACAAGAGGCTGACTCTGACCAAATACTGGTGTATCTGCCGTTTGAAGAGGCCGCTGATATCATGGATTTGCTGGAGCCGATAACCGACTACCGTTTTCATGTATTCACCGATGCTTTGCCGCCTGGTGTGCAAGACAATATTGAGATACATCCATTTGGCCGCGATAACTTTCAACAGAAGTTGCAGGCGTGCCAGTCGGTATTGTGTAACGCTGGCTTTGAGTTGGCCAGTGAAGCCCTGCAGCTCGGAAGACGCATCTTGGTGAAGCCTATGCACGGGCAGATGGAGCAGGCTTCCAATGCAAAGGCGTTGCAAGAACTGGGTTATGGAACGGCGGCAAATCAACTGACGACTGAGCTGATTTTGCATTGGATGCGCACTGCGCCGTGCGTGCAGATTCGTTATCCAGACGTGGCTGATGCTGTGGCACAGTGGGTGGCCTCCGGTGACTGGAGTGGCACTGAGAATTTGGTGAATAGCCTTTGGCGTCAGGTAGATTTTGGGACACACATGAAGGCCAATAACACCCACTTGATCACCTGATAAGAACGTATAGCAAGAGGTTTGACTATTCAGTAAACTATTTTTGCCAAAAGGCTTGAGTCTAAGTCGATCTTTGTAAATAATGTTTTACAAAATAACTATAGAATCGACTTAGACTTATGCGCATACACATTCTTTGTGAAAACCGCTTGGGGATTGCCCAGGAGGTGTTAGATCGTCTCGTTCAAAATGAAATCGACCTGCTAGGCATTGAAACTCATGTTGAGGGTGAGATTTTTCTGAGCATTCCAACGCTGGCGTTTGATCAATTCCAACAAATTATGCCGCAGTTGCGCCACATTGATGGTGTACACGATGTCAGTACCGTGTCCTTCATGCCCATGGAGCGCGAAAAAGAAGAACTCAAGGTGCTGCTTTCGACCCTACCTGAACCTGTCATCAGCTTGGATGTTAACGGTCGTATTCAGATTGCTAATCGCGCAGCCGGTGCAGCCTTACAAGCTGATCCCATGAGCTTACGTGGCGAAGGGCTGCGTAAACACCTGCGCGGCTTCAACCTGAACAAATGGCTGCGCGACGGAAACCATCAGCATGAAAGCGCTTTTGTGCAAGTGGCCAAGCAGGCCTTTCTGGCTGACATCTACCCAGTTTATATACCGGATGATCACGGTCGTCAGCAGTTTGCAGGGGCTGTGATCACGCTTAAGTCGCCGACGCGACTCGGTAAGCAAATGCAAACCTACAGTCAAACGCAAAGTGAATTTTCTGCCATGGTGGCAGAGAGTAAGTCCATGCGTGAACTGATTCGTCAGGCTCGCCGCATGGCGGTGTTGGACGCGCCGGTGTTGATCACCGGTGAAACTGGTACCGGTAAAGACTTGATGGCGCGTGCCTGCCACAACTTCAGCCTGCGCCGTGACAAACCTTTTGCGGTAATAAACTGCGCCTCCATGCCACCAGAGGCAGCGGAAACCGAGCTGTTTGGGGTATGCGAAGGTGCCATTCCCGGTATGGCTGCGCACGAAGGAATATTCGAGAAATACAATGGCGGCACGGTGTTTTTGGATGAGGTCGGCGACCTGCCACTCAGTATCCAGGCTAAACTGTTGCGTGTGCTGCAAGAAGGTAGTTTCCGCAAAGTTGGTGCCGAAGAAGAGCAGTCGGTAGATTTGCGCATTGTGTGTTCTTCGCAGAAAGACCTGTCTGCGTTGGTGGATCAGGGCGTCATGCGGCAAGACTTGTATTACCGCATCAATGTATTAACGCTTAACCTGCCGCCATTGCGTGATCGTCGTGCGGACATCATTCCGTTGGCCCGACATTTTGTCCAACGCATTGCAGAAACCAGTCGGCGCTTCGTCACCATGAGTGACGAAACCCTCAACCTGCTCAAGCAGCAGAACTGGCCGGGGAACGTACGGCAGTTGGAGAACGCCCTGTATCGTGCCGTGTCGATGGTCGAAGAGGACATCATAGAACCACGTCATCTGGATATTCCAGAAACGTCAGCGGCTATGTCGGTGCAGGTGTCAGAATTTGAAGGGACGTTGGAAAGCTCGGTGAAGGAGTTTGAGGCCAAGTTGTTGCGCGCTCTGTACCCGTCGTTTCCCAGCTCTCGCCAGTTGGGCAAGCGTTTGGGTTTGTCGCATACGGCGGTGGCAAATAAGCTGAGGGAGTACAATATCGGGCGTCGGCGGGGTTAGAAACGACGAAAAAGGGCACCTATGTACCCTTTTATGTCTAGGAGGTAGGGCGGTGTGTTTATACCCGCTGGAGGATAGGCGGGTGTAAACACACCGCCCTACGGTTTACGATCAGAGCAATTGCAGAGGAGCAGTTGCTAGCCAGGCCTTCAATTCAGCGTGGTGTACTCAGGGCCGACACCAACCGACCAGAAAATCACCGTAATAGCCATTAGGCTGACAAACATCACCAAGCCGATGGTGACGATGGAGGATGCGAACATGAAGCCTCGCCCTTCTGGAATCTTCATCAGGATAGGCGTGCCTTCATATAGCAAGTAAACCGCGTAGGTTAAGCCAGCAAATGCGGCAAACATCATAAACCACAGGTTAGGGTAAGCAGCTGAGATACCGGCTAAAAACAGCGGGATCGAGGTGTAGGTAGCCAGTGCTACACCGCGTGGTGTGTGGTCTTCATCTTGGTAGGTGATCGACAGAAAATCGATGAATTTACCGAGAATAAAAACTCCAGCGAGGGTCGCCAAATAGAACATCACACACAGCTGCAATGCGCTGGCGGGCGTCAGGGCTTCAATGATGCCGCGTTCACCGAATGACCAGCCGACCCGTGTTACACCCCAGTACGCAGCCAGCGCTGGCAAGGCCGCCAAAAATGGCGTGTGCGTCAGGAAGTGCCGTTGTACGGTATTGGGTTCCTGACGAATAGCTTCCCATTCCTGATCTGGCCGGGTAAACAAGCCCCAGAGGTGATTGAGGATCATGCACGGATCTCCTTGTTTGCTGCTTATTCAGCGGCATTTGTTGTTGTCGTTGAGCCGATTATAGGCAGCGCCAAGAATGCCTGCAAAGAAAGGTGCACTATACAGTGATCTGGATCAACTGCGTTTTTTGCTGATCCGCGCCGCCGTGATGGTGTTATTGCTGACCTGCAGAATTTCAACGCGATAATCGCCGATGCGTAAGCTCGACGTGGCGTCGGGAATGTCTTCCAGTTCTTCTATGATCAAGCCAGAGAGCGTTTTGGCGCCATCGGTAGGTAGGTTCCAATCCAAAGCCTTGTTGATTTCACGAACACTGGCCGTGCCGTCAATGATGAATGTACCATCTCGCTGCGGATGAATGTCCTTGGTGTTGTCTGCCTCATCAGTGGTGAACTCACCAACGATTTCTTCCAAGATATCATCCAGCGTTACCAAACCCTGCACGTCACCGTATTCGTCGACCACCAAGCCCATGCGCACCTTGGTGCGCTGGAAGTTGAACAGCTGCGTTTGCAGTGGTGTCGTCTCTGGTACGAAGTAGGGGTCTTTCGCTTTACGCGATAACATCACACGCGATGGCTTGTCGCTGGTAAGAAACTCTGCTGCGTCACGAATGTGTAGGATGCCCACCACTTTATCCAGATCGCCCTTGTACACCGGCAAGCGTGTGTAAGGGGTTTCGTTCAATTGCGTGCGAATGTCTTCAATGCTGTCGTCCAGGTTGATGCCGGCCAGCTCGCCACGCGGCACCATGATGTCCTCAACCGTTACGTTGTCCAGATCAAGAATGCCCAAAAGCATACTTTGACGAGACGTCGCCAGTGCGCCGCCAGACTGCTGCAACATGGTGCGCAGTTCTTCAGAGTTCAGGGCGTGGTTGTCTTTGCTGTCAAAGGGTATACGAAACAACGCAATGAGTGCGCGTGATGTCCAGTTCACCACCACGACGACAGGGTACAAAATATACAACAGCGGTAACAGCAACAGCGACGCCGGGTAAGCAATGCGCTCAGGGAACTTTTGCGCTAAGGTTTTCGGCGTTACTTCAGAAAAAATAAGAATGGCCAGTGTCAGCACACCGGTAGCGGTGGCAATGGCGAGATCTTGGTGTGTTGGGTACAGCCGGATGGCGATGATGGTCGCAATGGCACTGGCAGCAATATTAACCAGATTGTTGCCAATCAGAATCACGCCAATCAAACGCTCGGGCATATCCAATAGACGGCGCGCACGAAGAGCGCCAGATTCACCACTGTCGGCACGATGGTTTAACCGATAGCGATTCAGACTCATCATGCCTGTCTCAGAACTCGAGAAAAAGGCGGATATGGCAAGTAGCGCAGCGAGAGCGGCAAATAGCAGCCCTATGGGAACCTCGTTCAAGGAGATTTTAAACCTTTCTGTTGGACACAACGGGTTTGTACGGCGCGACGGATAAAATGTCAAGCCAATGTCGATTTGATAGTATAGGTTGTTCTTAACGGGTTTAATATTGGTCCGGGTAAGGACATCGCCAAGCTCGTTGATTGGCGATTCATTGATTATGAGGCGTAAGGCAGTCGGCGGACTTTCTAAAGTGGCAGCGTAATGAATAGATGTAAATGCAAATGCCTTGAATCCTATACAGAGGAGCGTTTTTTCAGTGCTAAGAGAGATCACCCAAGCTGATTTTGAGTTGTTCTGGCCTACCTTTCAGTCCGTCATAAAGGCTCAAGAAACTTATGCGTTCGATCCCACCATGAGCATTGAAGACGCCTATCAACTGTGGTGTGTGACGCCGACCAAGACCTTTGTATACGAAGATGATGGCCAGATTTTGGGGTCGTATTACATCAAACCCAATGCCATGGGGCCGGGTAATCATGTGTGTAATTGCGGGTACATGGTGGCCGATGCGGCGCGAGGTAAGGGTGTTGCTCGGCAGATGTGTGAGCATTCGCAAGATATTGCCGTGCGTTTGGGTTTTGAGGCGATGCAGTTTAACGCTGTGGTCGCAACCAATGAGGTGGCCGTGAAACTGTGGCAGAAGCTCGGTTTTGTAATCATCGGCACCTTGCCCAAAGCCTATCGCCACGGCACCTTGGGCTACGTCGATAGCTACATCATGCACAAGCAATTGCGCACGCAATGAACCTCGGCAGCACTCAGGCAGTGCGTTGTAGAATCACTTCCAATACAAATTTCGACCCAAAGAACGCCAACAACAACAGTATGTACGCTGCGGTGAACCAGCGCAGCGTCATCAGAGCGCGCCAACCCCATAGGTGGTGTCCGATGAACAGCACGGCGAAGAAAAGCCATGACAGGAGGGTCAGTGACGTTTTGTGCAACAGATGTTGTGCAAAATAGTTGTCTACGAAGATAAAGCCCATCAGCATTGCCAGTGTAAGCAGAGTAAAGCCAATCCACGCCAACTTAAATTGTGTGCTTTCCATGGATTGCAGCGGTGGCAAGCGTTTGGTAAGGGCAGAGAAGTGATGAGTCTTTAATGCTCGGTCGTGTGTGCGCAGCAGTAGGGCGTATACCATGGTGACGCTGAACACGGCCAGTGCAAGTAGGGCAAACAGTATGTGCAGGGTTACGCCGAACGAGAACGATCGAGCTTGATAAGGGCTTTCAATAAAGATGCCCGCCAAAACCGCAACGGTGCAGACCGGTAAGAGCCACTGGCCCAAGTTTACTTGGAAATCGCGCAATTGCGACAGTAACAACATCACTGCAATCACCAGTGCGACGACCGACAAGGCCTTAAATAGCCCTAAGTCCAGTCCGCCAGACACCCAAATGGCTTGTTTTAATCCAAGGGTATGTAAAACCACCGCAATAGTCAGTGCTCCACAAATAAACCACTTGTTGGAAAATAGCGCTGTTGGTCGCCATTGAGACAAGGCCAGGAGGCCATAAATGAAGGCGGCGGGTAAAGCGAGCACAGTAATACCTCTGAATTCGGAATCGTCGGTGGAACCAACGCAATTGCATCAGTATACTGCACAGCCTGAATGAGGTGAACGTTGGATTTAGCATGTTCGGTAACCTAACGGAAAAGTTAAACGGCTCCCTGCGCAAAATTACTGGGCAGGCTAGGCTGACAGAAGACAATATTAAAGACACGCTGCGCGATGTGCGTATGGCGCTATTGGAAGCGGACGTCGCCTTGCCGGTGGTGAAAACTTTCATTGACCAGGTGCGGGAGAAAGCGTTGGGTGCGGATGTCGCACGCGCGTTGAATCCCGGGCAGGCATTCCTAAAGATTGTGCACCAAGAGCTGGTGCACATCATGGGCGATGCCAACGAAGCCTTGGCCTTGAATGTCCAACCGCCAGCGGTCGTGTTGATGGCCGGTCTCCAAGGGGCGGGTAAAACGACCTCGGTTGCGAAGTTGGCGCGGTACCTGATTGAGCGCGAGAAGAAAAAAGTCGCGGTGGTCAGTGCCGATGTCTATCGTCCCGCAGCCATTGGGCAGCTGGAAACGCTGGCGGCGCAAGTCGGCGCGATTTTCATCCCATCGGATGCCAGCGACAAACCCGCTAAGATTGTGAAGAACGCTCTGGCGTCTGCGAAAAAGCAGTATGTCGATGTGCTCCTGATCGATACTGCGGGTCGCCTGGCGATTGATGCCGATATGATGGCGGAAATCGCTGATCTGCATAAAATCGCTCAGCCTGCTGAAACGCTGTTTGTCGTTGATGCAATGACGGGTCAGGATGCTGCGAATACAGCGAAGGCGTTCAGTGAAACGCTGCCGTTGACCGGGGTAATTCTGACCAAGACAGACGGTGATGCCCGTGGCGGTGCTGCTTTGTCGGTGCGGCAGATCACCGGTAAACCGATCAAGTTTCTGGGTGTGGGTGAGAAGACCGATGCGTTGGAACCCTTCCATCCAGATCGCGTAGCCTCCCGTATACTCGACATGGGCGATATGCTTTCTCTGATCGAGGAAGTAGAGCGCAAAGTCGACAAAGCTAAGGCTGACAAGCTGGCGCAAAAGCTTAAGAAAGGCAAAGGCTTTGATCTGGAAGACTTCCGTGATCAGCTGCAGCAGATGTCCAACATGGGCGGCATGGCTGGTTTGATGGACAAGCTGCCAGGCATGGGGCAGATGAAAGAGGCCGCTGCGAAACAGGTTAATGACGGCATGTTTCGCCAGATGGAAGCGATCATTAACTCCATGACGGTGCTAGAGCGTCGTTTCCCCGATAAGATCAATGGGTCGCGTAAACGTCGCATTGCCATGGGCTCTGGCACTCAGATTCAAGACATCAATCGTTTGTTGAAGCAACATAAACAGATGCAAAAGATGATGAAGAAGATGGGGCAGAAGGGTGGTATGCAGAAGATGATGCGCGGCATGCAAGGTATGATGCCACCTGGTGGTGGAGGCTTTCCGCCCGGTGGTATGCCGCCTTTTGGCCGGTAGGGCGGGTGTTTACACCCGCGTCATCTACGTCAAACGGCGGGTATCAATACCCGCCTTACGCCATGTCATCACACCTTCAGTTTACTGAGCTGTTCATCTAGGTCGTCGGTGATTTCCTGCATGGAGTCACTGACGCCTTTTACATCGTTGGCGAGTTCAGCCAAGCGCGTACTGGCTTCTTCGATGCCGGTGATGTTCTTATTAATTTCCTCATTTACCTGATTCTGTTCTTCCGCTGCCGTGGCAACTTGCGCAGAGTTGTCGGTGATCGAGGAAATGCGAGAAGCGACTGACTCCATTTGTACATAAGCGCCATCGGCGTCTGCCACGGCTTTGCTGACGCGCGAAGTGCTGGCTTCAATTTGACTGACTGAAGCATTCACGTCTTTCTGCAAGGTGTTGATCAGAGACTGTATTTCCTCCGTTGAATCTTGGGTGCGCGCGGCTAGGTTGCGGACTTCGTCGGCAACAACGGCAAAACCACGGCCCTGTTCGCCAGCCCGCGCTGCTTCAATCGCAGCGTTCAGTGCGAGCAGGTTGGTCTGCTCAGCAATCGCTTGAATAACCTCTATGATGCCGGTTATGTTCTCGCTGCTTTTCGCCACGCTGGCGACACGCTCGCTGGCGTTGTTCATTTCACGGGCGACCTCACGGACCTCTTCAACCGTATGACGGAAGGCTTCTTGGGCTTCTTGTAGCGCTTGGTTCGATTGGTCCGCGTCGCTGGCCGTGCCGCTGGCAAGTTGCGCCACTTCGTTGGCTGTGGCCGACATCTCATTCATGGCTGATGCGACACTTTGCATTTCAAGTTGCTGGGCATCAGTGGCGGCAGCGGTGTCACGTGAGGTGTTAACCAGAATAGAGCTTTGGTCGCGCAAGTCCGATGCCGACTCTTTTAGCTCAGTGATCATGATGCGCAATTTTTCGCTGAAGCTGTTGAAGCCATTGGCGATGCCGATAAGCTCGGCATGACTCTTCACCGTCATTTGCTTGGTCAAATCACCTTCTGCACCGGCCAGTTCTTCGAAAAGGTCACGCATGGCGACCATAGGTTGGGTCGCGACGCGCAACCACAGACTGATAAGTGATATAGCTACCACTAAAAGCAGCAAACCCGACACCACCATGGTGCCTGCCGTCGCTTGGTAGCCGGCAATCAAGGTGCGTTCCAGTTCGTCACTGCTGGCGTAGGCGACGCTGCGAGGAATCGAAATCACGACACTCCACTCGGTATCCACGTCTTCAATCTCAACGGGAGAGCGCACAATAATGTTGTCGTTGTAGCTGCCAATGCTACCGGTCAGCGCCTGTAATCCTTGATGGAGCTCCGGGTTAACCCGGCTCACTAAGTCGCCTAGCCGATCAGGGTAGCGAGAGCTGGCCACCAATAAACCGAGTTCGCTAAACAGGTAGATGTCTGCGGCGCCATCAAACAAAGCGCGCTGGTACTCGACCACTTGGTCTTGAACGTCAGGCATGTTGATGTCAACCCCAGCCACGCCGCGAAAGGTGCCAGCAGTGATAATGGGGTGTACCAAGGATGTCAGCAGTACTTCATAACCTTCCTCTATTTCGTAGAGGTAGGGTTCCATGATGCAGGGTTTTAGCGTGTCACGGCTACACAGGTACCATTCTGACTCCCGGTTGCCAAATTCGTCCAATGATTCATCGAATTTGAATTCGACATCTTCAGTGCGGTAGTAAACCAGTTCATCACCATCGCGCACCCAATAAATGTCGAGGCTGCCGGTATCTGAGGTGTGGTCAGCCGCTGAGCCTCGGTTAAAGGCATCAAAACCGTCGTACGCATTTTCTTCGAAATGGGCATAAGCAGAGCCGAGACCTGGGTTCGCTGCCAGGGTATCGCCGACCAAGCTCAGAACGGTATCGCGTTGAAAACTGGCGCGCCCGGTGTCATTGCCACGGGCGGTAGAGGAAAAAATCGCGCTCATGGTGCGCGAGATATCAAAACTGCGATTCAGAAAACTGGCGACCTCATCAGATATTAGCTCAGTGGTGTCCAGTAAGTTTTGTTCGACCAGGCCGCCGATCGATTCAGAGGCGTCGCGCACTGCTCGGTCACCATTGGCTTGCATGGTGAACCATCCAATACCAATGACCGTGATAAGGGTAACGAAGATGCCAGCAGCAATTCCTAGGGTAAGTTTCAAGCGTAGCGACAATTGGCGCACCGGTGACAATCCTCTTGTGTGAGATGAACGTAGCAATCTGCCTGCGCTTTTTCTGACCGCCTTATTCAGTGGCGATTCTTAGTATCTTGATTGAATAGTAGTTAATGCTTTTAAACGAGGCAAACAAATAGTTAAGAAGTTCTACTCAAGTAAACAGGCTGTCATTAAATGTTCGCTCACAATAGTGGCATTGCAGTGACACGTGCTCACCGCGCGGGAATACCTTGAAGCGAGACTGTACGGGTTCATTGTGTGATATGCAGTTGCTGTTAGGGCAGGGTACGACGCCTTCTAGTGTATCCGGCAGAGACATCTTGTATTTGTTGACGACCTCGTAATTATCAATCACGTTGATGGTGGCGTCCGGCGCAAACAGGGCTAGCTCATAAGCCTGTTGCTCGGAAAATAACCAGTCATCGACTTTCACCAAGTCTTTCTGACCCATATCTTTGCTGGGTAAGTTCAAGCCGACTGTCAGGCGAACATGTGGCGAAAGTTTTTGAATACGATGAACGATCTTAATGCCATTGCCTTTGGGAATATGGTCAATTACCGTCCCGCGGTTAATGGCTTCCACCTGTAATTTATGCTCACTCATCTATTAACCTGCCTGAATCGATTCGTTGAGAAGTAGGGCGAGCAGAGCCATGCGTGCATATACGCCGTTTTCAGCCTGTTGGAAATAATAAGCATGCGGTGTGGCATCGACAGAAACATGAATCTCGTTGACGCGAGGCAATGGATGCAAAACACGCAAATGCGGCTGCGCCGAGGCCAGCATATCGGCGTTAAGTACATATTGTGATGCGATGTGCATGTATTCCGTCGGGTCGAAACGTTCTTTCTGCACGCGTGTCATGTAGATGACATCAACCTCGGGAATGACCGATTCCAAATTAGCGGCACGCTCATAGTAAACGCCACGCCGTGAAAGCTCTTCCAGCAAGTAGTCCGGCATGGCCAGCGCATCGGGAGAGATGAAATAATAGCTGGCGCCAAAATGGGCGCAGGCTTGCGCTAAAGAATGCACGGTACGGCCATACTTCAGGTCGCCGACAAAGGCGATTTTCAAACCGTCGAGTTTGCCCTGGCATTCGTACAGTGTGAACAGGTCGAGCAATGTTTGGGTGGGGTGCTGATTCGCGCCGTCGCCGCCGTTAATAACGGGTACGGTAGCGAATTCGCTGGCCAGTCGAGCAGAGCCTTCTTGCGGGTGACGCATGATAATGGCGTCGGTATAAGACGATATCATTCGAATGGTGTCGGCCAATGTTTCGCCCTTTTTGGCCGATGTATTGCTGCCGTCGGCAAAGCCAATGAGTTGCCCACCCAATCGATGTACTGCTGTCTCGAATGAGAGTCGTGTCCGCGTTGACGCTTCAAAAAAACAACTGGCCAGCACGCGGTCGCGCAACCAAGGCTCGTAATGGCCCTGTTTGATCCGTTCTGCGGTACTGATAATGAGTTCTAGGGCCTGCTTGTCGAGGTCGGAAATAGAGACAATGTCTTTCTGGTAGAGCATGTTGGACATGGTGGGGTCCTGGTCTGCTGGCCCTAGTGTAGGTGCCATTCGTGGCCTTGGTTGGACGGTATCTTAACCGACCACATTAGATATAGGCAATTCAGTGAAGAAATTGGCAGAAAATGTATAAAAACTGAACCTTGGGTTAGTTGTTGTGGCGCAGTCTTTTTGTGATAGTGGCGTCGCTGCACAGCAGTGCAGGGTGCCCAATGGCGAATCACTTCAGTGTGGAGGTGATCGGCGGTCACGGGCGATTACTATTTTAGAAAAGGAAAAGTTCTAAACATGATTGAATTAAAGAAAGTGTTCGGTTTGGTATTGGCTTCATTGGTTATGTTCGGTGCGATGTCGTTGTCCGCCGAGGAACTGACGGATTTTCCAGCCGACTATTCAGATGAATTGGTCATCATGGTCAATATTAACCTGGACGATGCCGAGAAAATGGCGGTTGCCTTGGCCGGTATCGGACCCGCGCGGGCTGCTGCCATTGTCGCGCACCGCGAAGAGTTCGGGCCCTTTGCCTCAGTTGAGGACCTGTTAGCGATCAGCGGTATTGGGCCGCGTACGTTAGAGGCTATTCGTCATCAGCTGGTGGTGGGCGATAGCTAGGCTAGGCAAGTGATGCAGCAAGGCTCGCGCGCCAGCGAGGGTCTTCTGCACACACCGCAATAAACCATGGGTTCAGTAATGAGTCCTTCGTATTGTAATTCAGGCGCTCTCCGGTTTCCGCATTAATTACCAGCGCGCCTGCTTCTTCTGCGATCACCTGTGATGCTGCTGTATCCCATTCCGATGTCAGTCCCAGGCGTGGATATATGTGTGCCTCGCCAGCCGCGATCATGCACGTTTTGATGGCGCTGCCGACAGGTGTCAATTGATGGTCGCCCAGATGGTTGAGGAATGCATTCACCGCCTTGTCATGAAAGGAGCGGCTACCGAGCGCTAGCCAAGGTTCATTGGCTGGTGGTGCTGAGCGGGTATGCAAGCGCCGAGGTGGTTGGTCTGGTTGCGTGAGGTGTTGGTGATAAGCCCCTGCACCCTGTTCGGCGTACCAAAGCTCGTGGCGCGCTGGCGCATAGACTACGCCAAGCACCGGAAAATGATGGTCGATTAAGGCGATATTTACGGTGAAGTCGCCGTTTCGTTTGACGAATTCCTTGGTACCGTCCAGCGGGTCAACCAGCCAATAGCGTTGCCATTTTTGACGTTCAAGCCACGGTGTGAGGCCCGATTCTTCCGTCAGCACAGGTATATCTGGCGTCAACTTTTGCAGTGCTGACTCAATGAGTTTATTGGCAGCGATGTCTGCGGCGGTTACTGGTGTGTTGTCGGACTTATTCTGCACGGCAAAGTCTTGTTGATACACTTGCATAATGGCTTCGCCAGCCGACTGGGCGATGCGGATGATGTCTTGCAGCATGAAATGTCCTGCCGAGTAGAGTCTATGCGGTGCCTGAGAGTAGCTAACTTGCGGTGGAATGTCATCTGGCTTGGTTGTTCAGTGAAACAGAATGCGATCCAGAGTGGCTTGGTTGTTTACTGATCAAAAGCGTAAAAATCCCTTAGAATTCAGTTGCTTATTTGATCAGGTTCCCTATAGTAAGGGCATAGAAATCTAACTACTGAGACTTCCATGGAAAATCTTGACACCCTGGTAGCTGAAACTCTTGATATTATAGCTGCCACGGATTCGCCCTCAGCATTGGAAGAACTGCGTGTTCGTAAGCTGGGAAAGAAAGGTGACCTGACGCAACTGCTCAAACAACTGGGTCAGTTGTCGGCTGAAGAACGACCGGCCGCTGGCGCATTGATTAATGCAGCGAAAGAGCAGGTCGCGGCGGCACTGAACGCTCGTAAGGCGAGTCTGGAAGAGGCCGAGTTGGCGCGTCAGTTAGCCAATGAAACAGTGGACGTTACCTTGCCCGGGCGAACAAACGGAGCAGGGGGCATGCACCCCGTCACCCGCACCATAGAACGCATGACGGACTTCTTCACACGCATGGGTTATCTGGTTGCCGAAGGTCCGGAAGTTGAAGACGATTATCACAACTTCGAAGCGTTGAATATTCCTTCGCATCACCCCGCGCGGGCCATGCATGACACCTTCTATTTTGATGCCACTCGCTTGTTGCGCACGCACACGTCACCCGTTCAGGTACGTGTAATGAGTCAGCAAGAACCTCCGGTACGTATAGTCTGCCCTGGTCGCGTTTATCGTTGCGACTCCGACTTGACTCATACGCCGATGTTTCACCAGATGGAAGGTCTGCTGGTTGATGAGAAAGTCAGTTTTGCCGACCTGAAAGGCACTGTTGAATCTTTTCTGCGTGAGTTCTTTGAAAAAGACCTGGCCGTGCGTTTCCGGCCCAGTTATTTCCCCTTTACAGAGCCGTCGGCGGAAGTCGACATGGAATGTGTGCACTGTGGTGGTGAGGGGTGCCGCGTGTGCAGCCATACCGGTTGGCTCGAAGTGATGGGCTGTGGCATGGTGCATCCTGAAGTACTGCGGTACGCCAATATTGACCCCGAGCGCTATCAGGGCTTTGCTTTTGGTATGGGTGTAGAGCGCTTGGCAATGCTGCGATACGGTGTAAACGATTTGCGCATGTTCTTTGAGAACGATTTGAAATTTTTGGCGCAGTTTAAGTGAAGTCCAACAGACAAGTAATTGATCATGAAATTTAGCGAAACCTGGTTAAGACAGTGGGTAAACCCGGCAATAGATTCTGATGCTTTAATGCACCAGGTCACCATGGCGGGTTTGGAAGTCGACGGCGCGGAGCCTGTTGCAGGCGAGTTTACAGGCGTAGTGGTCGCTGAAATCGAATCCGCTGAACCCCATCCCAATGCCGACAAGCTGCAAGTGTGCCGTGTAAACGACGGCACTGAATCTTGGTCTGTTGTGTGCGGCGCGCCCAATGCGCGTGCTGGTTTGAAAGTCGCCTTTGCCCGCGTTGGCGCGGTACTGCCGGGTGACTTCAAGATTAAAAAAGCCAAGCTGCGTCAGGTAGAAAGCTTTGGCATGCTGTGCAGTGGTAAAGAGTTGGAACTGTCCGACGACCACGACGGCATTATGGAACTGCCCGCTGATGCACCTTTGGGCACCGATATTCGCAGCTACCTGAATTTAGACGACCTGTGCATCGAAGTGGATCTTACGCCGAACCGTGCCGACTGCCTCAGTATCGCCGGCCTCGCCCGTGAAGTGGGCGTGTTGAATGAGGTGCCGGTGTGTGCGCCTGAAATACCGGCTGTGCCTGCGACGGTCAGTGACATGTTTCCCATCGCCGTTATGGCGCCGGAAGGCTGCCCACGCTATCTGGGTCGGGTGATTCGTAATATCGATGCCAAAGCCGTTACCCCGGTATGGATGCAAGAGCGCTTGCGACGCGGCGGTGTGCGCAGCATTGACCCTGTGGTCGATGTCACCAATTACGTGATGTTGGAGTTGGGTCAGCCGATGCATGGCTTTGACTTGGCGACATTGAACGGCGGGATTCACGTGCGTTGGGCAAATGAAGGCGAATCGCTGACCTTGCTGGATGGCCAAACCGTTAATTTACGAAGTGATACCCTAGTGATCGCCGATGAAAAGCACCCGCTGGCTATGGCTGGGGTGATGGGTGGCGAGAATACGGGTATCAGCGGTGAAACACGCGATATCTTTTTAGAGTGCGCGTTTTTCGCACCACTGCAACTGGCGGGTAAAGCTCGTTCGTACGGTTTGCACACCGATTCATCGCATCGCTACGAGCGTGGGGTGGACCATGCATTACAAGCGCGCGCCATGGAGCGTGCAACTGCGTTGTTGCTGGAAATTGTGGGTGGTGAGCCCGGCCCGGTTTCAGAAGTAGTGGCCGAAGAGCACTTGCCTAACGTCGCGCCCGTAACAGTATCCCATGCTCAGATCGCTGCGGCGCTGGGGTTGGATATTCCGACAGAGCAGGTCACACGCATTCTTACTGGGCTTGGCTTTGGTGTCGACTATGCCAATGAACAGTGGACCGTCAGTGTGCCCGGCTGGCGCTTTGATATTTCGATTACTGCAGACTTGATTGAAGAAGTTGGTCGAATATACGGCTATGACCGTCTGCCGGTGTCTTATCCGGTAGCACCAATGGCGATATCGCCGTTGCCTGAATCGGTACAAAGTGGCCGGTTGATCGCGCAGCGCATGGTGTCTTTGGGTTACCAGGAAGTCGTGAGTTACAGCTTTGTTGCGCCGGAATTGCAGGCACTGCTAGAGCCGGACGTGACGGCATTAGCGTTAGCGAACCCTATATCTGAAGACCTCGGTGTGATGCGAACCACCGTTATTGCCGGATTGTTGGGTGCTTTGCAGCACAACATTAAGCGTCAGCAAGACCGGGTGCGCTTGTTCGAAACCGGTTTGGTGTTTCGTGGTGCGCTGGATACCTTACAGCAAGATAAAAAGGTTGCTGGTCTGATTTATGGTCCACGTTCTGGTGTCTCTTGGTTGAACGGTGCAGCCGGTGTCGACTTCTACGACCTGAAAGGTGATGTCGAGGCTTTGCTGGCGTTGTCAGAGGGTAATGAGATTACCTTCGCGCCGACGAATGTGCCTTACCTGCACCCTGGTCAGGCCGCCATTGTCATGGTCAATGGTGAAAGCGTTGGTGTGTTGGGTCGTATTCACCCACGCTTGGACAAAGCACTGGGCCTGAAGAAGCCGGCCTATGTATTTGAATTGGATTTTAATGCGGTTATTACGCGCCGCATTCCTGTTTATAAGGGAATCTCCCGATTCCCCGCAAGTCGACGTGATATTGCCGTGGTGGTGGGTACTTCGGTACCAGCGCACGACCTACTGTCCGCAGCTAAAACAGTTGCTGGAGAGTGGGTAACGAGCGCAGATGTCTTCGACGTCTATGAGGGTGAACGTATTGGGGCCGGGTTGCGCAGTATTGCACTGCAGCTGACGTGGCAACACCCAGAGCGCCCGATGGCTGAAGAGGAAGTCACAACCGCCATGAACGCTGTCATAGAGCGCTTGCAAGAGGATTTTGAGGCGACATTGAGGAGCTGAACCATGGCACTGACCAAATCCGAAATGGCTGAACGTTTGTACGAAGAGCTGGGGCTCAACAAGCGCGAAGCCAAAGAGATGGTTGAACTGTTTTTCTTAGAGATAACAGAAAGCCTGGTGCACAACGAGCAGGTAAAGTTATCCGGTTTCGGTAACTTTGACCTGCGTGATAAGCGACAGAGACCGGGAAGAAACCCTAAAACGGGTGAAGAAATACCGATCTCTGCGCGGCGTGTCGTAACGTTCCGGCCTGGCCAAAAGCTAAAGGTGCAGGTTGAGAATTACGACGGTAATGTTGGGCTGGACGTCGAATAACATGCCTGATATTCCAGCCAAACGATACTTCACCATTGGTGAAGTGGCGGAGCTTTGCGGCTTGAAGACCCATGTATTGCGTTATTGGGAGCAAGAGTTTCCGCAACTGAATCCGGTGAAGCGACGCGGCAATCGGCGTTATTATCAGCGTGACGACGTGCTCCTTATTCATACTATTCGGCAACTGCTCTACGAGGAAGGCTTCACCATCAATGGTGCCAGACAGAAGCTTGAACAAGAGCAGAAATCCCGGCAAAAGCCCGCTAAGCCGCCTGTTTCCTTAGAGGAAGCAATGAGTCCCGCTGTGGTGTCGTCGCACACTATAGAGCGCGATGATTCGGCGCGACTGACGGCCGAAGACATTGGGGCCGACTTTGATTTAGGGCATTTACGTATCCCGAAACAGCCACCGAAAATTGTCAGCATCACCCGCAACGATATTTCAGAGTTGCTGGATATGCTGGAAGAGGCTAGAGACTGGCTGAAATAAAGGCTTGTATTTTCAATCGGTTAGAGTATTATCCTCCGCGTAGTCGGGCATTAGCGCAGTCTGGTAGCGCATCGTCATGGGGTGGCGAGGGTCAGAGGTTCAAATCCTCTATGCCCGACCAAATTTCCCTCCTTTTCCAATCTATGTTCTCGCCGTTCAGGCGCTGCAATTTTATCGTTATTCTGGTGGAGTCTCTTTGTGACATCCGGTGACGTTAGCTTTTCTCATCTGGTCGACCGTTTTCAAAAAAACATCTATGACTCGCGTAAGGGTCAGATTCGTATGGCCATCGTTTCGCGAGCCATGCAGCCATTTTGTCAGCAAGAAAAACCCTTGCGTGTGTTGGATGCTGCAGGTGGCTTAGGTCAAATGACTGCGTTATTTGCCGGTCACGGGCATCGTGTGACTTACAACGACCTAGCCCCAGAAATGCTGGTAGCGGCACAACGCAATTTGCCTGAAGGGGTTGGCACGGCTGCAATAAAATGGGCTCAGGGGCCTTTACAAGCGTTGCAGGGGCAGTTTGACTTGGTCTTAGGACATGCGGTGTTGGAGTGGTTGGTAGAGCCAAAAGATGGTTTGGCGAGTCTTTGTGATCGAGTGGCGCCGGGTGGCTATTTGTCGCTTTTGTTCTACAATGCAGAGAGCATAATTTTTAAAAACCTGCTTAAAGGTAATTTGCGCAAGGCGACGAGCAATCATTATGCCGGCGATAGAAAGGGGCTGACGCCTGTTTCGCCGTTGAATATTCTGGATGTGGAGTCTTGGCTCAGCGATCTTGGCATGAACGTGACTGAGCGCTTGGGCGTTCGTTGTTTTACTGACTTCATGTGGCCATTGTTCAAAGATAATCCACGCTTGGAAGATCAAATAGAGTTAGAGTGGGAGTTGGGGCAGCGTTTGGAATACCGTCCTTTTGCTCGGTATTTGCACTACATCGTGCATAAGCCCGAATAATGTCTTGTTTTTATTTTGTTTTTGTCTAGGATTGTGATTTTAGTCGGTAGGTTATACGCACTGTGCAGTCTATTCTTAGAGAATGACTAACTGAAAATTATACTGGGGAAATATGCCGTATCCCTTGCCTGTTGTTCCCGAAATCAGGACATTGTTGGACTTGCTAAGGCAACATAGAGTTGAAATACATCTCTATGGGTATCTAGATGGTCGCCATCTCCCATTTGTCGATGTCTCTCGCAGTGCCGCGGTCATTCTGGCCAATACCGACATCCCGCCGGGCTTTACGTTCATCTACGCCTACCCCATGTCCGGTCAGGCGTGCATTTTGGGCGACAAGGATCCTTTACAGGTGGATTGTGACGACCTAGCGGAGCGTTTGCGGGTCTTTCGGCCACCGAGCTACAGTGAAGAAACCTACGATAAACACCTGCCTGACCTGCTTGAGCAAGCCGAGTACTTGCGGCAATTTCCGCCAACTCGCTTGGTGTATGTCGGAAAGGGGGATCTATGCGATCAAGCTCTACAGGCTTGGCTGGGGGCGCTTAGTAGCTAGTACACAGCTCAGTGCTACTTCGCTGTGTAGATCGTTGTGCTATTGCGCCCGCCGTCTTTTGATTCATAAAGGGCATGATCAGCAGCTTCTATCCAATCTTGTTCAGTTCCCATTTGATCGTTCAGCTCAGCAATGCCTAAACTGATGGTGATATTGAACTCAGTGCTGTCATGCTTCATTGTGGATTCTTCAATGATGTGGCGCAAGCGCTCAGCAAAGACAAGTGCATCTTGTGCGGTCGTCTCCGGCAGAATAATCGCAAATTCTTCTCCGCCGTAACGTCCACCTATGTCTGTTTCGCGGATATTCAGACGTAATTGACGACCGATAAAGCGGATCACATCATCGCCGGCCACATGCCCATGTGTGTCATTTACTTGCTTAAAAAAGTCTACGTCTAACATAATCAAGCTGGCTGGATGCTGGTGGCGACGGCTGCGTTGCAGTTCTCGGTGTAAGCACTCCTGCCAAAAAGAACGATTGAACAGTTGGCTCAATCCGTCCGTTCGACTTAATCGCTCCAGTTCACCATTGGCATCCTGCAGCGCTAGTTTGCTGGTTGCGATGTCGGTAACGTCAAAGATAACCAGCGCAATGTGTGTAACCTCCCCGCGTGTGTCGACAATGGGGTAGAGCATGCTGTTCTGATACATGAACTCGGCGGTGCTGGTGATCGGGTGGTAATTCCGAAAGCGCACTAGATATGGCCGTTGTTCCCAAGTGGTGAAAGTGCGGATGTTGAGCATGCGAACGGTGTCGGTTTTTTGCCGAAACCATTGCTCGGGTAATTCTGGGAATACCGCGAAGAGACTTTTGTTCTTAACACTGCTGGCTTGCTTACCCGAGTGATTCTCCATGAATGCATTCCAGGTGGTAATGTGATATTCGTTATCAATCACCACTAGCCCAATGTCTATGGTTTGCAGGATCTCAACCATCCAGTGAAAATCGCGGATATCGTTGTTATCAGCCATCTTTAATCCAAAAGGTACTGTATTTTTTTCCAGAGCACGGGCAGTGACTCTTCGGTAAAGAGCACCAGTAGGTCGCAATGAACGTTATGGTTCTCAATGTTGTAGCTGATCTCTATAGAAAGCGTCTTGTGCCAACTGTGGTTGGTGGGTTTCAACAGATCACGAATAGGCTGATGCTGCCCCAGAACGGTGGGGTGGCCTTGGCTAAAATTCAGGTCAACCTGTTCGGAAAACTTGCGAATGAAGGCACCGATCAGGATGTTGGCAACATCCATCAGTAATTCGATTTCAATGTCATCAGATTGTT